>MAAF01000060.1 GCA_002163005.1 Colwellia psychrerythraea | reverse complement strand
TTATCTTGCTAGAACCAATTTCACTAACTTAGTGATCATTTCTACTGGCTAAATTTATATCGACAGACATATTCTGTAACATCACTATGGTTAGCAAAACAAAAATAATTATTTAGTAATAATTATCAATGTATTATCTGATTTTTTTAGACCTTTAGTTTGTTGTAATGAATTAATTTTCCGAAATAAATATCAAGCTGTACTTGTGTTGCGGTGTGCTGGTGATGTATAACACTAATATCTTTTTGGTCATATTTAAGGAATAGGGCATGATACCTCAATGGGATCCAGAAAAACCAATTTACCTACAACTGTATCAGCAAGTAGTCACTCGTATATTAGATGGCTATATCAAAGAAGGGGAAGCTTTACCTTCTGTGAGAAAAGTAGCCGCTGAGTATCAGCTTAACCCAATGACTATTTCAAAGGCATATCAGATGTTACAGGACGAAGAAGTTGTAGAAAAACAGCGCGGTAAAGGTTTGTTTGTTATGCCAGGTGCACAAGTGCTGATGTTAGACAGAGAACGAGAAAGCTTTTTATCACATCAGTGGCCAGAAGTTTTAAAACAAATTACGCGTCTTAAGCTCTCGCCAGAACAACTATTAACCAGCATCGTGGAGGGTTAATTATGAGCGCATTAATCTCAGTAAATAATGTCAGTAAATCTTTTGGTAAAAAGCAGGTGCTTTCGTCGGTGAACTTTTCTGTTAACGCAGGACAAATTGTTGGTTTGGTTGGGCCTAACGGTGCAGGTAAAACTACCTGTTTACAAGCTATATTAGGCTTGACTGATTTTGAAGGTGATATCAGCGTACTTGGGCATCACCCAAGAAAAGATCGCGTTAGCATGTTAAATGATGTTGCGTACATTGCCGATGTAGCTATTTTGCCTAAATGGTTAAAAGTCTCGCAAGCATTAAGCTATATGCAAGATATTCACAAGAATTTTAATCTAGAAAAAGCGGAAACATTTTTAGCCAAAACTAATATTGCGTTAACCGATAAAGTTAAGGTTTTATCTAAAGGTATGGTAGCGCAATTACATTTAGCGCTGATTTTAGCTATTGATGCTAAGGTGTTGATTTTAGATGAACCAACGTTAGGTTTAGATATTCTTACCCGTCGTCAGTTTTATAATCATTTATTGGAAGACTTCTACAACGAAGATAAATGTATTGTTGTTACCACGCATCAAATTGAAGAGATTGAGCACATATTAACTGACGTTGCTTTTATTCAGCAGGGTCAAATTGTGTTGGCACAAAGTACCGATGAGATAAAACAACGCTTTAATTTAGTGGCGGTAGCCAATGAACAGTTACCACAAGCTAATGAACTCAAGCCATTATTTAAAAATAGCATGATGGGACTAACAACCATGTTATTTGATAACCAAGACAAAGCCACATTACAGGGGTTAGGCAAGGTAACAGCGCCTAGCTTGGCTGATGTTTTTGTTGGTGTGATGAATAAGGAGATTTGCTAATGAATACTACAATAATGAAAGCCTCAATTAAAAAAGAGTTATGGGAATTTAATGGCATGCTTACTTGGGTGCCAGTGGCCTTAGCCAGTGTTTTTATACTTATCCCATTACTGATTTTGATTTTAAATGGCGTTGATATGCAAAAAGTGATGGTAGGGCTTGAGAGCTTAACTCAGTTTCAATCATCTGATCGTTTAAGTGAAGTGTTTTTTGTTTCTGCTATAGCACTGTTTAGTCCTTTTATTGCCATAGGTTTTATTGTGCAAGTGTATTACTTTGTCACTTGTTTGTTTGATGAAAGACGTGACCAATCGGTAATGTTTTGGCGCTCGATGCCAGTGTCGGATAAAATGACTATTGCCAGTAAAGTACTAACAGGTGCGATTGTTATTCCAGTGATATTTTTTATGGCAGCGACATTGCTAATGTTACTTATACTGGCGCTGGCCGTTATTGCGTGTGCAGTTTTATCCATTGGCTTTGATATCTCGTTATGGGGCATGCTGGCAGGCGCTGACATAGTAAGTGGCGTAGGTTATATTTGGTTAACACTTGTTCCTATCGCTATTTGGTTATTACCTTTATATAGCTGGTTAATGTTGGCATCTATTTACGCGAATAAAGCACCATTTTTATGGGCGGTATTACCGATAGTGGCGTTATTAGTTATAGAGGCTATTGTGGTGCACTATTTACATTTGTCGCAACCATTCTTCGGACATTTCTTGGTGGATTATTTTTCAATGACTCCTGAGCATCTTGTTGAAGTGTCAGTAGATCAAGACAAGTCACGCTCAGCAACATTACTGATGCTAATTTCTCAAATTGATTATCGAACAGTATTGGTATCTGCGGGATTATTATTCACCACTTATTGGCTTAGAGTGAATAAGCAAGAATCATAACCATTAAGGAATAGATTAACCAAAAGCGTTAAATAGCAAATGCCAATATATTCATTACCATATATATTGGCATTTTTTATAAGTAACAAGCGGTATTTCTACCAGTATTCTTCGCTTGATATAAGGCTTTGTCTGCGCGAGAAAATAATATATCAAATGCTTTGCCGCTGGCGATAAGGCTTGAAACACCTATGCTTACTGTAAGGTTTATTTCTCCCTGGCAGTCACCGATAATTTGTAACTTGCTTTGCTCTTCTTTAATGCGCTCCATAATTATCTAATGAGCTACTTTGGCTTGCAGTAAAACGAAAAAAACCTTCAGTCATATTTATCCCATCACTATAATAACTTTATCGAAGTTAAATACTTTCAGTCTTCTACATTTTTATGCATCATGCTATTTCTGCTGTATTGGTTTTACGGCTCAAGCAATTTTTCAAACTTTTTATTGGTATTTATGACGCACTAGGTTTTTTTCTAATAAAAAAGGCACTTATTAAGTACCTTTTTTACCGTGCTTAGTTTAACGACAAGCGTTATTCATCCTCAACTTCGTAAGCACTAAAGTCAGTAATTCCCTTTGCTTCAAGTAAGCGTCTGACACTGGCAGGTAACTTCTCGTTATTATCTTTTGCTAAATCTTCATCATCCGGCAGGGGTTGCCCAGTAAATGCATGTAAGAACGCTTCACATAACAATTCACTATTTGTAGCATGGCGAAGGTTATTTACTTGCCGTCTGGTACGTTCATCAGTTAAAACTTTTAAGACGCGCAAAGGAATAGAAACGGTAATTTTCTTTACCTGCTCGCTTTTTTTACCGTGTTCGGCATAGGGATTTATATACTCTTCATTCCACTGAGCCATGGATATTCCTCTGTATTGTTTTAACGTATTCTAAAATGTAATAGTATAGATTTTACCTGTTGCAAAAAACCAGTCAAGTAGAAGTTTAGAAGTCTAAAATTACTTGACCCAATTAATGAAAGTGTTTAGAGTTATAGACGTCCAAACATCTAAACGCTGATGTTGCTATATATCGGCGCTATTACTGATAAAACATGCGAACTAAACACTGCGTTTGAGTATCGATACCCATTACCATTCAAAGGCAGGATTTCAGTGGGAATTTCAGTGGGAATTAAAATGATTTTAGGCAAGACAAATGATTTAAGCATAGTCATTCTATGGTTTGATTATTTAACGCCGTATAAAGTCATTGTAAGCCCATCGAAGAAGCGCTTGAGCAACATCACTTCATCGTTGCTGTGATTTATAAGGGAATAACCATTATTTCATCACAGCGCCTTGAATTGAAATTGCTCAAACACTCTGAAACATGCATCTTGATTGGTAACGGGTATAACTTAATTAATGGAGAGAACTAAATGTCGATTACTAAAAAAGGTAATATTACCACTTCGGCAGTAAGAGCCGGTATTAATACCGACCAGCAGCATGGCGCTGTGGTTGCTCCTATTTACTTATCCAGTACCTATTCATTAAAGGGCTTTAATAACAAACGCCAATTTGATTATTCTCGTACGGGTAACCCAACGCGAGCCACTTTTGCTGGCGCGATTGCAGAGTTAGAGCAAGGCAGTGTTGGTATCGTTACAAGCACTGGCATGGCAGCAGTGCATTTAATTTGTCAGTTATTGTCTACTGAAGATACCGTTGTTATTCCACATGATTGTTATGGCGGTAGTTTTAGATTATTTACCCATTTAGCTAAACGTGGTCAATTTAAGCTTATTGTTGTGGATCAAAATGATCAACAAGCGCTGGATAATGCGTTAGCACATAAGCCAAAATTGGTGTTACTTGAAAGTCCAAGTAACCCTTTATTACGTTTAGTTGATATTGAAGAAGTAACCAAAGCGTGTCACGCCGTGGGTGCATTAGTCGCAGTAGATAACACTTTCTTATCTCCAGCGCTGCAACAACCTCTAACGCTAGGCGCTGATATCGTTTTTCACTCAACCACTAAATATATTAATGGTCATAGTGATGTTGTCGGCGGTGTTGTCGTCGCTAAAACGGAAGAGTTAGGTGAGCAGTTAGCGTGGTGGGCGAATTGTATTGGTATTACCGGCAGTGCCTTTGATAGTTTCCTCGCGTTACGTGGTTTAAAAACGTTACCTGTACGAATGAAGCAACATCAAGAAAATGCGCTACAAGTTGCTGATTTTTTAAAAAATCACGATGCTATCGATGCTATATATTTCCCCGGTTTCCCTGAACATACAGGTCATCATATTGCCAAAAAACAGCAGTATGGCTATGGTGCAATGTTAAGTTTTGAAATTAAGGGGGGCGTTGATGCGGTTAAAAAATTATTTGAAAACCTCGAATTGTTCACCCTGGCACAATCATTAGGTGGTGTTGAGAGTCTGATCAGTCACCCATCAACGATGACACATGCAGGTATGACAATAGTAGATCAGCTAGAGGCCGGCATTACTCAGTCTTTAGTACGTTTATCTGTCGGTATTGAAGATATTGATGACATATTAGCTGATTTAGCACACGGTTTAACGCAGAGCCAACGGTAATAAAAACAGATTAATATTAGCAGGCAGAGAGATGAAACAAGAGAATACTATTTTAAATAAGGTCAACGAAAATAAAGCAGTGTCCAGCAACGAAATTGCAGATAATGACTTTATTGCTGAAGTAGCTGCAGAAAATAAATTGGCTAAGCATGCTATTCAAGTACATAAATTTGGTGGTAGTTCATTAGCAACGGCCAAATGTATTAAACGTGCGCTTGAAATTATCCGTGAAAATTGCCAGCTAAACGATATTGTTGTGGTTTCAGCTAATGGTAAAACAACTGACCGTTTATTTGCTCTCTATTCTCTGGTCGAACGAACAATTGCAGAACATACAATACAAAAAGCTGATGAATTAACGCAAGCTATTGATGAGTTAGCGAAAGATCAAGCGCAACTTATTACTGAATTATTGAATGCTAATAATACCAAGCAATTATTGCTTAGGTTGAATAAAGACATTGAGCAATTAACTACTTGGTTAACCGCTGATATTGTTCAGCATCATAATGATGTTTTAGCCTTAGGTGAAGTATGGTCAGCAAGGTTATTGTCAGCGTTACTTAATGAGCAAGTTTGCCCAAGTAATAGTATTGATTCTCGTGATTTTCTTGTTATCGATAATGAACACAGTTGCGTAGTTGATACTGCGATAAGCGCTGCACAATTAAGACAAAGGCGTCAGTTTGGTAAGTTAGCAGTTATTACCGGTTATATTAGTAAAGACTCTCGTGGTAAAAGCTGTACTTTAGGGCGTAACGGTAGTGATTACTCCGCTACTATTATTGCTTCTTTAGTTGCCGCGGGAAATGTTACTTTATGGACAGATGTTGATGGTATTTATAGTGCCGACCCTCGTGTTGTTCCTAGCGCTAGAAAACTACACCGTTTACCCAATGGCGTCGCTAAAGAGTTAGGCCGCTTGGGTAACCCTGTTTTGCATGCAAAAACCTTATTGCCATTGATCAACCCATTAAGTGAGCATCATACCCATTTGCATGTTGCTAGTAGTTTTGATGCACAAGTTATCGGCACTGAAATTGGTAAGTTTGGTCAGATTGCCAAGCAAGAGTTATCAGTCACTTACCTTAATGATCTACTGTTAGCGCAATCGGTGAGTTTTATAGGAGAAGCTGCGGCCAAGGCGAAAGCCGAATTTTTCCCTATTTGTATAGATGACCAAAAGGGTTTTATGGTTATCACACAAGGACAACAAAAAGCCTTGAGCGATTGGTTGGCGAGTCATGATGTTGAAATTACTTTTAAGCCCGTTGCAATTATCGCAACCGTTGGTCATCGCGTCGCTGAACGTGGTGATATAAGAGCGCGCTTTAAACGCTCATTAAAAGCGGCTAAACCATTGAACTTGGTTGGTAGTGATAATAACCATAGCGTTATCGCTATTTTACCTGAACCTTGTTCAATTGAGCTCTTAAATACAGTGCACCATGAGATGACTAAAGATGCCCGTCATATTGGTTTGGTTGTTGCGGGTATGGGCAATATAGGCGAACGTTTTTTAGAATTATTACCCGCGCAGCTTAATAAAGTATACGCGTTAGAGAATTTACATTTAGTTGGCTTGCTTTCATCGAAAAAAGCGTTAATTAACAATGATGGTATTGATGTCAATCAAGCCGCGTCATTGTTCGCCCAAGAAGCTCAAAGCTATGACCATGAACAGCTAATTTCTTGGTTGACCCAAAATCCATACGATGAATTAATTGTGGTAGATATCACGCCTAGTGAAGATTTTAGTTTATTGTATGAACAGATTTTTTCTTTAGGTGTACATGTGATTGGCGCCAATAAGTGGGCTGCTTCAAGCAGTACTGCTCATTATAATAATTTAGTCAATACCGCAGATAGTAATAACAGTTTATGGTTAGGCAATACTACGGTAGGTGCGGGTTTACCAATCAATTATGCTATTGATGACTTGCGTCAAAGTGGCGATAGCATCAGCGAGTTATCAGGTATCTTTTCAGGTACGCTTTCTTGGTTATTTGAAACGTATGATGGCAGCTCAAAATTTTCAGAACTGTTATTAAATGCTTTAGCACAAGGTATTACTGAGCCTGATCCTAGAGAAGATTTATCAGGTAGAGATGTACAGCGTAAGCTGCTCATTTTAGCGCGTAAAGCGGGTTTTGAATTAGCATTAGAAGATATCGACTGTCAAAATTTAGTGCCAGAAGCATTACAAGCTTTATCAACTAATGATTTTTTAGCCAGAGCTAATGAATTAGATGAATACTTTGCCACAGCGTTGTCTGATGCAAGTAGTAAAGGTGCTTGCATCCGTTATGTTGCGCGTTTTCAGCATAATGAAGCAACAGGGGTTAGCGCAAAAGTTAGTTTAGAGGTGTTGCCGCAAAGTGATGCTTTTGCCAACCTAACCCCTTGTGACAATATTTTTCAAATCAGTAGTCATTGGTATCAAGATAACCCATTGATTATTCGTGGTCCCGGCGCTGGACGTGACGTAACGGCCGGCGGTTTGCATTCGGATCTCGTTAAGATTTGTCAGCAACTTGCGCACAAACAGAATCAAGTGAAGATAAAGGGCATTAACTAGAGATTGTGAGCGGAACCGTGCTGAAAAAACCACTGTTTTATGCCACTCATTAGTTAATGAACCCCAAAAGTAAACTGTTATCGCCTTGATTCATAATGTTGATCAAATCATTGTGAATCAAGGTAATAGTAGCCTCTCTAAGTATTGCTTTTAGTAATCATTCCTAGCATGATAGATATTATTTATTCACTCTAGCGGTGCAATGGCTAAAGATACCCCCCATCAAACACATTACACACGACAAATTTATCATTTATTAGCCAAAGTTTACGGACGAAGTGCGGTTAAAGACTCTTTATTAGATCGTGCTATTGGATATTTTGAACAAGAAGAATTTACCCCTTCAGATGAAAAAACAACCGCGGAAGAGTCTCGTCTAAAGTTAATGGAACGTACCGAGCGTCATGCTAGTTTATTATCAATTTCACTAACAATTATTGAGCTTGCGGAAGGGGACAGTTATGCTGAAAACAACCGAAAGTCAGCACAATTTCTTGGTACTATTCAATTATTAAGCCCAACTGAGGGTAAGCGGGTTGCCACGCGTAATGAGCAGAGTAAATCGATTTATAAAGCGTTATTATGCTTACGCTTACTTGACCGTTTGATTATTGATGGTCAGATGCTGGAACCTTACATAAATAAATTTCTAACCGATATTTCTGCTGAGCAATTTATTGATTTTGCTAAGCATGATGCTGAAAAATATCAACGCTTTGTTGAGCAAGTTAAAGTGCCACTTGTTATGGCTGCGTTATTACAAGATATTGGTAATTATCACCCAAAAGCGCAAACTATATTGTGCGGTGCTGAGGGAGGATTAGACCCTTTTCGTACCTTAGAAATTAAGCAAAGAAAAGAACTGCTGCAAATTAATTATCGTGAAACTATTAAATACTTAAGTGAAGGTATTGGAATTCCAATTTTTGTTGGCAATACCAGGGCAGAGCGAGATCAGTTTTTTGTCGATGAACAAGGTAAGTTTTCTTTCATTAAACAGTTACTGAAAAGTAGTGTTAACCCGAAAAATAGTATTGGTAATGTACTCAAAGTTCCACAAATTTATACCTCTATCATCTTATCTACCAAAGCAAGTTACAACTATAAATTATTACCGAAAGTCTTTCAGGTATTAAATAAAAATGCTGAGCTTGGTGCATGTGCACAAACTGTCGTTGACGCCTTATATGCAATCACCGGTATGTTCCCACAAGGTTTTGGTATTGTTTATATGCCACTAGGGGAGTTTGGAGAGCAAGGAGACTGTTATGAGTATGGTATTGTAAATAGACTTTATCCAAAAAATCCCGAGCAGCCTAATTGTAGAATGACCACTCGACAATTAACTTTTATTGGCTATGGCCAAAATATTGTCGTTAAAAATGCTAGTAATTTATATTTCACTCAAACGGCAAAGAAACTGGCAACTTTGAGTAAAGATCGCTTGAATGAAATATTAGAGTTACTCAGTTCGAACTCCCATGAAAGACAACAGTTAGATTTATTACCTCGTTGTTGGCATGCCAATGAGTTTTTCTCAATCAAGGCCAATCAAAATCTTTGGAATAATATTGAGTCATAGCACTTCCACTTAACATGATTTTACATAAGGATATGAAATAATGATAAATGAAGTAAAAAGCAAACGTATCGCGGCAATTGATTGGATGCGCGGCTTTGTTATGATCATCATGGTGCTTGATCATGTGTCGATGGCTTATAACAAAGAACATCTATCGACTGACTCTGCAGCCAGTTATATAATAGGTTCACCACTGCCCGCATTCGAATTTTTTACCCGTTGGATAAGCCACATCTGCGCACCTGTTTTTGTCTTCCTTGCTGGCACTGCTTTAGCAATCAGTGTTGAACGAAAGTTATCTAGAGGCTTTGACAGTAAAGCCATTGATAAAGATATCTTGATTCGTGGTGCTTTTATTGCGCTATTAGATCCAACAATCACGTCATTCTTTTCTGGTAAGGTTATTTTTCAGGTGCTTTATGCCATAGGCGTTGCCATGATGTGTATGGCTTTCTTTCGACGCCTATCAAGTACGCAACTGCTTGTTATTGCTTTGGCTTGGATCTTAGGTGGTGAGTTAGTGACTGCGCAGTTCTGGTTTGCTGGAGGACAAGAACAATCAATCATTGTCGCTTTGTTAATCGGTAAATATTCCTCAGCAGATTTAAGTATTTCTTACGCACTCGTACCTTGGCTATCGGTGATGATTCTAGGCTGGGTTTTTGGTCGGTATATTCTAGATTATGGAGATGGGAAAGTTACCATTAGTCCAGCCAGTTTACTGTTCCGTTTAGGTTTTTCCGCGTTAGCCGTTTTTGTTGCTATCCGTTATTTTAATGATTACGGGAATATGTTTTTATTAAAAGAAGATAATAGCTGGCAGCAATGGTTACATGTAAGCAAGTACCCACCATCGGCGAGTTTTATCATGCTTGAGTTAGGGCTTATGGCGGTGATTTTAGCGTTAATGATTAAAGTTGAACAGCGAATAGGTGTGCGACCGAATGGCGTTTTGCTCGTTTTTGGGCAAACTTCAATGATGTTTTACTTAGTGCATAGAATCTTCTTAACGGGAACCGCCACCTACGGCGGTTTGAGTGATTTTACTAACCTTACAAATACCTACATTATTAGTGGCGTATTATTATTGCTCCTCTTTCCATTTTGTATCTGGTATCGAGCCTTTAAAGTTAAACACCCTGATTCACTGTGGTTGAAATATTTATAAAAAAGCTAATGAAGCGCAGTCATAGAACTATCATGACTGCGCTTTTACGGGAATATATTTTGACTATAAACAGTAATGCTGGATCATTTTTGTTAGCAACTTCTCGGTTTTATCAATTTCGCTGTGTGCTAAAAACTCATTAGGCTGATGGGCTTGATCGATAGATCCTGGGCCAAGCACTATGGTTTGACAGCCGAGTTGCTGAATATACGGTGCTTCTGTGGCGTAATTAACGGCACAACAACTATGGCCACTAATCTCTTGTGCAATATCAATCAGTGTACTGGGTTTCTTTTGCTCAAAGCTTGGTGAACTTGGATGCATTTCTTCAAAACTAATTCTACCGGGGTAAAGTTCTGCTAGTGGTTTTAGTGTCTCGCTCAGCCAGTTAATCAACTCATCATCACTCATGCCTGGCAGTGAACGTAAATCAATATCTAAATGGCAATGCCCGCAAATTCTATTGGCATTATCGCCACCAGAAATAGCGCCTAAGTTCAAAGTAGGTGCTGGAACGTCAAATGCTTGGTTTTTGTAATTGAGCTGAAATTTTTCTTTTAGTTCTATTAACTGACCAATGACTTTATACATAATCTCTATAGCATTCACACCTAGATTTGGTTTACTTGAATGGCCGGATTTTCCTTCGACACTAATACGGTGTGACATGTGACCTTTATGCATAACTACAGGCACTAAATTGGTTGGTTCACCAATAATGGCAACATCAGGCTTTATTGCTTGGCTTTTAGCAAAAAATCGTGCGCCAGCCATGGTTGTTTCTTCATCAGCGGTGGCAAGAATGTATAAAGGTTTTTTAAGTTGATCAGCATTTAAATTTTTACAAACTTGTAAAATAAAAGCAAAAAAACCTTTCATATCACAGGTACCTAAACCAAAAAACTTATCGTCCTGATTAACGACAGTATGAGGATTAGATTGCCAGTGATTTTCATCAAAGGGAACTGTGTCACTGTGGCCTGCCAATAACAGACCACCTTCACCGCTACCTAATTTGGCAAGTAGATTAAACTTATTACTGGTATCAGGTACTGCTTGAATTTCAATGTTAAAACCAAGTTGCTCAAACCAAGTTGCTAATAGTTGGATTACCTCTTTATTGCCTTGATCCCAGCTCGGTTGTGTGGAGCTGATCGAAGGGCAAGCGATTAACTGGCTTAAACTTTGACTGAAATTAGGCAGTTGTGTCATATAGAACCTATAAATTGAATATTTACTTAAATAGTTATGCTGTTTAGTTGCATAACTACCCATGTAGTGTTACTTTATATTACTAGTGTAAATAACATGCTTTCATAAGGCTACTTCAAAAATGACAAAGGCTATATTAGATTCGAATAACAGTGTGCAAAAAGTGGCGATTATAGGTGCGAGTGGCTATGCCGGTGCAGAGCTTGTCGGCTTATTATGTAAACACAGCCAAGCACAAATTTGTCATTTAGTTGTCTCTGAAAATAGTAGTTCAGAAGGAAAGTTATTTAGTGAGTTACACGGCCGATTCCAAGGGGTTTGTGATTTACCATTAGAAGCATTTTCAGCCGCTTGGTTTGATGAATACGCGGCGAAATTGGATGTAGTATTTTTTGCCACTCCTCATGAATTCAGTGCTGATTGGGCACAAGCGTTTGTCGAAGCAGGCGTTAAAGTGTTCGATCTTTCAGGTGGATTTAGATTAAAAGATGCTGAGGATTACCCGAAATACTATGGCTTTGAGCATGCTAATATAGATGCATTAGCTTCGGCTAAGTATGGCTTGGCTGAGTGGCAACAAGATGATATTGCCAGTACAAACCTAGTCGCGGTGCCAGGTTGCTACCCGACAGCAAGTTTACTTTGTTTAAAACCGCTTACCAGTAACAATTTAGTGGTAGAAAATTCATTGGTGGTGGTTAATGGTATAAGCGGAGTGAGTGGCGCAGGAAGAAATGCGTCATTAGCGACTAACTTTAATGAAGTGAGCTTAAAAGCTTATAACGTACTACAGCACAGGCATCAGCCTGAAATATCACAAGAAGCAGCTATAGATGTTATATTCAATCCGCATTTAGCGCCTTACAAAAGGGGGCTTTTAGCAACGGTAACTTTGCAACTCAATGCGGGAGTTACTAATGCCCAAGTAGAGCAGGCTTTTCAACAGGCATATAGTGATAAGCCCTTAGTAAGGTTAGTAGCAAGTTGGCCAGAAATTGGCAATGTCGCTCATACACCATTTGCTGATGTGCACTGGCAGTTTGATGAAGAAAAGCAGGTTGTGGTGGCGAGTTGTGCCATAGATAACTTACTAAAAGGTGCCGCTTCACAAGCCGTACAATGTTTTAATATTTCACTTGGCTTGGCTAGCGAGTACTCATTAATCAGCAGTTGATAATAAATACTTAGTAATAAACGCTTATTAATCAACATCTAGAAAATTAACGGCCAGACCGAGTTAAGGAACAGTAATGAATCACCCAGTATTGAAGCCATTAGTCATTAAAATTGGCGGCGCTATTCTTGAAAAAGAATCAGCGCTTAATGCCTTACTCAATGTAATTTCACAGCTGAAAAATAAACAAGTGGTTTTGGTCCATGGTGGTGGTTGTGTCGTTGATGAAATGTTAGCTCAGGCTGGTTTTACTACCGAGAAAAAACACGGTTTACGCGTAACTCCGAAAGAGCAAATAGGCTTGATAAGTGGTGCTCTTGCCGGCACGGTAAATAAAGCCATTGTTGCCACCGCTAATAGTATGGATTTAGCTGCTGTGGGTTTATCATTAAATGATGGCGATATGATCAGTTGTACGCTATCCACTCAAGACCTAGGGCAAGTGGGAGTACCACAAACGAATAACAGTAAATTGTTGGATTCTTTATTAAAAAATAAGTTTTTACCAGTGATTTCTTCAATTGGCGCGCTAGATAATGGTGACTTAGTCAATGTTAATGCCGATGATGCCGCCGTTGCTATTTGTCAGCTACTCAACGCTGAACTTTTACTACTAACCGATGTGAATGGCGTTAAAGGTGCTGATGGCGAGTATTTATCGTCACTTAATGCTGAACAAGCACAAAGCCTGATTCAGCAGGGTGTTATTGCTGGTGGTATGACCGCAAAAGTAAATGCTGCCTTGCACGCAGCACAGCAATTACGACGAAGTATCGCGGTTGCCAGCTGGCAATCGCCAGAGCAAATTACCCAATTACTTGATGGTGTTGGTGTTGGCACACAAATCCAGCCAAATTAGCCTAAACGAAATATTGAGAGAAAATACTTATGTCGACAAATATAGCATTACAACATTTAAACAATTTTTTGGCTGATGATCAGTTAAATAAAAATGAATTATTAGCTTTAATCGAATTAGCGATTAACATTAAGCAAAAGCCTGCGGATTATAGTCAAGCATTGGCTGGTAAGTCAGTGGCGATGATTTTTGAAAAACCGTCTTTAAGAACCCACGTTAGCTTTGACATGGGCATTAGTAAACTAGGCGGTCATGCGCTATATTTGGGCCAACAAAATGGCAAGTTAGGTGAGCGTGAGCGTGTTAGTGATTATGCAAAAAACCTATCTTGTTTTGCTGATGCTATTGTTGCTCGGGTATTTAGTCATGATTCAATTCAAGGTCTAGCTGAACACGCTAGCGTACCGGTAATTAATGCGTTGTGTGACGTTTATCACCCATGTCAGGCACTTGCTGATTTTGTTACTTTATCAGAGACTTATCCTGATTTAAGTCAAGTAAAATTAGCCTATGTGGGAGACGGTAATAATGTTTCCAATTCATTAATGATCATGGCGGCAATTTTAGGTGTAGACTTTACTTTGATTAGCCCTGAAGGTCATGAAGCACAAGCAGACATAGTTGAAAAAACAAAACAACTTGCTCAAAAGTCAGGTAGTCAGTTGACCCTGACTAATGATATTGATGCCATTGGTAAACAAGATGTCATTTATACTGATACTTGGATTTCTATGGGTGATGAAGATAGTAGTAAAAAAGCAGAAATATTAGCTAAGTTTGCACCCTATCAAGTTAATCATGCTCTGATGGAAAAAGCACAAGCCACTATGGTATTACACTGTCAACCGGCGCATTTGGAAGAAGAAATAACGACTGAGTTATTTGATAGTGAATTATCAAAAGTATTTCAACAAGCAGAAAATAGAATGTGGGCACAAAATGCCGTACTTGTTGCGTTATTCCAGAAGTAGATTAACGACAAGTAGAACCAAACACCTAGTCAATGTAAGCAATTAACTAAACAAATTTAAGAGAGAAGAACATGGCTTTAGCAAAGAAAAAAATTAAAAAAGTAGTACTGGCATACTCAGGAGGATTAGATACATCAGCTATCATTCCATGGTTAAAAGAAAACTATGACGGTTGTGAAGTTATCGCATTTTGTGCTGATGTTGGCCAAGGTGATGAAGAACTTGAAGGCGTTAAAGAAAAAGCCATCGCCTCGGGTGCATCAGAATGTTACGTAGTTGATCTTAAAGAAGAGTACGTAAAAGACTATATTTACCCAATTTTAAAAACGGGTTCAGTTTACGAAGGTCAATATTTATTAGGTACGTCAATGGCACGTCCTATCATTGCTAAAGCACATATAGAAGTTGCCCTTAAAGTTGGCGCTGATGCAGTGTGTCATGGTTGTACCGGAAAGGGTAACGACCAAGTACGTTTTGAGTCTTGTTTTGCGGCTCTAGCACCAGAGCTTACTGTTATTGCGCCATGGCGTGAGTGGGACATGGTGTCTCGTGAAGATTTACTTGATTATTTAGCTGAGCGTAAGATTCCTTGTGCCGCTTCATTAACTAAAATCTATAGCCGTGATGCAAACGCTTGGCATATCTCTCATGAAGGTGGTGAATTAGAAGACCCATGGTGTGAGCCATCAAA
This sequence comes from Colwellia psychrerythraea, assembly GCA_002163005.1. GTDB lineage: Bacteria > Pseudomonadota > Gammaproteobacteria > Enterobacterales > Alteromonadaceae > Colwellia > Colwellia psychrerythraea_C. The sequence continues at coordinate 53,910 of MAAF01000060.1, read as the reverse complement.
AGAAGTATGGACTATGACGGTTGATCCAATGGATGCGCCAGATGTGCCAGAAAAAGTACAATTAAGTTTTAAAGAAGGTGAATTAGTTGCCATCGATGGTAAAGACTTTTCTCAAAATGGCGCAGGCGCTTATGAAGCCTTAATGTACTTAAATGATAAAGGCGCGGCACATGGTGTCGGCAGAATTGATATTGTAGAAAACCGTTTAGTCGGTATGAAATCTCGTGGTTGTTATGAAACACCAGGTGGTACTATTTTAATGGCCGCATACAAAGGCTTAGAAACGCTTATTCTAGATAAAGAATCACTTAAGTACCGTGAATCTGTAGGTCTTGAATTCTCTCATGTTATCTATGATGGACGTTGGTTTACACCACTTGCGAAAGCACAGTTAGCTTCAGCTGCATCGTTTGCTGAAAAGCTAACCGGTGATGTAGTTGTTAAATTATACAAAGGCATGGCACAAGTGATTCAACGTCGCTCACCAAACAGTTTGTATTCTGAAGCGTTTGCTACTTTTGGTGCTGATGATGTTTACGACCAAAAACATGCAGAAGGTTTTATTCGTTTATTCAGTTTATCAAGCAGAATTACAGCGCTAAGCCAAAAAGATCAGGAGAAGTAGTCATGGCTTTATGGGGCGGACGATTTAAAGAAAAGGCGAGTTTACAGTTTAAGAAATTTAATGACTCGCTGCCGGTAGATTACCGTATGGCAGTACAAGATATTGTTGGGTCAATTGCTTGGGCGCAAGCTATTCATGAAGTTGGTGTATTAAACGATGACGAACTCGTTCGTTTAACGGCAGCACTGCAAGAATTAAAAGCGTCAGTAGAAGAAAACCCTAAACAAATTTTATTATCTGATGCGGAAGATATTCATAGCTGGGTGGAAATTCAGTTAATTGAAAAAACCGGTGATTTAGGTAAGAAGCTCCATACTGGCCGTAGTCGTAATGACCAAGTAGCGACTGATTTAAAACTTTGGTGTAAAGAAACTGGCGGCGACTTAGTCTTCGCGTTAGTGAATTTACAGCAAGCTATGATGAATTTAGCTGAACGTGAAAAAGACACTGTGCTTCCGGGGTATACCCATTTACAGAGAGCACAGCCAGTTACTTTTGGTCATTGGTGTTTAGCCTATGTAGAAATGTTTAACCGTGATATTGGTCGTTTAAAAGATGCACTGTATCGTTTAGATGTTTCACCGCTTGGCTCTGGCGCATTAGCGGGCACGGCGTACCCAATTGACAGAAATGCACTGGCTAACCGTTTAGGTTTTAGAACCGCAACCATGAACAGTCTTGATGCTGTTTCTGACAGGGATCACGTTATTGAGTTATTGGCTTCAGCCAGTATTTCAATGATGCATTTATCACGTTTTGCAGAAGATTTAATTTTCTACAATTCAGGTGAAGCTGGTTTTGTAGAAATGAGTGACTTAGTTAGTTCTGGTTCATCATTGATGCCACAAAAGAAAAACCCAGATGCTTGTGAATTGATTCGTGGTAAAGCAGGGCGTGTTTTCGGTTCATTAACGGGCATGTTAACTACAATGAAAGCTTTGGCGCTTGCTTATAATAAAGATATGCAAGAAGACAAAGAAGGTTTGTTCGACGCGCTTGATACTTGGCAAGAGTGTATGGAAATGGCGGTGTTAGTTGCTGATGGTTTGAAAGTAAACCGTTCACGTACACTAGCGGCGGCTCAACAAGGTTATGCCAATGCGACTGAGCTTGCTGATTATTTAGTGGGTAAAGACATTCCATTTCGTGAAGCCCATCATATTGTTGGTGAAGTAGTATTAGCTGCCATCGATAAAGGTGTGCCTTTAGAAGATTTAACCATAACCCAACTGCAAGAGTTCAGTGATAAAATTGAGCCAGATGTTTATCAACATCTTTCAATTGAATCAACGCTTAATAAGCGTGAAGCGCTTGGTGGTACTTCACGTTCACAAGTTGAAAAAGCGCTGGCGACTACGCAGTCTGGCAATGAAGCGATTTTAAATGAACAAGTTGTTGGTGCGCCAGGCAAACAAAGAATTGAAGGGGCACTTAAGCAAGTAAAACAACGCTTAAATGCACAACGTGCTGCAGCTATGTCTGTTCGTCGAGCTAGAATGTCTGATGTTGATAGTATTCATCAATTGACTAATTTTTGGGCTGATAAAGGTGAGATTTTACCACGTACTCGTGACAATATAATTCATGATATCCAGAATTTCGTCGTAGCTGAACTTGATGGTAATGTTGTTGGTACCGCATCGCTTTACATTTATCAAACAGGTTTAGCGGAGATACGCTCTGTAGTTGTGCAAGATGATGCTCAAAAGCAGGGTCAAGGTGAGGCGCTTGTTCAATATTTGTTAGAATTTGCTAATCAAATGGAATTAGAACAAATTATTGTTTTAACTTATATTCCACAGTACTTTGAACTGCTTGGTTTTAACGTAATCGATAAGAACTCGCTAGCCGATAATATCATTGAAGACAGTGAACCAAGCCCGCATAAAGATCCTGCTGATGAAGTAGCGATGGAATATATTGTTGGTCAAAGTAAGTAGTCCTTAGTGAAAATACCTAAGTTATATTAAAGAATGGAAAACATGAATAATAGCGAGCAAAATTACGTTAAATGGTTTAGGAATGCGGCGCCCTATATTAATGCACATCGTGGAAAAACGGTGGTACTTATGTTTGGTGGTGAAGCAGTTACGCATCCAAATTTTGCTAATATTATTCATGATATTTCATTATTACGTAGTTTAGGTGTGAAGTTAGTAGTGGTGCATGGCGCAAGACCACAAATTGTGGATCGCATGCAGCAACGAGGGCTTGAGGAAAACGTTGTAAACAATATTCGAGTCACTGATGCACAAACATTAGTGGCTGTTAAAGATGCTACCGGCTCCTTACGTCTTCATATTGAAGCATTGCTCTCTACTGGTGTCGTTAATTCACCTATGCACGGCTCGCAAATTCGAGTCAGTACGGGTAATTTTGTCATTGCAAAACCTATGGGTGTTCGTAATGGTATTGATTATAAGTATACAGGTAGTGTGAGAAGAATAGATTCAGATGGCATTAATATGCAGCTGGATTATGGCTCAATTGTTTTACTTTCACCTATAGGTTACTCGCCAACAGGCGAAGTTTTTAACTTAGCTTTAGAAGATGTAGCCACACAAACAGCTATATCACTGAAAGCAGATAAGCTTATTGCATTCACCGAAGACGAAGGACTTATTGATAAGTCTGGAAAGTTAATTCGTAGCTGTAGTGTTCGCACGGTAAAAACCTTGCTTGATGAAAAAGACTGCCATGTTCGTCAGTTATTACTTCGTTCAATCATTCAAAGTGGCGAAAACGGAGTAGAGCGTTGTCATTGCGTTAGCTATCAAAGTGATACTGCATTGTTGCAAGAACTCTTTACCCGTGATGGTGCGGGTACTTTGATTGCCAAAGATCATAAGGAATTGATTGCTATTGCGACTATTGATGATGTTGCTGGAATTTTAGAATTGATTCAACCGCTTGAGGAGGAGGGGGTTTTAGTAAAGCGCTCTCGTGAGTTACTCGAGATGGAAATAGAATACTTCACTGTGCTTAAAAAAGAAGAAGTGATCATCGCCTGCGCTGCTTTATACCCATATCCAGAGGCAAAGATGGCTGAAGTTGCTTGTGTTGTCATTGACCCTGATTATCGTAAAGGCAATCGAGGTGAACGAATTATAAGTGCGTTAGAGTTGAATGCTAAAAAGAAAGGCTTAACATCGTTATTTTTATTGACTACTGTCAGTGGACATTGGTTTCTAGAGCAAGGCTTTATTGAAGCATCACTAGAGCGGTTACCTGAAGGGAAAAAACAGATGTATAACTTTCAACGTAATTCGAAAGTCTTTATCAAAGATATATAAGTGATTGTTATAACATTGATGTTTAGTTGAATATCAACACCAAATCAAGTCTATATTGAAAGCAGCTAATGTAACTCACTAGCTGCTTTTTTTGTTCTTGTAATATGAGATAACTAATTTTTCAGAGTTATACCAATAAACCCTAGTTAAAAAAGCTCTTCTTCCTCTTCTTTTTGCTGACCACCAGATAATATTTCACTACTGCTATCTTCAGTCACATATTCTGTTGGTACTTTCCCTAGACGGAAGTATTCAAATTGACTGCTTTTATCGGTCTTGGTGGTTAATTTTCCTGTCGTCTTATCAATACGGACAGACACAATATCTATGGGGGGCTGAAAAGCTTCTGGCTTAGCTTCAGCAAGCGCAATACGCATAAAGTCAATCCATGCCGGTTGCGCTGATTTAGCACCAAACTCTTTACCTGTTGTTTGATTTTTCCCTAAGTTATTATTATAAACTGATTGGCCCAGAATATGGCGAGGATCATCAAAACCTATCCATGAGGTGGTGACTATATTTCGGCTAAATCCAGAAAACCACGCATCTTTTGCTTCGTTCGTCGTACCTGTTTTACCTGCAATATCACGGCGCTTTAGTGTTCTAGCTCGCCAACCAGTTCCTTGCCAGCCATGTTTGGCAGACCAATCGGCTCCCCAAATAGCACTATTAAGCGCTTGAGTGATTAAAAAAGCATTTTGCGGACTGATGATACGAGTTGCTTGTTTGATATCAACTGCTGGATTATTTAAAGGTGTTTCAGAGAGCAGGGCATCTTCAAGTGATATACCTGTACTGCTGTTTAATAAATCAATTTCTTGGCCAGTGTCATCTAATGTATCAGCTTGAATACATGAATCACACGCTATCGCAGGGTTAGATTGATATATAACTTCTCCTTCACTGTTCTCAATACGCTCTATTAGATAAGGCTCCACTAAAAATCCACCATTAGCAAAGGCAGCAAATCCTGTGGCTACTTCTAAGGGGGTTAAAGAGGCAGAGCCAAGTGCTAATGTTTCGTTACGTGGTAAATCAGCAGCATTAAATCCAAAAGCGGTTAAGTGCTTTATGGTATTGGTAACGCCAATGCTTTTTAATAATCTTACCGCGATTACATTTTTTGATTGTGCCAATGCTAATCTAACTCTCAATAGACCCACATATGTTTCAGGGGAGTTTCTAGGACGCCATACAACCCCCGAACTTTTATCCCATTGATTTATTGGGGCATCATTCACTAATGAAGCGAGGGTGAATCCGTGCTCTAGAGCAGCAGAATAAATAAAGGGTTTGATATTTGAACCCACTTGACGCTTAGCTTGAGTAACACGATTAAATTGACTCTGCTTGAAACTAAAGCCGCCAACAGCCGCTTTAATTGCACCATCATTTGGAGATAAAGACACGATGGCTGCACTGGCTGTCGGAAGTTGGCCAAGGCGGTAATTATTATCCGTCATTTTACTGACTAAAATAACATCACCGTATTTAAGGATGTCTTTTGCCGTCTTGGGTGGTCTACCTTGCTTTTGGTCGTTGATATAAGGACGTGCCCAAGCTAAACCCTGCCACGTAATTGTAGCTATCTCTTTGTTACGCAATTGGATGCTAACTGACTTTTCTTCAACAGCTATTACTATTGCCGGTATAAGCATTTGATAATAAGTCGCATCTGAGAGGGCCTTGGTTAGCTCTTCTTGTGATAAGGGTACTCTTTCTGTTGTAGAATAAGTCTCTTTCGTGGGTATGGGTTGAGATATAAGTGAAGATAGAGGTCCACGGTAGCCATGACGTTGGTCATAATTCAATAAGTTATTTACCAGTGCTTGTTCAGCCGCCGTTTGTAGTTTTGCGGTTACCGTGGTAAATACTTTGTAGCCTTCCGTATAAGCTTTAGCTTTTCCGTAGCGCTTAAGCACTTCATTATGAGCCATTTCGGCAACATAAGGAGCATTTAATTCAATTTCAGCACCATGTTTCTTTCCTGTGATCGGTGAATTTTTGGCTGTCTGGTATTGTAAATCAGAGATGTAACCACTAACTAGCATACGCTGTAGAACTACAGAACGGCGAGCTTTAGCTCGTTTTGGTGAACGAATAGGATTTAATGTGGAAGGAGCTTTTGGCAACCCAGCGAGTACAGCTATTTGAGCTAGGTTAAGTTCGTGAATCTCCTTACCATAATAAACTTGTGCAGCAGCACCAAAGCCAAATGCTCTATGACCCAATTCGATTTTATTAATGTATAGCATTAATATTTCGTCTTTACTCAGTAAATTTTCAATGTGAAATGATAAAAATATTTCACGAATTTTACGCGTGTAAGTAACCTCACGAGTTAAGAAAAAATTACGTGCTACTTGCATAGTGATGGTACTAGCGCCGCCTTTATCTCGGCCCATTAATTTACCAAGCACAGCACGCCCCATACCTATTGGATCAACACCAAAATGTAAATAAAACCGGTCATCTTCTGTAGCTAATAAGGCATCAATAAGTTGTTGAGGAACTTGTTCTAGCGTTAATGGAGTACGTTTCTTTTCACCAAATTGTGAAATTAACAAACCATCTTGACTATAAACTTGTAGTGGAGTTTGCCAATGCAAGTCTTTTAGGGATTCAACACTCGGTAATTCTGAACGCATAGAAAGGTATAAACTATAAACGGCAATTGACACTATAATTAACAGTATCAAACTGACTTTTAATAAATTTTTTATTGACAACACAGTAAATACCAATTGGTGGATAAAAATGTAAGATAGTACTAGTATATCGTGTAAAAGCATGTAATAAATGTATTTATGCGTATTTTGCGTCTAAAATAATTACAAAAATAAAATTGTAGGTCGTTATGCTAGACAAACTATGGAAAAAGAAAAGCTCGGTGATGGTGGGGATTGATATTGGTTCCCATTCTGTAAAAGCTGTACTGTTGAGTCAGGGAAATGACGGTTTTGTAATAGAAGATTTTGCTATTGAGTTAATGCCTCGTGGCTCAATTGTTGACCGTGAGATTCAAGACATTGAAGCCGTCGGTGTTGTTATAGCTAAACTAAGAAAAAAAATTTCTGCAAAAGCAACCGATGCAGCATCTGCTGTGTCAGGGCAAACAGTTATCACTAAAATGATTTATATGGATGTTGCTTTGACAGAGGATGAGCTCGCTAGCCAAATAGAAATTGAAGCTGATAGCCTCATTCCCTTTCCGCTTGATGAAGTCAGTTTGGATTTTGAAACCCTTGGTATTAACGAATCAGACCCTAGTAAAGTGAATGTTTTACTTAGCGCGGCTCGAACGGAGTCAATTGAAGCGCGTGTCGCAGCATTAGATGCAGGAGACTTCCATGCCAAAGTCATTGATGTTGAATCTTATGCAGTTGGTCGAGCTTATGATCTATGTCTAGCACAGCTTCCCGATGATGCGAAAGATAAAGTAGTAGCAATTGTTGATATTGGCTCAACGGTTACACTTTTCTCAGCAACAGATGCGGGTAAACACATCTATAGTCGAGATCAAATGTTTGGAGGAGAACAATACACTCGCTCTATTGTATCTTATTACAATAAATCCTTTGAACAGGCTGAAGAAGCAAAGACTTCTAACGACCTACCACCAAATTATACTTTTGAAGTATTAGCCCCCTTTCATACTGTGTTAATGCAACAAATACGCCGTGCGATTCAGATGTTTTTAACTACAAGTGGTCAAGAAAAGGTTGATTATTTATTGATTTCTGGCGGTACAGCCGCGTTAGAAGGCATTGAGAATTTGCTTACCGAGGAATTAGGAATACATACCGTTATTGCTAATCCATTCAATGATATGTCATATGGTGAATCTATTGAGCAAGATGAACTAGCAAGTGTTGCACCTCAATTAATGGTGGCAACAGGTTTAGCCTTAAGGAGTTTTACGCCATGGCATATATAAACCTACTGCCTTGGCGCGAAGCAGCACTTAAGGCACAGCAAAAAGAATACTTTACCATTTTAGCCGCGGTCGGTTTATTTACCTTAGCACTTGTTCTGGCAATTAATTTTTATTATCAAGCACACATTGATGGTCAAAATAGTAAAAATCAATACCTGAAAAATGAAATTGCGCAACTTGATATTCAAATCAATGAAATAAAAACGTTAAACGCTAAAAAATTGGCGTTACAAAAACGAATTAATGTTGTTGAGCAATTACAACGTAGTCGAAATGTAGGTACGCAAGTGCTTGATGAGATTGCCAAAATTATTCCTAATGGTATCTATATTATTGAGCTAGAAAAGCGAGGTAATACTTTACAGCTTATCGGAAAGAGTGAATCGAATAACCATTTAGCTAATATGATTCGTGCTGTTGAGCTATCTGATTTGTTTGTTGATGCAACCCCAGAGTCTATTACTGCTGATGATGGCTCTCCTAAATTGCTTAGTAGTTTTAAAATGAAAGTTAAAATTAAAGGCTTGGATGATGCTAAGAAAGGGAGCAAATAATGAAGTTTGATGCATCCCAGTTTGACAATCTAGAACTAGAAAATATAGGTCAATGGCCAGCAGCAGCAAAGTTGCTTCTAGCTATTTTTCTATCGGTAATGGTCGGGTTTTTAGGTTATATGGGCTTAATTAGCGATCAAATGAAGCAACTTGACCGTGTATTCTCTGAAGAGACAACTTTAAAAGAATCTTACCGTGCGAAATACCATGTTGCTGCTAATCTGGAATTGTTTCGCGCTCAAATGATTGAGGCAGAAGATACTTTTGCTAATCAATTACGTAGCTTACCTAATAGCCATGAGATTCCTGGCTTATTAGATGATATTACTTTTGTAGGTACAACGAGTGGACTTGATTTTGTGAAGTTAGAGTGGCAACCAGAAATTAGTAAAGCGATTTATATTGAATTACCGATTGATATTGAAGTAGTTGGCCCCTATCACTCATTTGGGCAGTTTGTCAGCAAAATTGCCGGCTTACCAAGAATTGTGACTTTGCACGACTTTAAGATAAAGATTTCACAAGGTGATAGTGAAACCTTAAATTTAAAGTTACAAGCTAAAACATACCGCTATCAAGAGGAGGCAGCCAAATGACAATCATTCCTCAAATATTGACAAAAATAGTTCTCAGTATCACTACGCTGACTTTGGTGTCGGGGTGTTTTGATGATACCTCTGAAATAAAAACTCACATGGCTCAAGTAAAGGCAACCACGACTAATTATATTGATCCTATGCCAGAGGTTAACCCTTTTAATCATATTGCTTATTCAGCCGATGACCTACGTAGCCCATTTGTGTTACCTAAACCTGAAGCTATTCAGCAAAAAATGCAACAAATGGCAGGGTGTTTAAGTCCCAATACTAATCGTCGTAAGCAACCGTTAGAAAAGTATGCGTTAAGTGATTTAACTATGCGCGGTACCTTAGGTGATGCAACTATGCTCTGGGCTTTACTCGAAGCTTCAGATCTAAGCCTGCATAGAGTTGCTCTAGGAAATTATCTTGGCTTATATAATGGCAGTATTACACAGGTGAGTGCAAAAACAGTGAAAATAATTGAATTAGCTCCAGATGGCGCAGGATGTTGGGTAGAGCGAGAAGCGACATTAAACATTGTACAATCTGAAGAGTCAAATAAGTAAAGGAATTAATAATGCTATTTAATCAAATGAAAAATTATAAAGGCTTTACTGCTATTAAAGAACTCTGGCTTTTAAGCCTATTTTTATTGTCTGTGTTGACGTTGTCGTTTTCAGTAAGTGCTGCTAATGATGATTCTATAAATAATAATGAACTGCTTGGTATCTCGTATAACACTATTCAAAGTGATCAAATTGTTCTTGTTTTCAGCTTTACAGAAAAGATCACTTCCCTGCCAGTAGTTAAAACATCGATGAATCCTGCTTTTGTAGAAGTGACTTTTGACGCATACACTTTTGGTAAAGATCTAAAAGAGACTTTAATTAACCATGCAGGCGTAAAAGAAATCAATTTAGATGCTACGACAGGTAAAGTTGTTGCGTTAATTAGTCTAGAAAAACTTGCTGTTTTTGATGTCTCATTAAATAGCGACAAAGAATTTTCGATCACTTTTAACTATGGCCAGTCAGCTGAAGTTGTTGAAACATTAAGTCCTGCAGGTGAGAAATTTATTAACCATATCGAGTCAATTGACTTTAGATTAAATGGTAATAATGAGGGACAAATATTAGTTTATCTAAGAGACAGTATGCTAGCTGCGGATGTAAATGATAAATTAGGTAAATTGAATGTCGAATTTCATAACACTGAAATTATTGAAGACTTGCTTTATAAGTTAGATGTTACTGACTTTGGTACACTAGTGACGAGTATTGAAACTTTTAAAGAAGGACGAAACGCACGCTTAGTCATTGAAGTTGAAAGTGGCTTTATTTTTACCCAGAAACAAGAAGAAAATTTATTTATTTTAACGGTAATGAAAAAACCTGAAAAAGCACCTACCTATTTAGGAGAAACTGATGATTTTAATGGTCGTAGTATTTCATTAAGCTTTCAAGATATTCCTGTTCGAACTGTTTTACAGATAATTGCAGATTATAATGAATTTAATTTAATTATCAGTGATACCGTTACAGGTAATATAACACTCCGTCTTGATGGTGTACCTTGGGATCAAGCACTAAGCATTATCTTGAAAGTGAAGGGTTTAGACAAGCGCATGCAAGGTAATATTTTAATGGTCGCTCCAAGTGATGAACTCGCTGCTCGCGAAGCGCAAAGCTTGCAAGCAAAGCAACAAGTTGAAGAGTTGGCTACTTTATATTCTGAATACCTTCAAATTAACTATGCAAAAGCAACTGAATTTTCAGAGCTGATTAAAAATGAAGATACTAGTATTTTATCTGCTCGTGGCAGTGTATCTGTTGATGAGCGTACCAATACACTATTAATACGTGATACAGCAAAGAGTATTGAAGATATTAGGCGAATGATTACTATTCTTGATGTGCCTGTTAGACAAGTTGTAATTGAAGCTCGTATGGTAACTGTCAAAGATAATATGAACGAAGAATTAGGTATTCGTTGGGGGGTTACTAACACGGATGGTGAATTTGCGACTTCAGGCAGCATAGAAGGGGCCAGTAGTGCAAACGGTACCAGATCAGATACTCCAGGGGTAGGTCAAGTACCATCAATTGATGATGGTCTAAATGTAAACCTTCCGGTGGCCAATGCAGCAGGAACAATTGCTTTTCAGATTGCTCGTTTGGCAAATGGAACCATTCTAGACCTAGAACTTTCTGCACTTGAGAAAGAAAATAAAGGTGAAGTTATTGCTAGTCCGCGTATTACCACAGCAAACCAAAAGGAAGCTTACATAGAGCAAGGTGTTGAAATTCCATATCAAGAAGCTGCCTCAAGTGGTGCGACGGCTACACAATTCAAAAAAGCAGTCTTGAGCTTAACGGTAACGCCACACATTACCCCTGATGATAAAATCATCTTAGATTTGGTGGTTACACAAGATACCATATCAGATATTACAAGTGGTTTAGCTCCAGCGATTGATACTCAGCGTATTGGAACCCAGGTTTTGGTTAATAACGGTGAAACTATTGTACTAGGTGGTATTTATCAGCAAGCGATTATCAGCACAGTTTCTAAAATTCCAATTTTAGGTGATATTCCATATCTTGGTTGGATGTTTAGAAACTCAAGTCAATTAAACGAGAAAAAAGAATTGTTAATCTTCGTTACACCACGAATTGTAACTGAGCACTTTTAGTTTATATGCGAAGGAAATCCATTAAATGTCGTGTTTTTTCGTCACTTAATGGATTTTTTATTTTAATAAGAGCGTTTTTAGCTAAGATAGTACTATTGTTGCTTGCAATTTGTGCGTAACACTTGCGATAATTACGCCCTTGAAATTTCCGAGGGAGACCTCTTTTGCGTCAAAAGTTCAATTTCATTGTATTTTGATTTTTGACTGTTCTGTTAACACAACGAGTATTAAGTAAATCTAATGGCAGAAAAACGTAACATATTCCTTATAGGCCCTATGGGTGCTGGTAAAAGCACTATCGGTAGAGAAATAGCAGACCGATTGCATCTTGAGTTTTTTGACTCTGACCAAGAAATAGAGCGTCGTACAGGAGCAGACATCGCTTGGGTTTTTGATCTTGAAGGTGAAGAAGGTTTCCGCAAAAGAGAAGAAACAGTTATTGAGGACCTGAGTGAAAAGCATGGCATTGTTTTAGCTACAGGTGGCGGCTCGGTTATTAGCACTAGTGTTCGTAATCATTTATCAGCTCGCGGTATTGTTGTTTACCTTGAAACAACGATTGATAAACAAGTTGCTCGTACTCAAAGAGATCGTCGCCGTCCACTTTTACAAACATCAGAAGAGCCACGCACAGTTTTAGAAAACTTAGCTGTTGAGCGTAATCCGCTTTATGAAGATATCGCTGATATTATCGTGCAAACTGATGATCAAAGCGCCAAAGTCGTCGCTCATAAAATTATAGAACGACTCGACTTTTAATTTAACCTGCGTTGGAGCCTAGTAGTAATCTGATATGGCAATTCTTAATCTTGAACTAGGCGAACGTAGTTATCCTATCTATATTGATTCAGGTCTGATAAGTACAACAGACCTGCTTTCATCTCATATTCGTGCTAAACGGGTATGTATTGTAACAAACGATATTGTTGCACCTTTATATCTAGATTCATTAAAAGCGAAGTTAACCGACTTTATCGTAGATGAAGTTATACTGCCTGATGGTGAGGCGGAGAAAAATTTAGCTAACTTTGAAGTTATCATTTCCCACTTGCTTAAATATGAGCACGGCAGAGATACAACTTTAATTGCATTAGGTGGAGGGGTCATCGGTGATATAACCGGTTTTGCTGCAGCGTGTTATCAGCGTGGCATTGATTTTATACAAATCCCGACAACGCTTCTTTCACAAGTTGATTCATCCGTCGGTGGAAAAACAGCGGTGAATCACCCATTAGGTAAAAATATGGTGGGTGCATTTTATCAGCCTAAAGCGGTATTTATCGATATTGATAGCCTTACAACGTTACCTATTCGTGAGTTTAATGCAGGAATGGCTGAAGTTATTAAGTATGGTATTTTAGGCGATAAAGACTTTTTTATCTGGCTTGAAGATAACATGTCAGCGATTAAATCAGGTGACAAACACGTTTTAGCACAAATGATAGAAAAGTGCTGTCAATGTAAAGCCGATATTGTTGCTAGTGATGAGAAAGAATCAGGTGTTAGAGCATTGCTCAACCTTGGCCATACTTTTGGTCATGCTATTGAAGCCGAGCAAGGTTATGGCAAATGGTTACATGGTGAAGCCGTAGCTACTGGCATGGTACTTGCTGCTAAATTAGCCGTAGCAATGAATTTGCTTGAAGTGTCAGAACTTCGACGAATTGAAGGATTGATTGCAGCGTTTGATTTACCCATAACTGCTCCTCAAAATATGGGCTTCGCTGAATTTATTCGTCATATGCGTCGAGACAAAAAAAATATTGCCGGCAAGCTAAGGTTTATAGTACCAACAGCCATTGGGCAATCTGAAATTCGTGACGATGTCACTCATGATACGCTTCAAGAAATTCTATAATTATCTTTTCTCGTAGATGTGCTGTCTACGAGAAAAATTTAAAGCATAGAAAGGATTAAGCATGTCTGCATCCGCAAACTCTCATATGACATATCAAACAACACAAAGACCAACTGAGAGTGAATCTACATTAGCGAATGGGACTATAGCTATTAGCGTGACGTCTCGGATTGACTACAACTTACGTTTTGCTAAACAAGCTGTGCTGGTGGTTGGTAATGATAGTGAGCAATACTCAGAGTTGGCTAGCCAGTTTCTAGTTAGTCTTTCAAATGTAAAGCCCAGTGTGGACCCTCTTGATACTGAAAATAATCACATCAATGTGGCATTTGTTGCTGCTTCTTCAAAACTAAATGATATTCAGATACGATGTCGTTTAATAGAACAATTATTTGTAAATACCTTATTTGACCCAGAGCAATCGCTAGCGGTAAGTGTTTTGCGCTTCGCGAAGCAACACGGTGAATCTATTTCTATCGTCATTGATCATGCCCATGCTCTTTCATTACAGGTTAAATATGAGCTGTGTCAATTAGTGAGCTTAGCCAAAAAAAGTAAACTAACTATTAACGTAGTGCTTTTTGGCTTAACCGAAGCGGCACAACAACTGGCGATTAATAAAAGTTTGTTTAAGAATAAAATGGCTGTTATTGATGCCGGATCTGGCCAAGTAATTAGCTTAGATGATAAAAAAATGATGCTTACAAGTAGTACTAGCCCTCTACCTTTTTGGCAAAAGGTAAGTTTGGCTAGCGCTATTGTAATTATTGGCGTAGTGCTCACCTGGGTTTATTTATTAATCGCTGACGATGTTAATAAGCAAGCGTTCAATATAAAAGAACAAACAGTGCTTGAAAGTCATACTTCTCGGGATTTATTCTTGCCTATCTCAAATGACATTCCAGGCAATGAAAATACGAGAACAATGCAAAAGAAACAAAAGACTGCTTTGATTGAGCAATCGACTCATGCTAGTAAATCGTCAGATACAATACAAGCAACGAGTGAAGAAATTAATCAGGCTTTAATGGCTATTCAGTTAGTTAATCCTATTAAGGAAATACCCGCTGAAGTGGGGGATGTTCTTCAAGCATTAGCTGTTACGGATAATAAAATTGATGCCAATGTTATTAATATTGCGAGTAAAGAAATAGTTAACCAAAATCCACTCGTTGAAATCAGTAATAATTATTATAAAACCAAAGCAAAAGAATATGAAAATGGATATGTTATCCAAATTGCAGGGTTTTCTGATGAAAGGTTATTGAAACGATTTTTATCACTTTACCCAGAAGAAAATCTTCATAGCTACCAAAAGCAACTTAAAGGGAAGAACTTTACTGTTGTCACATCGAAAGTTTTTTCAAATAAACCTGAAGCCAGAGCCACAATTGAGTTGTTACCACTACAACTGGTTGAGCGCAAACCTTGGGTCAAGTCTATTTCATCGGTTATCAACGAAATTAATACCTTTAAGCAATAATTCAAGCTACAATCCGCCCTTAAATTATTAAGTAGACAACAGCTTAGCTCTATAGCAAAAATAATAAAGGACAAGCATAGTTGAAGAAGATAAATTTCTATTACTCATTTTCATGGTATTAGACTTCTACACATTGTTCTTGCTAAGATCTATACAAAAGACTACAACTGCTATTATTCTTCAGAAAATTACGCCAGCATAAATTACCGTATTGGCAATAAGGTCTAGAGTGAGTAAAGATACATTACAAACTAATATGCGATCACCCTTAAAATGGGCTGGCGGCAAGAAAAGAGTTGTAGGTGAAATTCTAAAAGTTTTGCCTGTAAAGGGTAAAAAAAGACTCGTTGAACCCTTTGTTGGTGGTGGCTCTGTTTTTCTGAATATAGACTTTGATGAATATCTGTTAATTGATATGAACAAAGATCTAATCTCTCTATTTAACATCATCAAAGATCAATCTTCACAATTTATTGCTGATGCTCAAATGTACTTTGATGGTGATTACAATCATCCTGAAAAGTATTATGAGTTACGAAAACAGTTTAATGAGTCCAACGATTCATACCAACGTTCATTACTCTTCTTGTATCTAAATCGACATGGTTACAATGGACTATGCCGTTATAATAAAAGTGGTGGCTACAATGTACCGTTTGGAAGATATAAGCACCCATATTTCCCAAAAGCGGAATTAGAGTTTTTCTCTAAGAAGGCTCAAAAAGCAACGTTTGTACAAGGTGATTTTGAAAACGCATTCACTCAAATTAAAAGTGATGATGTTATTTATTGTGATCCACCGTACTCTCCAATTAATAGAACTTCTAATTTTACGGCTTATGCTGGTAATTCATTTACCGATGAAGATCAGATCAGATTGGTGGCTTGTGCTGAAAAAGCAAAGCAGCAAGGTGTAGCGACTATTATTTCTAATCATCACGTCGATTTTACCCGTGAACTGTATAAAAATGCGGATAAAAGAGAATTTTTTCAAGTACAACGTTCAATTAGCCCAAAGGGACAAGGACGAGTTAAAGTTAAAGAGGTATTAGCACTTTATAAATAAGCGATATATTTTCCCGTCAAAAGAAAGCCGCACTATATTAAGTTAACCTTGCAATTAATTAGTGCAATCCTGATTTATTCATCTGATTATTTACTCAGTCTTTAAGTAATGAACCACACCTAGCTTTTGCTCCTACAGCAAGCCATAGGCGATAGAATCTCTTAACAGGTTTTTGTCGCCATGAATTGTTCAAAAATAAGTAGATAGCTCTCGGGTATCAGCCATCCATCGCTATAGCAATTTATTACTCAAAAAGTCTCTGCACTCGACGTAAGCAGACTTTATTTGGAGTTTAAGATTATGCTCACTGTGGAAATATCGCTGTTGAATTTTGGTCACTACTGCATACTGAAATACAGTTGAATGGCTAATAGTACAGAAGGGATATAAGCATTGGGGTAGGAGAGTAATGGGTCAGTTTGGCATAACTAAGCTGACAACAGCTATCAAGCAAGCGATAAAAATCAGCACAGTTATAATGCCAGCAATAATAAAGTGAGAGAGTCGACCTTCAGAGAAATCTCGCTTACGGTTACTTTCATTTTGCACACCAAAAAAAGCAGCAGCGACACTTTTAAAAGTGTTTTTCATGCTGCTTTGAATGATAAAAGCTAAAGTTGTTTTAATGGAAGCTATAATGAATAAGCTCTACTAAATCTAAAAAATGTAAATGCGTAGATTTACTTTCACCTGATAACCAAGATATCCAGCTTTTATTCGACATATTAGTGGTATGGCAAGGATGATTTATATGATTCATAGGTAAGTTTGACTCTACAAGCATACATGAACTTAGTAACTTTGCTTGTATGTTTTGACTGGCGGTATACTTGTTCAGAGTAAATAAAATAACAAGAGTAAGGGTAAAAGCAAAAGATAATTGCTTAAACTTTGAAAAAGAAGAGTTTGTCATAATCCGTTTTGACATGATTTTTTTCACTGTGTACTAAAAGAGGTGAACAAGTATAACTCAAGTTCACCTCTATGTCTTTGACTGTTTATTCGTCAATTAATCGAAAAAAGAATCAATAAATTATTTTATAAATCGATATCGATAGAATAAGACACGGTAAATTTCATATCATCGTTATCCATATCAGTATCTGATACAGCGAAGGTAAAGCCATCTTTGCTTAAGCTTACACCGTAGTCACTATAATCATCACTTTTGTAGTCATCATCAAATGAGTAATCACCTATATGTAGCGCTAAAGTTAAGCCTTCAGCTACTTCAAATTCAGCGTCAGCAGAAATATATAATGCACTATCAGCCCATTGTGCACCATCATCATTATTTACACCGTAGTTGGCAGAAACTGAAAAGTATGAGTAGCTTAATGAGCCATATACTTCACCAAAATCATATTCATTAGTACTGTCAGTTTGTGCTGAATCAGGGTAAGCATAATAAATATAGCCAACATCGTAACCAACACCTTGACCTAGATCACCACCAAAACCTAAGTAAAAGTCTAGTTCGGCACTTGCATCGTCACCAAAATCTACATTAGAAGCCCAAGTACCAGCATAAAACCCTGATTGATGCTCATAGTCAATACCACCAGAAATAGCAGCAGCATCATCAGTTTGTGTTACGCCACGCCATAAATAGTTACTCGTTGCTCCAACGTTTGCTGACAATCCTTCAACAGCAAATGCTGAAGATGTAGCAAGAGAACCTGTTATTAAAGTGGAAGCGAGTGCGATATTTACTAGTATCTTTTTCATATTATTCTCATTGTGTGAAAGTTATTAGATTAGTTAAAGGTAATTTAATGCTAATTTGATAAGTGCAAAGTTAATGCCTGAGTTTTATTTAGATATCATTTTATTTTTTATCTATAAAAAACAATTGGCTATATGAGTGTTGCTTCGTTGGGTTATTTCTTAATGACTGCTGTGGTGCGCTTTCTTGGTGCGTTAATTTAAGCTATGTTCAAAAGCAGTGCGTTATGGCATTCATTTAAGCTATTCGCATTTAGGCTATTCGCATTTATATAATGCTTGGGTATAATAGCGGCATATTTTTTTAGGAAACTTTGCTCATGTCACCATTTTTAATTGCCCCCTCTATATTATCTGCCGACTTTGCTCGCTTAGGTGATGATGTTGCTAAAGTCTTAGCGGCAGGCGCTGACGTTGTTCATTTTGACGTGATGGATAATCACTTTGTGCCAAATTTAACGTTTGGCCCTATGATATGTAAGTCATTACGTGACTACGGCATAACGGCCCCAATTGATGTCCATTTAATGGTTAAGAATGTTGATACGCTCATTCCTGGTTTTGCTGAAGCGGGTGCAGACATAATCACTTTCCACCCTGAAGCCAGTGACCATATCGACAGAAGCTTACAGCTAATAAAAGACAATGGTTGTAAAGCTGGTTTAGTGCTGAATCCAGCGACGCCTTTGCATTGTTTAGATTTTGTCATGGATAAGCTTGATGTGATTTTGTTAATGTCAGTAAATCCTGGCTTTGGTGGCCAATCTTTTATTCCTACCACATTAGATAAGTTACGTTTGGTAAAAGAAAAAATTAAGCAAAGTGGTTATGACATTCGCTTACAAGTTGATGGTGGTGTTAAAGCCAATAATATTGCTGAAATTGCCGATGCAGGGGCTGATATGTTTGTTGCTGGCTCCGCAATATTTTCTCAAGATGACTACAAAGTCGCAATTGATGAAATGCGCAGTGAATTAGCGAAAATTTCTCAATAATTATTAAGCAAACATAAGTAATACCAATTACATTAAGTTTGTGAGCTTGTTGTGCACAGGAAAAATAAATCAGGGCAAGGCGCTCGATTGAGCAATAGCTGGCTATTGGGATTGAGAGCAACGCAGACGTGGAGTATTTTAACCCGCACAAGTGGGCAATAATTTAATGAACTTGGTATAAAGCATTCTGAATTTAAAGGGTAAAAAAATGACAAGTAAACCTATTGTATTAAGTGGCTGTCAGCCGTCAGGCGAGTTAACTATTGGTAATTATTTAGGCGCATTAAAACAATGGGTTAATATGCAGTCAACTCACGAATGTTACTATATGTTGGTAGATCAACATGCTATTACCGTTCGTCCTAAGGCTGAAGATTTACGCAATGCCACCTTAGATGGTTTAGCACTCTACTTAGCTTGTGGCGTTGATCCCGAACAAAGTACTATTTTTATTCAATCGCATGTTCCAGCACATGCACAATTGAGTTGGGTGCTGAACTGTTATACCCAAATGGGCGAGTTAAATCGCATGACTCAATACAAGGATAAGTCTCAAAAATCTGAAGCTAATATGAATTCAGGTTTATTCACTTACCCAGTATTGATGGCTGCTGATATTCTTCTTTACGGTGCTGACCGTGTTCCTGTAGGTGATGATCAAAAGCAGCATTTAGAGTTGGCTAGAGATATTGCTACGCGCTTTAATAATCTTTATGGCGATATTTTCACAGTACCAGATCCGTTTATTCCTGAGCATGGTGCTCGTGTAATGAGTTTGCTTGAACCCACTAAAAAAATGTCTAAATCTGATACTAATCCAGGTAACTTCATTGGTTTATTAGAAGATCCTAAAAAGGTTGCCAAGAAAATTAAACGTGCAGTTACTGATTCTGATGAACAAGCTCGCATATATTATAATCTTGAAGAAAAACCGGGTGTATCAAACTTATTGTCACTATTGTCTTGTGCCACAGGTAAGAGTGTTGCCGACTTAGTGCCTGCCTATGAAGATAAAATGTATGGTCATTTAAAAGGCGATGTTGCAGATGCAGTAGTGGCCTTGTTAGAGCCAATTCAAACTAAATTCCATCAATACCGTGCAGACACAGCATTCTTAGAGCAAGTTATGCATAATGGTGCTGAAAAAGCGTCTGCCCGAGCTAATAAAGTACTTGCTTCAGTATACGAAGCGGTAGGTTTTATTCCTCGTCCATAAGTTGTAATACGGAATTACTCAGTAATCAGTAATTCTTCAAACAAAAAAAGCTTATTTTCATAAAGAAAATAAGCTTTTTTATTGGCTCTTTATAAGCGCTGTATTATTTGATATTAGTCTTTTTCTAATGCCGCTTTACTGGCTTGCTCAAACAAACCATTACTTTGTTTAATAAAATCGTCAACGCTGTTACTAGGCGCTATTAAAAATACAGGTGCCATGATGGTGGCATTATAATTAGGGTGTGGATTGAACTCACGCTTTTTACTGTATTGTAATAAATAAGTGCCGCCGAACAGTAACGCAGTAATGCTGAGGGCTACGACAAATCTACGTTTAGCGCTCATATGAAAACCAATATAACTATTTAACCAGAACAAGCTAAAAGCTAACAAAATAGGCAGTAAGGTAATTAATAAGCCTAAGGCGGAGTTACTAGCTGAATTAAAGGTAACAACTTGCTCTAGTAAATCACTGAACCACATCAGTATGAAAAAGACAAAGCTGATACCAAACTGAGCTAATATCCTCGGTTCATTCTTAGTGAGGTGAGATACTAAGGCAACGCCTGCAGGCCATAGAGAAAATAATAAGCTCATACTAAAAGCGCTAACAAATAACTGACTTATATTAGTTTCTACTTGTTGGTTTAAATAGGAAATATTACCGGCTATTAGCATAAACAAAGCAACATTAATAAAAACAGCAATAGGATGGCGGATTAAATCAATAAGAGATTCAAACGGGCTAAGTGCAATAGTGTCTGATACTTGATGATCACTAAACAGTATTCTTAATTGGCTTTTCCCTAAAATAATGACATCGCCGTCGCTAATCACTTGTTGATGAGCATCTTGCCGCTTATCTAGGCTGTTCTCTAATAAAGTCCCATTAACTGAGTTGTTATCACTAAGGTGCCAGATGCCTTGAGAATATTTTAATGAGAGATGCTGGGGACAAATATGTGGGTCAGTTAAAATAATATCATTGTGGTAGTTTCGGCCAATAGATACTTCATTTCGGTTTAATTTATGACGATGTAGTAGTTTATGGTTGCGGCTGATTTCTTCAATTATTATCTCACCTTGCTCGATTGATAAATCATCGTTTTTAATCTGCTTCGTTGGCTCTATCTCTGTAATGCAATCCTCAGTGCATTGAATTACTTCCATACCTACTTCCATGATACAGCCTCCATAAATTTACCGGTAAATGCCATAGCATTTTCTTGGCTGACTCCAGCGATAGTAAAGTGGCTCACTAACGCTTGCTGATTCTTATCGACACTAGCTCCTAAATACAAAACATCAAATAATCCAGGGAAGTCTTTGTAAGCACGAGTACAGAAAATACTTTTGTTATTAATCTCCTTATTTGTATTAGCGGTACTTGAAGGAGTAACTAAATCATGGTGGCATTGATACTCACTGACATCATTTTTTCCTGCTCTATTACCGGCACCTGCTCGGGCTATCTGTTGCTGGTATAAGTGATAAAATTTATTATCACTTAAGTTTTTTGCCTGCATATAGCGAAATTCAATTTCTACACTGCCAGTAAAAAAATGTGATGAAAGATAGGTGTTTTCATCGAGCGAACAATTTGCAATGGCCGCTAAAATAAGGGCATCGGTTTTATCTGCATTGGAATCGCCCCAACAACGAATAAAAGGTACCTCGATAATTGGGATCATTGCTTTACCTGCCAGCTCTTTACTTTGCCAAGTATTATTAAGCAACACCTTCATTAGTTTGTTTTGATTAGCTAATAACTGTTCAGCCATTTGTTGTTTAATATCGGTAGGAGCTTCTTTGTTGTAGTCATTAAAAAGCTTAACCAATTTATCATGAGGTACTAAAAAACCAATTTGGTTACCTGATGTGGCAACATTGATACCCACTACCTTTTCAGACTTGTTAACTACAGGCCCGCCACTCATACCTGAGTTAATAGAACCCGTGAAGTGAATACGCTCATTAAACGATTCTTTTTTTAAGCCGTTATAAGTGCCAGGTACCACAATCATGCCTAAATCATGAGGGTTGCCTAAGGCAAACAACTTTTCACCCTTAGTAGGTTTTTGATCAGAAAGCTGGAAATAAGGCATTTCACCTTCAACTTGACGTTTTACTAATGCCAGATCATTAATAACATCAACACTAACCAATTCCACCTCTGCCATTTTTCCTTGGTGATCTAAGTACTCAATGCGATATTTTTCGGGATGACGAGCATAGCTAGATATCACATGATAGTTGGTTGCAATAATGCCATCATTACTGATTTGAAAACCTGAACCAATAGAAGACTTCTCTCCACTGGCTTTATCAATTAATTTAATTTGGTAAAGAGAGGGGGTGAGTTGCGCAAATATTTCTTCAGCTTGCTCAGAGGCAAAAGTAGTAGAACTTAATAATATAAAAACTAAGGTAAAAAAAGCTTTCATTCATTTTCCTGTTGATAACCTATTTAACCATTGTGACACTAAATTTGTATTTGTCACCTTATCAATGGCATAAATCTGCTTGCTTGATTTACGTCATTGTTCGCGATATTGAAGCCGCGTATTATTTTTCTTTTATGTATGCCCGTTATGCTTCAAAATACAAGTTCAGTAGATTGGCTATAATTTCCTATTCAGTTTCCCTATTAAAGAGGTTTGTGTGAAAAAATTTATCTGTATTGTTAGTGCATTAGCACTGAGCAGTTTTACCCAGCAAGCAATTGCCAGTAATGAACTTTGTCTTGCTAGTACTAATAGTTGTACTTTTGTTTTGTTAAGTACAAAAGTCAGCGAAAAGAAAAGTGAGGCGATGACACAAATAGTCAGTGAGACAACGAGTGAGGATGAAAATACTCACCATAGCGCCAAAGTGACTCAAGGTTCATCATACACAGAAGAAAATGAGATGCTATCACTGGTAAATGAAGAGAGAGCAAAACAACGCTTATCACCTTTTTCTACTTTTAAAATCACTAATAGCCTTATTGCATTGGATAGCAAGCAAATAGCTAACGCACAACAAGTATTAACGTTTGACAAAGAGAAGTATCCGGCGAAACCGTGGTGGCCATCGGTTTGGAAACTTGCAGAGTATGACCTTACCAAAGCATTTAAGTTTTCTATGGTGCCCATTTTTCGACAAATAGCAACGGATATTGGTCAAGATAAAATGCAGTCTTATGTCTCAAAATTCAATTACGGAAATCAGGACATTTCCTCGGGATTAGATAATTTTTGGCTTAATGGCAGTATGAAAATTTCGGCATTAGAGCAAGTACGTTTTTTACAAAAAATGCATCGTGGGCAATTAGGCGTAAGTCAGCACAGTATTAATACACTCAAAGAAGTTATGTTAGTTGAAAAAACCGCTAACTATTCACTTTATGCAAAAACGGGAGCTGGTAAAGCAAATGGCAATGATAAAAGCAGTAAGTCCATGTTAGGTTGGTATGTTGGCTTTGTTGAAAATGCGAAAGGTGTGCATTACTTTGCCTTTAACTTTACGCGGGGCAGCTATGCAGAAATGAAAGCCGTTCGTGTTGAAATTGCTAGAAATCATTTGAAAAAAGCAGGTGTTATTTAATATTTTTCATTTACCAACTTCTGCTTATTTGACCTAGCGCAACTAAGCGAGTTTTAAGGTGCGACACTTTGTCGCACATTACCCATTTCCATTTGTGTCCAAATGTAATCACTTACAAAATAGCGTTATACCAATTTTATACCCGTTACCATTCAAAGTGCAGGATTTCAGTGGGAATTAAAATGACTTTAGGCAAGAAAAATAATTTAAGCATAGTCATTCTATGTTTTGATTATTAAACGCCGTATAAAGTGATTTTAAACTTATCGAAGAAGCGCTTGTGCAACATCACTTCATCGTTGCTGTGATTTACAATGGAATAACCATTATTTCATCACAGCGCCTTGAATTGAAATTGCTCAAGCACTCTGAAACATGCATCTTGATTAGTAACGGGTATGTTACTGAATTTATTTCATATTACTGTAAGTGAAAATCACATGAATTTTACTCTAAAACCTATTGCTCTCGCTGTTAATCTCATTGTATTGGGTAGCAGTGCTATGGCACTTCCTGCTTTAGCGCTCCCATTTTTAGCAAATGCAGCTCAAGGCACGATTAAAGATATTGAAGTTATCACTATCTCAAATCAGCGTCATAATTCTCTTGTAGACAATCAAAGTTACGCGCAAGGTAAAACTACCGAAGCTGATTTAGCCAATTGGCTAGCTTCTGTTCCCGGCGCGAACATTAACAGTAATGGCCCAATTACCGGTATAGCTCAGTACCGTGGTTTATTCGGCGACAGAGTTGCTACTTCACTTGATGGTCATCCTATTATTGGCGCCGGTCCTAACGCTATGGACACACCTTTAAGTTATTCAACTCCACTCATTGTTGATTCAATGACGGTATACCGCGGCATTGCGCCAGTTTCTGCTGGCATGAGTACAATAGGTGGTGCTATCGACATTTCAATGCGTAAAGCAGAAGTAATGAATTCGGAAAATGTCCAAGTATCAGGTGACTTGCAAGCGGGCTATCGCAGCAATAACAGCGCGAGTACGTTTTCTGGTGTAACCAACTTAGCTAAAGGAGATGTTGCGGTCTTGCTTTATGGTAACACTCAAGCAGGCGATAGCATGGAAAGTGGTGACGGTACTGTCATTGCTCCTACTGACTTTGAAAAAACGCAAGCAGGCTTTGATGTAAGACACGCTACTGAAAATAATACTGTGGGTTTGAGTTATCACTATACAAAAACGACCGACTCAGGCACGCCAGCACTACCAATGGATATTGAATATATAGAAAGTAGCCGCATTAATTTAGATGGTGATTTCCAATTAGGACAATGGCAAGGCGAATGGTCATTAGGTTATTTAGATGCAGATCATGGCATGACTAACTTTTTAATGCGTGCCCATGATCCAATGAAAAAACGTCGTAACACAGCCCTTGCTGACACCACAGACTTTAAATTCGTATTAAATCGTGAGTTCAGCTTTGGTGAATTGAGTTTTGGTGTTGATGGTTATCTTGCAACGCATGACTCAGTTATTACAAACCCAACTAATGTTATGTTCGAAGTGGTCAACTTTAATAATGTGCAAGATGATCGTTTTGGCTTTTTTACTGAATGGCAAAATCAGTATGGACAAACCACCGTTCAGTTAGGCGTAAGAGTAAAACATGCACTATCGAATGCAGATGAAGTAAGCGGTAATATGGCGATGAATATGCCAATGGGCGATATGAATTCAGGCATGGGAAGTATGGATTCAGGCATGGCTTCTAATATGGGAAGTATGAATTCAGCTATGATGCCGAGCATGGGAAGTTTATTAAGTGATCTTGAAGATGATTTTAATAATGCAGACCGCAAAGTCTCAGACACTAATGTAGATATTGCCTTAGGTACTCAAACACAGCTAAGTGAAACTTTATCACTTTATATTGGTGTGGGTATGAAAAACCGTGCACCATCATACCAAGAGCGTTATTTATGGACGCCAATGGAATCTACGGGTGGATTAGCAGATGGCCATACTTATATTGGTGATATTGATCTTGAATCAGAAACAGCCTATCAAGCTGACCTTGGTTTAACCTGGCAATCAAGTGACTTTATGATTGCACCACATGTGTTTTATCAAAATATTGATAACTACATTCAAGGCACACCACTGGATATGGACGATGCCTCGGCAAAAATGATGGCATCGATGATGGCTGGGGATGACAATCCACTTAAATTTAGCAATGTTGATGCTAAGTTATACGGCGCGGATGTTAATTGGTATTACAATCTTACAGATAACTTCCAGTTATCTGGTGTCGCCAGCTATGTTAAAGGTGAACGCCGTGATATTGATGACAACTTATACCGCATTGCACCACTTAATGGTCAAGTAAGCGTTAGTTACCATAATGAAAATGTCATCACCAACTTAACGCTAGTTGCTGTTGCGGCACAAGATGATGTTTCTGCAACGAATACTGAGCAGGCAACATCTGGCTATGGTTTAGTTAACATTGATGTTGAGTATTTTGTTACGGCTGATCTTACCCTACGTGGTGGGATTGATAACCTACTTGATAGAGAATATCAAAATCACTTAGGCGGTTATAATCGCGTTAAAGAAGTAGAAACGCCGGTAATGAATAGATTGCCAAGCGAAGGGTTAAGTGCATGGCTTGAAGCAACTTATTCTTTCTAACGGATCTTAATTTCGAATTACGGTTACAAATTATCGGTGTTATTAGAGC
The DNA here is from genome assembly GCA_002163005.1 of Colwellia psychrerythraea. Lineage (GTDB taxonomy): Bacteria > Pseudomonadota > Gammaproteobacteria > Enterobacterales > Alteromonadaceae > Colwellia > Colwellia psychrerythraea_C. Next base: position 27,589 of record MAAF01000060.1, on the reverse strand, counting down.
CTTTACTATTAGAGTAAGGGCTTTTTTGTATCTGTCTTTATATTGAAGTTTATTTATTAAAGTTTTGATTTAAAACAATATAAAGTTAATGTTAGTCGGTTTTATTTACAATGTTGCGACATTATGTCACACCGTTAAACAGCGACTCAGCTGTTACCATTAATGGTAGTTTTTTAACACGAAATAACATTATGATCCTAAAACTTAGAATTTTTACTCCCTCGTTACTTGCACTTATTATTGCCAATACTTGTTATGCCACCTCAGCTGAAACTCTGCCTGATGGTTCGATAAGAAGTGATATGGAGCGCATGACGATAACGGCAAACCGTAAAGAGGCCCTTGATACAGATTTAGCCATGTCTGTGCATGGTATAAGCGAAGAAGAACTACAAATGGATAATGGTCAGCATGTTGCTGAATCATTAAACAGTGTTTCAGGAGTGTTAATTGATCAATTATCAGGTGGTCAAGGTCATAAAACGTCAATCAGAATGCCGATGAATACCAGTGGCTATTATTTATTTCTGCAAGATAATGTGCCTTTACAGTCAGCTGCATTTTTCAATCATAATGCCTTATGGTGGTCTAGTTTCAATTCTAATGTTGGTCGAATGGAAGTACTTAAAGGGGCCGGAACCGCTTTATATGGCTCGGGTGCTGTTGCCGCCACTGTAAATATTTTGACCAAACCAGTCGCAGAGCAAACTGAAACAGCGATGGATGTTGTATTGGGTCAAGAGCAATACGGTAGAGTACAAGTTAGTCACAGTAATAAGCTTTCAAATACACAAGGTATCCGAGCATCTGCTTCCTATGTAACAAATGAAGGCTGGCGAGATCATACTGCCTCGCAGCGTGCAGAGATCAACTTGCGCCATGAATATGAACTATCAGCCAATGAGCGGTTAATCACCTCTTTTACTGCCTCTGATCTTGAGCAAGAAATGGCAGCGAGCTTGAATGACGAACAGATTGAAAATGATCGTACTAATTCAGGTTTATCTGATGAAGTACTGGCGAGTGATCCTTTGCGTAAAACGCAATATATGCGTTTAACAACGCAGTGGGATCAAATGAATGAGGACAGTTATTATTCTGTAATCCCTTACTTACGTCACCGCACCAATGATTATACGGCGACATGGAATAAGAACATGCCTAAAGTGCAATCGACAGTGAATACGGTAGGTTTATTAGCGCTGGCGAATTTTGTTCACACGGCTGACAATGAAACAACCGTAGGACTTGATTTTGAATACACTGAAGGTGACCAACTCTCTTATCAGCCACTAGATTTTACCACGACAGGTTGGGGCGCTGATACCTTTGTAAAAGGGGAGAAATTTTACGATGACACGACAAGTTACACTAGCATTTCACCTTACCTGCAACACAAGCGTACATTGACAGAAAATCTCGACTTAACTGTTGGGGTTCGTTATGACTATGCGAAATATGAATTTACCAATCACCTTGGCGTTTATGGTGATATCGGACATGGAAAAATAAGCTTAGAAGACCGAGACGATGATTTTTCACATCTCAGCCCTAAAGTAAGTTTGAACTATCACTTATCTGAGAATACTAGTACCTATTTTAGGTATGCCAACAGTTTTAGGTTACCAACGGCAGGTAGTCTTTATCATTTAACGACTAAAGATAGTGAAGTAGCTGCACCTGTTGATCCTGAAACCTCTGACACCTATGAGATAGGCTATAAAGGTAATTTTGATAACATAACATTCGATGCTGCTTTGTATTTTATGGATGTTGATGACGGCATAGTGCATGCCTATAACGAGCAAGGTCAGCGTTATTTAACTAACGCCACCCGAGTACTTCATAAAGGTATTGAGTTATCTACTTTATGGGTAATCAATGACGAATTAAATTTGAGCGTTGCTTACAGTAAGAGTAAACATGAATTTGATGAACATGAAGAATATTCAGGTAATGAAATGCGTATGGCACCAGATTACATTGCTAATGTTCGCTTACGTTATTTACCAAGTTACCTTGAAGGATTCTCAAGCCAAGTAGAGCTACAATCGGTTGGCGAATACTGGATGGATGATGCAAACAGCACAGATCCTGAAACAGGGTTAGACAGAATATATGATGGTTATAGTGTGGTTAACTTAAAAGCGCGTTATCAGCTAAACAATCAACTCTCTTTCAATGCAAGAATTCTTAACTTAACAGATAAGGTCTATGCTCAAGGCGGTGAATATCGTTATGGCAGAAACTCTTGGTCACCGGGTGCGCCAAGAACTGCTTATATGGGGATGAGTTATCAATGGTAATAATAGCTAAAATGAGAAATGCTATGAAAAATATTAAAAACCGACTAAAGCTATTAATTTTAATGAACTTTATCTTAAGCATAGGCATTAGCCAGCAAGTGTTGGCTGAGCCCATGGATCATAGCCAGCATCAAGGTCAAAAATCAGCAAAGCAAGCAAAGACAAGTTGTCAAAAAATTGCAGTGATATGCGGAAAAACGGTCACAAGTGCTTTTGCGCCTAACGGTGACTTTTGGCGAGTTTGGAGTCAACAAGATAATATTTATTATCAAACTTCATCAGATAATGGCAAGAATTTTGGTATAGCAAAAGCTGTTGCTATACCAAAAGAAAAGATATCAGCACGAAATGAAAACAGGCCAAAAATAGCATTTGATTCAAAGCAAGGGGTCTATTTGTCATGGGCTACACCGCGCGAGAAAAAATACACCGCGGATATTCGTTATAGTTATTCTAGTGATTATGGTAAAACTTTTTCTACGCCTATTACGGTAAATGATGATGGTTTACTCACGGGGCATAGTTTTAATGAAATGGTAGTTAATGACGAAAACGAGGTTAGCATTGTATGGTTAGATGGCCGTTTAAAACAGAGAAAAGATGCAAACAATGGCTCGGCTATTTTCATTGCCAGTGGCAATATGACTAAAACAACAGCACAGTTTGTTAATCAAGAAGTTGTTAATGGCACCTGTGTTTGTTGCCGGTTAGCGGTGGATTATAACCAACAAGGTAAACTCGCTATATTATGGCGTCATATTTATGGAGATAATATCAGAGAATTTGCTATTACAACGCTAGGTGAGCAGAGCAAACCCTATCAAGTAAGCCATGATCACTGGAAAATAAATGGTTGCCCACACCAAGGCGGCGCTTTATCGATAGCTAAAGATAACCGCTATCACATGGTGTGGTATAACCAAGGTGATAAAGGCAAAGGTATTTTTTATGGCTATTCTGACGATGCCGGTAAGTCATTATCATTACCTTTAGCGGTTGGGAAACAAGCAGCACAAGCGGCTCATCCTCATATGAGTGAACAAAACGGTGTTATTGACATTGTTTGGACTCAATTCACCGGAACTGAACATCAACTATGGCATCAACAATCGACCGATAAAGGTGTGACTTTTGGAGCTGCTAAGGTGTTAGCAACATCGACGAAGGGCTCTGATAGACCCTTTATCATTCAAGGAGAAAGCAAGAGTTTTGTGTCTTGGCATCGCTTTCAACAAGGCCATTGGCTGAGTCAACTATGAAAAGGTTAATGTCGGTAAAAACACTACTTCTAACTAGTGCACTGCTTATTGGGGCGTTTTTCATGAGTGGCTTAGCTCAATCAGAGCCTTTAAGTAAGGACTCTGTTGAGTTTAACAAGGTTCGTTTTGAACAAGTGAAACAAGAGAAACTTGCTCAAAAGTGGCTAGTTTTACTTTGGTCAGTTGACTGTCCTCCTTGTATGAAAGAACTTGCATTAGTACAAAAGTTACAACAAAAGCAGAAAAATTTAGCCGTGGTTATGATAAACACAGACACCGAAGAGAGCAGTGAACAGGAAAGAGATGACATCATAAAACACTTTAATCTAGTGAGTTTGAAGAGCTTCCACTTTACACAAGGGCAGGAAGCTCAGCAAAGGTACCAAGTTGATCCACAATGGTTTGGCGAGTTGCCGCGCAGCTACTTTATTGATGAACAGGGAAAATTTCATGGGAAAAGTGGTTTAATTGCTGAAGAGCTTTTAACGCAATGGTTATTAACACTTTGAAATTAATGTCCAAGTGTATTTTAGCGTTATTTCATTGCATATTTTTTATGGAGTAGTGTTTGAAATATTTCACTAAAACTAGCGTTTATTAACCAATAATGCCATGGCTTACTCGCCATGGTATTTTTCTTTAGTGAAGTATGAGCTTTATTCAGATCTATCTGAGTCTGCTCTAATATTGCTTTTTGTTCTTCTATCTCTCGTCGTTCACTCGCTGCATTGGCACGTTCAGCAAACTGTTTTCTTTGTTCAGCATTCATCTGAGATAAAATACTGACGACATTGGTTGATTTTTTACCTTTAACTTTCTGCTTAGGTTTTGGTGTACTACACATAAGTGCACCTGCTATATAAAATTGAATTTATACTATAGAAGAACTTAATGCCGGGATTTATATTTCATCTATTATTGAATTACGATAGATTATTAATCAGGACTTTATTCGATAAGGAACCAAGCTATGACTGATAGCCCAGACCATACTCAAGCTGAACACTATTTACTTAATAAGCCAGAAACCACGTTAGACTTCCCATTTGGTGAGGAAGTTAAAGTATTCAAAGTGAAAAACAAAATGTTTGCTACTTTAGCTTTAGGGAAGATGGGCAAGGGCGATGGAGAGAAAAAAGACTGGTGGATGAACCTAAAGTGCAATCCCGATGAAGCTGTTATGTTACGCGATATATTCCCCTCGATTATTCCGGCTTATCACATGAACAAACGTTTGTGGAATACCGTCATTTTGGATGGCTCAGTCCCACAAGGTGAGGTAGAGCGGATGATGGATAACTCATTTAAGTTGGTGGTGAGTAAAATGACCAAGAAAGACCAAGCACTTATTTTACTACAGATGTAAAAACTCAATTATCAGCTTTTAATGCTTTTCTAACCAGTTCAAGGCATGAATCCATAACACCTGAGACTTTCGGCTAAAGAATTTCATATGTCCTATTTCATCTAATGCATAATCATCAGCAGATAAAGTGAGTGTTTCCGCACTCATTTTTGTGAAGACACTGAGCATGTCCTCAACATTTGCATCAATTGCGATCTCATCATCAGCTGCATTCACCCACATAGATGGCGTGGATAAATCATCATATAAATGAGTATGAACTGTTTTACCAAAGGAAGCTTTTACGTAGCCTTCACTATTGCACCAATCTCGCCATTGTTGAGCGACCACTTTAGGTAAAGGCTCGCCCATACCTAACCATTGAGATTTCGTATGACCAAAAAGAGTATTACTCAATGGGATAAAGAAATTCATAAAAAAGTGTGCCTTTATCGCATAGGTTCCGCTCATGTTCTTTAATTGACCGGATGAACTTGCAAAATTAAAGATGGAAGTGAAATCCTTCGCATTATGCATTAACCCAACAAGTTGACCTCCTGCACTATGTCCAATCAAATGATAGTTCGTATTAGGAAATGTTGTTTTAAGTTGCTCAAACACTGCAGGCATGTCTTTTTCACCCCAACATTGTAATGATGCATCACTTTTTCTTACGCTTCCAATCAAAGAGCCACCAATACCTCTATTATCAAAGGTGATCACGCCATAGCCTTTTTCCGCAAGGAAAGAGGCAAAGCTAGCATAAAATTGTCTTTGTATTCCGGTCGCAGGGCCTATTAAAATTGCCCCCTTAACGTCTGTTGTTGGCGAGTAGGTGGTTGCTGCAATAGCGAACTTGTCCACGCAAATAATTTTTGATTCCGTAGAATAAAAGTTAGGCATAAAAGTTGATGTATTTATTTTTAATAAGGCTTAATCTGGTATGACCACTTTACATGTGTTGTGCTAAAAATCAATAGATGAAAATGTGTGCTCTCTGTAGGAGGGGTATAGCTACGTTTGAACTAGAAAAATGTGTTACTCAAAGTTTTCATATTTTTCAAAAAACATTTTATTGAAGTGTATTTTAAATATTTCTGAAAAACTTTCCGCACACTCCTTATTCCACTAACTGGTTAAGCGTGCGATTAGTATGTTATTACTCACATGCAATTTGAATTCAGGGGTTATAATCTTGTCATTAAGGGAGTATCTATAATATGACGATCATAATCTAAATGAAAAACAGCATCTGCATATTTTGAAATGGTACCTGCCCCTTGTAGGCTAAGTCTTTGGAAATACTGAGTGAAATTTAATACCTCTGCGGGAGACATCACTTTTGAATTAGATAAGCCGATGTTTTTGGCTTGTAATTTTTGTTCTTGTTCTAATCGCCATTGGTAAACACAATCGAAAGACGGCGCTTGTAATGCTAACCAAAAGTCCATTTTTTTGTACAGTGGTTCATAAGCAATTTTAAGTTGTTGATTGACATAACTACGCCATTCTCCAGTTACGTCATGTTGTAATTCAAGTTCATTAATTGGGATTTGTAGTTGCTCATCTGTTTGTGGTGGTACGCCCCAGCACCAACCTTCTAATAAAATAATATCTACCGGTTTTTTTATCGAAGTCCATTGGCTTTCAGGAAGTGGCTCGTCGGTAGCTTTATTGAATTTTGGAATAGAAAACCCTGTTTTGTGCTCCGATAGTTGAGTTAATACATGATTAAGGGCGGTGACATCATGAGTGCCTGGAACACCTCTAGTCGCTAAAAGTGGGTGAATGTCGTATGCTAATTGATTGCGTATTTCGCTTGATAAGTAAAAATCATCTAAAGACATGACGACAACATTAAGCTGATATTGTGTTATTAAATATTCAGCAATAAAGTCGGAGAGTGTTGACTTACCACTACCTTGGCAGCCATTAATACCTACAAAATATGGGTTCTTGCTTATTTTAAATTGACTAACAAATTGATCAGCAAGTGGTTTGTAATGCTCTTTTACCGTTAGCCTAAATTCTTCAGGTAACCTATGTTGTTTAATAAAATCTGAAAGCATTTTTTCACCCTTGATAAATAATAAAAACTGTTATGGTCCTATCGCTTACGCCACTTACAATAAATCCAGCTATTGTTTCTAAGTATTACTTCTAAGTATTATTGAGCCTCGATACGTTTATTTGATGATAGAGCGGAAAAATATGCTCTTATTTTATCATGCCCACATGCCCACATGCCCACATGCCCACATGCCCACATGCCCACATGCCTATGCCCATGGCTCAGGGACGTCATCCCCGTGGTGTATTAGTCGGGGATCCAGTTTATAAAAAGTGATGGATCAGGACAATATGCATCCTTATTTTATTGTTCTTACGTAATGCTTTTATGAGTTTAATCATAGGAGTTATTATATGTTTTACCTGTTGTTACCACCAAATGATAGCGTTTTATCTCTATGACTAATAACATATTAAAATACCGAGATTATTTGCGATTATTTGATTTAATATCAAGCAAAGGTACTCAGTTAGGCAATCAATATGAGTTTGTAGGTATTCAAGCACAGTGTGATTTTGATGGTTATACTTGTTGGATAGCCTATAAAAATCTAACTCACTGATTGCATTTAATTGATAATTATAAGTTGATAGTTATCGATTGATCGACGAACTTGATAGGAGAATTTAATATTGTTAACACATAGACTGCTGGGCGTTATCTTTGACCTAGACAATACCTTAGTTTCTTCATCCTTGAACTTTGATAGTATTAGAAAGTCCTTAGGTTGCGCAAAAGAAATCGACTTATTGGATTTTGTTGATTCATTACCGCAAAAGCAACAGATTGATGCCAATAGAGTGTTAGTTGAATATGAAATCAATGATGCTCTCAATGCTAACAAGTTGGCCGGGACTGATGAGCTATTAACGCTATTGTCAAAACTTTCTATACCCTGTGCTATTGTCACGCGCAATTGTAAACAAGCAGCCTTAATAAAACTTAAAAATAATAATATTGATATTCCCATATTGTTAACACGGGAGGATCATAAAGCTAAACCCGCTCCTGATGCTTTATTACATTTAGCGGAATATTGGAATGCTCCACCTGAAAACCTGTTGTATGTAGGTGACTATTTATATGATCTTCAAGCGGCACAAAATGCCAATACCATGTCTTGCCTTGTCACTTATACCAAAACGGTGAGTTATGCGAGCTTAGCTAATATTGTAGTAAATGACCTTAGTGAGTTAAGTGACGCAATTAAAAAAAATATGCGGATGCTACTCGCGATATCCCAATAAAACTTGTTTGAAACTTTGGCTAAGTTGCTTGTTTTCTTGTTGTGATACTCTTTATGCGTAACCAAATAAAATGCACGACAAAGTAAACAGTAGCGGAGATAAGCGCTATCAAAGTGGCAAATATTGTAGGTAGTACTGCACCAAAAACGAAGCTCATGCTAAGAATAAAACCCAATATAAATTCTTCTCTATATACCTTGAAAAATAGTGAAAAAAAGTATTCCTGGAAACATTATGGAAGAAACTTCAGAGTAGTCATACAAGAAAGAGAAACAAATTATTATTCACTATTTGAAAATACGATCCCATCACAGCTTTGAACAGCGTTGCGTTTGTCTGCACATAAATTACAAGCTCTTGGTAATAAAAAGTTCCTTAATGAGCTTGAAAATTTAATGGGAAGAAACGGTGTTTTTAGAAAACCATGGCGGTGATCGAAAACCTTTAGAGTACAAATGAAATAAACAAGTGATCTGACCCCCTTGATTTTAGAAAAAATTTTCTGAGCCAACCATCGGTAGTGACATTTTACTTTTAAAATACTAAAGTTAACGTTAAGTTATAATATTGAAAAAAGTGTTTGCTGTTATATTTTTTTAGCTAACTGCAAAAGTTACTATTAATAATCGCCTTAGATATATGGGAATAATGATGAGTGAATATTCAATTGCTGACAATTTTAATCAGTACTTTAAAATTAAATTTGCTAATACTAAAGAGCTACGGCAGCAAGCCTTCAAAATACGATACGGTGTGTACAGTAAAGAATTAGGCTGGGAACCAGAGAATGACAGAGGGATGGAAACCGATGAATATGATAATTCCGCCTACCACTGCCTGTTAGAACATCGTAGAACAGGGGATTATGCAGGCTGTATTAGATTAATCATCCCTCCAATATCCCAACCTGATTATTTATTACCTTTTGAGCAAAACTGCCTAGAAAGCGCACGAACTAATATCATTGACTCTACCCAGTTAGCTCGAGGTAGTTTTGGTGAGTTTTCCCGTCTCGCTGTACTCGAATCTTTTCGGCGAAGAAAAAAAGAAAAAAATAAACCATATATTATCTGTGAAGAAAATCCTGACACAATTTATACAGAAGAGGAACACAGACATTTTCCGAATATCGCTATGGGATTATACCTTGCAGGCATAGCATTAGCAGAACTCTGCAATCATGTGGGTTTGTTTGTTATGGTAGAGCCAAAATTAAATCGCCTTTTAGTACAATTCGGCTTACCTTTTAAGCAGGTTGGGAATGAGATGGAGTATCATGGAAAAAGAGCATTATTTTATCTTGACAGAAATGACTTTAATTCAGAACTAAGCCAAGAGCTCAAAGAGCTTTACAGCATAATTCACAATGATCTTGCTCAACAGATTTCATTAATTCCCTTTACCAATGCCGCCGATAAATAAATAGCGGCTTTAGCTTTACTCAACAATATTGTTTAGGATTACTAATGTCAGATTGTATCTCTTACATAAAAACGGCGATAAGCAATCAAGCCTCAGTGATTACTAATGCTTACGAATTAACACCATATCTTCGTGGTCCAGAAGGCTTAGATGGTAAAACCAATATTATTGCAGTAGTCAAAGTCCATAATAGCAAAGATGTTGAATCATTGCTTATCCTTGCAAATGAGCTAGCAAATCAAGCAGAATTAAAATTTACTATTTACCCAATAAGTACCGGATTAAATTGGGGGTACGGAACCAGCCAACCACCTGAATGTAATAGAAAAGTTGTAATCTTAGATTTATCCGCTTTAACAAAGATTGAATTCGATGAAGACTTAGGTTTAGTTACTTTAGAACCAGGTGTCACACAACAGCTCCTTAGTGACTTCTTCATCAGCAAAGGTGATAACTTTATGGTGCCTGTTACCGGAGCTGGCCCTAGCTGCTCAATTGTTGGTAATGCCGTCGAACGTGGCTATGGCATTACTCCGTATACCGATCATTTTGCTGCTGTTACTGCTATTCAAGGATATTGGGCAAATGCAAGAAGCTACTCTTCCGCGGTTAATGAGTTAGATGCATCACAAAACAAAACAGCTGATAAAACATTTAAATGGGGCCTTGGTCCTTATTTAGATGGTTTATTTACTCAATCAAATTTTGGCATAGTCACCCAAATGACGATTCGGGTGGCGAAAAAACCTCAAAAATTTATCTCTTTTATTATTCAAGTGCCCGATGATAAAGATTTAGAAAAAGCAATCCCTTTAATTGGTCAAGTATTAAGAGAGTATGAAGGCATTGTTGGCTCAATAAACCTGATGGATAAAAGACGGGTTTTATCCATGTTTGCTGAAAACCCTAACCCCGGCGAACATAAAGTTATGTCTTCAGCCGATATTGACAAGCTAAGTAAAGCTCAACAAACTCCTAGTTGGACCATCATGGGCAGTATTTATGGCTCGAAGGGTGTGGCAAAGGTAGCTAAAAGTGAAATTAAAAGTATATTTAAAACGCTTCCTTGTCGGCAGATATACTCTGATAGCCCAATTTTTCCTATTGGCAATGCGGCAATCAATGCCATGCCCAGCTTCTTTTTCAAATTATTACCAATATTATCGCTCGTTAAACACCAGCTGACCTCATTTGAGCGCGGCAAAGAAATAATGTTAGGGCGACCAAATAATATTGCCTTGAAGCTTGCTTATTGGCGTCATCAAAATTCAAAACAATTTCCTGCCGATGATCTATCTCCAGGAAGAGACGGGTGTGGGCTGCTTTGGTACGCACCATTGATCACCATGAAACCAAAAGTTATGCGGGAATATGTCAATTACATTAGAACAATCTGCCCTAAGTTTAATATTGAACCCTTAATTACTTTTACTAATTTAAAACATGATTGTGTAGACAGCACTATTCCCATTCTGTTTGATTTATCAAACCCTGATGCAGTTAAAGATGCTCATAATTGCCTGAAAGAACTGGTAGTTGAGGGAGTGAAATTAGGCTACATACCTTATAGATTGAACATAGATCAACAGCAATGGTTACTAGATGCTGAATCGGAATTTTGGAAAACCGTCAATGATATAAAATCAGTAGTCGATCCCAATAATATTTTAAGTGTCGGTCGATATAACCCAAGATAGGGGTATATTCACAATTAACACAACGGCTTATATTTACTATGTAAAGTAGATAATACAATAAACTTTATTTAGGACGGGTCATTGTTAGAAAACAAAAAACCTCTAAATAGAGGCTTTTTTTATATTGAATGGTCTACTGTCAGCTAATGATTAAGCTTGTTTACGGCGTCTAGCACCTGCCAAACCAAGTAAACCTAAGCCTAAAATTGCTAAAGAAGTTGGCTCTGGCACTTCAACATTAATCATTTGACCATTACCATCAAGCGTATACAAATTGCCATCGACAAAGGTTGCCCCTGCAGTGAAAGCAATATCGCTATATATTGCTGAATTGTAATCTAGCGCAGCCTCTACCGCAGCAATTGCCTTACCTGCAACAACTGACATAGTAAATTCTGTTTCACCACCTATCAGCGTACCGTCTAAGTCAAAGCTATCATATGCTAAAGACGCCCATAAGGTGCCATTTTGTGCTTCGGCGAATTTAGTATGAGCAGTCGAAGACAAGGTTGTATCACCAATACCTGGTCCATCAAAATCTGGAACTTGATCGATGTAGATATTAAACCAAGCGCCAGCGGTAGAAAAGGTAATACCATCGGGGTTGACGATTAAACCACCAAAAGCAAAAGTAAGTTCACAGCCAGCAACAACACAGAATGAAGGAGGACCGACAGGCTCTCTACCATCAGCAAAACTATAAAACTCACCAATACCTACCAATTCTTTACCAGCAGCACCGGCAACTGCAGCATCAGTGGTTATTATATCAACGCCACCAGCCATTCCCGTGGCGCTATCGGTAAACCACTGTTGAAAATTAGCTTGCGCGGTAACACCACCCAGACCAGGACCCGTCGTGTCATCATCCCAATTAATACCACCAGCACTCACCACAGCCGCAGATGCACTAAAGCTCGATAATAATATTGTTCCTGCAATCGTTCCTGCTATTATTAATTTTTTCATCATAATGTCCTTATGTATTAAAATAAAGTAACTTGCATTGGTTATAAAGCAACCAACATACCAAGATTATTAGCACTTGAAGTTAAAGGAGAAAAAATCACACTAGTTAAATTGATCATATTTTAAACAAAAAACTGTAAAGAATGCTGACAGTTTTAATGTTAGTGATTTTCTCATTTAGCAGCTATAATTAGTTCCTCCACTTGATAAAACAAGCCGTCCATGGTGCTTTACAAGCTATCAATCAACTATTACCTCAATGCCTGAACTTTAGAATAGAAGGTTCTATCTTTGATGGAATCTAGCAGGGCTTTAACTTTATCCGTTTTGCCTGTAGCTAAATAAGCTCTAGTTAAATTCACATACGTGGTTTCAGCTTCACTGCCTTGCTTGATGGCATTTACCAACACGATAATTGCGCTGTCGAAATTTTTAACCGTCACTAAGGCCGCACCATAGGTGTCTGCTATCTGATGAATGCCTGATTTAAGTTCAAACGCTTTTTCAGCATATAACAATGCTTGCTCGGGTCTAGCGCGTTTCAACTCCAGCATCGCCAAGTTATTTAATACCACCGCATTGTTTTGTTCACTTTGATTTATTATCTCTAAGTGCTTGATCGCCTTAGCCTCATCAAACTGCATATATAACTCAGCTAATAACATTCTTACTTTATGATCTTTTATCATTCTAGCAAGGTAACTCTCTATGGTCTGGGCAGCTTCTGCTTTTTGACCATTGAAGCTCAATGCTCTTGCTAATAACATAACATTTAACGCTGTTGGGCTTTTTTGATAAAGTTCATTGAAGTTATCGATAGCGGTAGGGTAGTCTTTTTCAGCAAGGGCCAGCTCCCCAGCAAATTTATTAACAAGGTAATATGTAATGTTTTGTTCTTGTAAATAACTCACCGTTTTTTTAGCTGAAGTTAAGTTGCCAGTTAATAACTCGAATTTTGCTTTTAATATTAATAACAGAGTATTCTGTTCAAACCTCTCTAATGAGCTTATCGTATATGTTAAGGCCTGTTTGTAGTGGCGATCAAATTCCAATATACCGATAAGGCGCAAATGTGCGACAAAATGATTTGGATTTAGAGCAAGCACTTTTTTAAAACATTCTTTCGCTTCGGTGTGATTTTTCGCTTGAAGATAATTGTCACCTAAAATAGCCCAATATTGTTGTGAACTTCTTGCCTTATCAGACATATTTTCCAATAATGTAATGGCTTTTTTCAATTCATTATTTAAGCGTAAATTTTGTGCCAGCCCTAATGCTAAGGTGATATTTTCAGGGTATTTAGCCACTAATGTTGATAAAAATTCAACATTGTCAGAGGTATTATTTTGTTTGAGCTGTAATCGGCTTAATCTTTGAATGGCGCCTTTATGCTCAGGTAAAATAGTCACTACTTTTTGATAATAGTCAACTGCGTCCAACAGCCTATCAGCCTTCTCTGCAATATCGGCGAGATAAAATAGTGCAGTGTAATTCTCAGGTTCAATGGTGAGTACTTTTTGATAGTTTTCTTCGGCTTTTGAACTCAGGTTATTATTCGAATGAATTATTCCTAACAGTAAATATCCAGATACTTGATTATCTTGCGAGGCAATCCATTTTTTCGCAATAGAGCGCGCTTTTTTCTCTTCTCCATTATCTAAATATTGTATTGCCAAAGAAAATTCTACCTCTTTTAAATTAGGATCTAGGTTTAACGCATGTTCGAGCGATGCAAGACCTGTTTTATCGTTCTGAGAAAGTTTTAGCATGCCTTTTTGGGTTGCGACAGAGGCACTTTCTGGTGCTATGCTAGACGCTTTATCTAGCAACTTTATCGCGTTTTCAAAATCTCCCGCTTTCATCAATTCACTACTTGATGATTGAAATAAGCCAGCATCAGATGTGGTCAGTCCCTCTAATGTACTTAAGGTATCAATAGCTTCAGTGGTATAACCTAGCTTTATTTTAATGTAGGCAAGCACCCTTTTTATTGGATGGGATGAGGGTAAATATTTTTCAGTTTGATTTAAATAACCATGGGCTTGTTCAATATCTCCCAATTGATAAGAACTCATACCAGCAATCAACTTTGAAAGAATAAACTCATTCCCTTGCTGGGCTGCACTAATTGCATAAGATCGCGCATCTTCATAATTTTTCTTTTGATACTCAACTTGAGCTTTATATTGATGAGCCAAAGGTGAATTTTTGAAACGTTTTAATAACTCTGTCGCCTTAACATCAGCTGCTCCATATTCTTCTGCTGAGATCAAACTATTTACTTCAAAGAAACGAACGTAGTCAGCGAGAGGATGTCGTTGTCTGTATTTGGTGTATACCTCATTTGCTTGGATAAATTGTCCTGAAGAAAATAACAAATGGCCTTTCAGTAAAAGTGCCTCTGAAAAAGCTGGTGATTCGCTCAATACAGTATCAATTATCTCCATCCCTTTGGAAAAATTCTCTTCCGCATGGAATAAATAAGCCGCTCCCATTTTACTATAAAGAGATGTTTCACTAATTATATTTGCTTGAGCTATAAAGTCTTGAGCTCTTGCTAGCTCTTTGTTATTCAGTGCAGTGATACCGGCATATGTTAGAGCAACGATGTATTGCTCATCATTTAAATAATCTACATTTTCCACTAAAGCGTATACTTCTTCGACTTTATTTAATTTTGATTTTATAAATACCAAATCAGGTAGCAACAGCGCCATTTTAAAACCAAACTGTTCTGCTTTATCTAGCTCCTTTTCGGCGTTTACATAACTCCCTTGCTCAGTGTAAGCTTTAGCTAAATAATAACGCGCTTCAGCATCTTTTGGTGCTTGTCGAACCGCGTTTTTTAATTCAACTATCGCTGCGCCATACTCAAGATTCTGAATATAAACTTTCGAGGCCGCTATATACTCTTCTGTAGTTTTTTGTTCTGAACAAGCAGATAGACCTATGGCGATAGATAATATTGCTGCTAGCTTGATACACTTCATCGTGGAGTCGTTCATGTTAATTCCTTTTTATCCCATATCGAGTAATGTCTTCATTTTGGCTTTTTTAGCCTCACTTTGAGGGGGCGTTTTTTTTAACAGTTTTCTGGCTTCATCTCTACGTTCATTAGCAATAAGCCCTTCAATGTAATTCAACGTTATATTTACACTATTACCTTCTGTTAGTTTATACGCTTTAACCGCTTTTTCCATGTATAGCCAAGCAAAATTATTATTGACTAAAACGCTTTCCGGTTGTGTTTGCACTAATACTTGATAATTTGTTAATGCTTTGTCGGCTTCATTTTGAAGATTTAAACTTGCTCAAATTGCTCTAACACGATCATTTACTTTGTTGGTTAATAAATGATTTTCTAGTGTTGATGTTGCAACGGTTAATTGATTACTTCCTTGGTACGCAGCTGAAAGGTAAACCACGTTACGACCACTTGGAAAGGCGTTATAAAAAGAAATGAGTTTTTCAATATTTTAACAAGTTCTGTAACGGCAAAAATATTATGCCGTTACAGATAAAAATGCGGGTAATAGGTACGTGATTTTAAGTCGTTATTTCTTGAATGGCCTGTTCGATAGATTGTGACTGATAATCTTTAACGGTAAAGACACTATGAAGTTACAAGGTGTCTTTACTGATTCAAAAACTGGCTGAAGTTCCGCTTTTATTGGTGTTTAAACTGAGCGTAGGACTAAAAACTTTCCGCTATTTCAAAGGTTAATAGCTCTTTGGTTATGGGATGTTTAAAGCTTAAGCGTTGTGCATGTAAATGAAGTCTATCAGCACTGTTGCCATATAAACCGTCACCCATAATGGCTATGTTAAGTCCATCCGGGTGAGCGCAATGCATCCGTAGTTGATGTGTTCTGCCCGTGATAGGGTATAAAAACAACTTACTCGTATTCTCTGTTTCTTCAATGAGCTGCCAATGAGTTTCAGCATACTTTCCATGCTCATGACAGACCATTTGCTTTGGTCTATCATCAAAGTCACCACGAAGGGGTAAACATATCTCACCAGACGTTTTTTCTAATTTACCCTCAATAGTTGCTACATAACGTTTGCTAACCTCTTTATTCATAAACTGTTGCTGCAAGTGTTTATGGGCTCGTTCATTGAGTGCCAACATCAACAAACCTGAGGTGGCCATATCTAATCTATGAACAATCAAACCACCAGTTGCTTGAGGGAATTGTGTCTTAATACGTGTATAAACTGAGTCTTTAATCGACTTTCCAGGAACAGATAATAAACCAGCGGGCTTATTTACCACCACAACATGCTCATCTTGAAAAACGATCTCTAGATCTTTACCTTTGGCTGGATTATCCAATAAAGGATTTTTATCTACCTCCATACCAGCAAGCATATGACCTAAAATTGGTTGGCACTTACCTTGGCAGGCAGGGTAGAAGTGTTTGTGTTTTCTGATTTCAGATTTAGGCTGTTTTCCCCACCAAAATTCAGCCATACACAGCGGTGTTAATTTATGTTCAAAGGCATACTGTAACAATTTTGGAGCTGCACAATCACCAGAGCCGGCAGGTGGCTTTTGCACTATGGTATCGGAAAAAATTTTAGTTAAGTCTTTTCTCTCCCCTTTACTATTGAGCATTTTATATTGTTTGAAAAAATGCTTTTGCAGTTTCGCAGAGAGCTTTTTCCTTAGTTTTTTTAACGACTCTATTTCATCGGTAAGTTGCTGTAAATTATTTGAGGTTAAGCTAATATTTGTTTGATGATGTAGTTTTAGAGCTTGCAGCGCTTTTTTATCCGTTACGCTGGCGCGAGATAGCGCAATGCTAATGTCTCTGTGTTCATCTTCAGATAAAGCCGCAGTGCTTAGCCAAGTGCGTTGGTCTTTACGTGCTTTTTTATTATCTCGCATTTGTTGTTGCAGACATTGTATTTCTTGAACAGACTTAGCGACCTCTGTCTTCAATAAAGCCGTTAATTTATCAATCTCAGGATTAGCTGCGAGTAGATTAATTTTTTTGTTGATATCATTGATTTCAACTTGTTGCTGTTTCTCAAATTCACTCTGGTTATACGCTTGATGGATAGTGGGAACAAAGTTAATTGAATAGTTGTCATCGGCCATGTTCTCATTCGCATTGCCCGAAATTGCTGCTAAGTAGCCAAGCGAGCCTTGAGTATCTTTAACGATTAATACCCCATACATTCTTCCTTGTTGTTCAGACTCAACAGGATGGAACTTTTCCAATTTTTGTTGTAACTCTTCACTCGCCGTTAATGCTAGCGGGTGTGCCTGATAACAAAAAGGGTAGGTAAACTTACCGGGTAAGGAGTCGGGTAATGAGTAGTGTGAAATATCACTAACAAAAGTAGAAAGGTAAGTGGAAATAGAAGTATTTGACATAGACGTTATTGCTACAGCGGAGTAACCTTAGATAGTAACCTTGGCTTAACGATGGTTACTTTATTGACAATTGTACGTATTATAATCGCAATTAATATAATACGCACTGTTATTATTTGAATCAATATTATTTTCGGCTGCTAGAATTTTAAAGGGCTAGCTGCCACTGGTGATTATTTTGGTACTAATACCACTAGCAATTAAAGCCTCATTACTGGGTAATTCTTCATTGCCGCTAAGTAAGTAAATAACCTGTTGACCTTTTTGGGCAAGTTCTAACGCATGCTGGTAATTGAGCATAAGTCTTGAACTGACGCTCTGAGGATATTTTTCTGCATCACGGCGGACATATTCAATCAGCTCGATATTTACCTCACCATCATAAAAAACAGCATCAGCAAACTGTAAAGCACGGTGGGCATTCAAGGTTAAGTTATCAGGGTTCCCCTTAAGGGTTTGAATAAAAATAATTTCACCCTGAGGTGGCGCAATTTTTTCTTTCAAGCTCATAATCAGCAGTTGCTCAGCCTCTTGTTGTTTTCCATCGAGTAATGCTTGCCCGATTGAACCACGTAAGGTGTTTTCCCAGAAGGTGCGGCGATTACGTATGCCTTTTATGCGTGCTTTTACATGATCACGAAATTTTAATGAAAAATCAGCCAAACGGCCGTATCCTTGCGGTAATATTTTCTCAATCTGCTCTCGTAACATGCGAATGAGAATAGGGGCACTGCCTGAACTTGAAAGTGCAATAATCATAGGCGAACGATCAATAATCGCTGGCGTGATATAAGTACAAAGGGCTGGTTGATCAACCACATTAGCAAGAATGTTAAATGCTACCGCTTCATGATAAACCTGCTCATTAACTGCGGTATTATCTGTGGCGGCAATCACTAAGGTAATTTTAGTTAACAAGCCAGCTTGGTAGTTATGTTTTAACCAGCTTAATTGATTTTCGTTAATTAAGCGCTCAACACCATCCGTAACGCTTGCTGCCATTATGGTTATTTTTGTTGTGGTCTTTAACAGTAATTCAATCTTACGAGCGGCAACATCACCGCCACCAACTACCATGGCATTAATTTTACTACCATCAAGAAAAACGGGAAAATACTTCATCTACAAGCCAACTTTTTTAATTATACCAATCCCATTAAGTTTGTGATCTTGTTGTGCGTAGGAAAAATAATTCTAGGGTAGGCGCTTGATTGACCAATAGCTGGCTATTGGGATTGAGAGCAACGCCTGGGAATATTTTAACCAGAACAAGTGAGCAATAATTTAATGGAATTGGTATTACCTATCTTATTACGCTCAGATTAACATAGCAGAAAAGATAAAACCTTAATCTGTATTACTTTGATAGAGAATTTGATACCGAATTTAGCACTGTATTTTTAACTTTGATTCACTTACTGCCAAGCCATTTGCATCACCATATACATACCAACCCGGTATAAATTCAACATTAGCAAAATTAACGACAAGGTTAATGTCACCGACACCCAATTTTTCTGTTTTTATCGGGTTACACCCAAGGGCTTTTACTGCAATAGCTAAAGTTCCGATAGTACCCGCATCACGAATACAGCCATTGATTACCACTGCCTGCCAATGATTCTTAACCGCATTTTCTGCTATCATATCGCCTAATAAGGCACGATTCATACTGCCTTTACCATCAACAACCAGTACCTTGCCTGTACCATCGGTAGCTAATAGTTCTTTCACTTTAGAATTATCTTCAAAGCATGCAACAGTGACTATCTCACCATAAAAAATAGTGTTCTTTCCGTAATCAATAAAAGCTTCATTAGCAAGGCTAAGTTGCTCTGGATATTGATCAAACAAGTCAGGGAGTAAATCCAACATGGTATTTTCCTTTTTCTGGTTATTTATGCCTACTCTAGCAGTAATGAATGATAAACTAGCATCAAGCTTATTTATTGCTACTATTTGCCAATAACATCGTCTCTTTGCGCCACCGACAATTGTAGCGACAACGAGTAGCAGCAAACACAAAATACCAGTAGAGAAATAAGATGCCTTGGATACAACTAAGATTAAGTGCCAACGAAGACAACGCCGAAAAATATAGTGACTGGCTCTCAGCCTGTGGTTCACAAGCAGTTACTTTTATCGATGCGCAAGACACCCCAATATATGAGCCACTTCCCGGTGATGAAGTTATCTACTGGTCAAATACAATCGTTATGGGCTTATTTGAAGCAAGCCATGATATGGATAAAGTCATTAGTTACTTGCAGAGTATTCACCCAGATAAAGAGAAAATGCTGTACAAGCTAGAGCAATTAGAAGACAAAGACTGGGAACGTGAATGGATGGACAACTTCCACCCAATGAAATTTGGTGAACGCTTATGGGTTTGTCCTAGCTGGCGCGATGTTCCAGATCCTGAAGCCGTTAATGTAATGTTAGACCCTGGTCTTGCTTTTGGTACCGGAACCCATCCTACCACTGCATTATGTTTAACTTGGTTAGACAGCTTAGACCTACAAGATAAAACAGTAGTCGATTTTGGTTGTGGCTCAGGCATTTTATCATTAGCAGCGCTTAAATTAGGCGCGAAGAAAGTTATTGGTATTGATATCGACCCACAAGCTTTGCAAGCAAGCCTTGCTAATGCTGAGCGTAATAATGTTTCCGATAGACTTGAATTATACTTGCCTAAAGATCAGCCTGAATTTAAAGCTGATGTCGTTGTGGCAAATATTCTAGCGGGGCCATTACGTGAGTTAGCGCCTACTATAATTGAGTATGTTGGTGATAAAGGTTTGTTGGCGTTGTCAGGTGTACTTGAAGAGCAAGCAGAAGTACTACAAACATTGTACGGACAATGGTGTGATATGGAACCAGTGAGCGTACAAGAAGAGTGGGTTCGCTTAAACGGACAACGAAAGTAGTTATATACCCATTACCAATCAAAGTGCAGGATTTCAGTGGGAATTAAAACCACTTTAGACAAGGCAAATAATTTAACCATAGTCATTCTATGGTTTGATTATTTAACGCCGTATAAAGTCATTTTAAACCCATCGAAGAAGCGCTTGAGCCACATCACTTCATCGTTGCTTGGTAAGTAGTGCTTTGTACTACTTACTATCGGTATCAAGCAGAAGATTAACGGGGATTTTTCACTACCAAGGTGCAAAGTGGCGCTGTAATCACTTTGTCCAAATACATTAGTAATGGGCATTTTTTGAATAGTTGTCATTATATTTATAATTATTATTAGTTTAGGTAAGTGTTAGTAATTTTGCTTTGCTACCGTTGTAGGCGTTGTTCGAGCTAAGTTTGCGGTATATTTGGTATTATCTTTTTTGTCGGCTTTGTCAATAAATTTATTCGTAAATCGTATAATTTACGCTCACATTAATGTTTTAATAAATGTCAATATCAAAAAGGTGAAAAAAATCAAATATTGTTCAAATTCTATGCTTTTCAATTGAAAAAAAAACGAGTAAACTTAGCGCCCTTTTGAAAGGTAGCTCAAAAAAACAGCAGTATGAAAATAGGCACATATCAACTTAATTCGCAGGTAATGCTTGCTCCTATGGCAGGGATCACCGATCAACCTTTTAGACAATTATGTTGTCAATTGGGTGCGGGTTTAGCAGTGTCTGAAATGCTTTCGTCAAACCCGAAAGTATGGAATACACAAAAGTCTAAATTGAGAATGCTGCATGGTGATGCTGCGGGTATCCGTAGCGTACAAATTGCCGGAAGTTGCCCTGATGAATTAGCGTTTGCTGCCAAAGTAAATGCTGATAACGGCGCACAAATTATTGATATCAATATGGGCTGCCCGGCAAAAAAGGTAAATAAAAAATTAGCGGGTTCTGCTTTGTTAAGAGAACCAACACAGGTTGAGCGAATTGTTCAGTCAGTGGTGAACGCGGTAAATATACCGGTCACGCTAAAAATTCGCACAGGATGGTGTGAAGATACCCGTAATGGTATTGAAATAGCAAAAATTGCTGAAAATAGTGGTATAGCATCACTCGCAGTGCATGGCCGTACTCGTAATGACTTTTATAAAGGCAATGCGGAATACGACACGATTAAAGCAATAAAATCGGCTATTTCAATTCCGGTAGTGGCAAATGGTGATATTACGTCACCTGAAAAAGCACTACAGGTTTTAGACCATACGGGCGCGGATGCCATAATGGTTGGTCGTGGTGCACAGGGTCGTCCGTGGATTTTTCGAGAAATTAATCATTTCTTGGCCACGGGTAATAAGATGTCTGCACCCGAATTGAGCGAAGTTCGTTCAATTGTATTAGCACACGTTATGGAGTTACATCAGTTTTACGGCGATTTCAAAGGTGTGATGATCGCCAGAAAACATGTTTCTTGGTATGTACAAAACCTGGTTGAGACCACAGACGGTTTTAGCACAGCGTTTACTATTGACCAAGGCAAAGCGTTTAGGGCTATTTTTAATGGTTTAACGTCTACTGATGAACAATTGGTGACGTTAGACAAATTTTTTGATGACTTTGCGACTGGCTCTTATTAGGGCTAGTACTAGTTATTATAGTTTTATTTTATTTTTATTAACAAAAGAAAGAGTTATATCATATGTTCGAACAAAATGTTTCTTCTCCATTTATCACTGGCGATATTCAAACACAAACAAAAACTTCTCCATTACGTAGCCAAGCTAAAATCGCAATTAGCAACTACTTATCACAATTGAATGGTAACGATGTTGATGATATGTATGACCTTGTATTGAGCGAAATTGAAGCGCCAATGTTAGAAGAAGTTATGATGTACACTCGCGGTAACCAAACACGCGCAGCTAACTTACTAGGCATCAACCGCGGTACGTTACGCAAGAAACTTAAAAAATACGGTATGAACTAATATCGAATTTTAATGAAAAGCACCCTCGGGTGCTTTTTATGTTTTAAATCACTCTAAATATTTATTCAATTAACTGTTCAGCTTTAAGTTGTATGGTGCAATTAGCAGGAAAAGTAACGGAGCTGACGAATGTCAGTGAGTAATTTTGACGTACTAATTGGGCAATACAGCAACAAGATGGATCGTTAAAAAATGAAAGGTAAATAAAATTATGGATACTCCACGTCCAATTAAACGCGCACTATTAAGTGTTTCTGATAAAGCAGGTATTGTTGAGTTTGCTCAACGTCTAAGTGAGAAAGGTGTTGATCTTCTTTCTACTGGCGGCACAGCAAAATTATTAGCCGAAAACGGCATCAAAGTAACTGAAGTTTCAGATTACACTGGTCATCCAGAAATCATGGATGGTCGTGTTAAAACGTTACACCCTAAAGTACATGGCGGCATTTTAGCGCGCCGTGGTATTGATGAAGTCGTAATGGACGAAAACGGTATCAGCGCAATTGATATGGTAGTGGTTAACTTGTACCCATTTGCTAATGCCGTTAGTGATGAAAACTGTTCATTAGAAAATGCCATTGAAAATATTGATATCG
This sequence comes from Colwellia psychrerythraea, assembly GCA_002163005.1. Lineage (GTDB taxonomy): Bacteria > Pseudomonadota > Gammaproteobacteria > Enterobacterales > Alteromonadaceae > Colwellia > Colwellia psychrerythraea_C. The sequence continues at coordinate 4,398 of MAAF01000060.1, read as the reverse complement.
GTGGACCAACAATGGTTCGCGCCGCTGCTAAAAACCATAAAGACGTAACTATTGTTGTTAATGCTAGCGATTACGATCGTGTATTAGCTGAATTAGATAATAACGATAATTCTTTAACGTATAAAACACGTTTCGATTTAGCAATTGCTGCTTACGAGCACACAGCTAGCTACGACGGTATGATTGCTAACTACTTTGGTAAAATGTTACCAGCGTACGGCGAAACAGAATCTGAAGCGTCTTTCGACAACAAAGTTAAATTCCCACGTACTTTTAATAGCCAGTTTATTAAAACTCAAGATTTACGCTACGGTGAAAACTCACATCAAGATGCTGCTTTCTACAAAGAAGCGAACCCTGAAGAAGCGTCAGTTTCTACTGCGACACAATTACAAGGTAAAGCTTTATCTTATAACAACATTGCTGATACAGATGCGGCATTAGAATGTGTTAAAGAATTTGATGAGCCAGCTTGTGTAATTGTTAAACATGCAAACCCATGTGGTGTTGCGATTGGTGATGATATTTTAGCCGCTTATGAAGGCGCTTATAAAACTGACCCAACGTCAGCATTTGGTGGCATTATCGCGTTTAACCGTGAGTTAGATGCAGATACGGCTGAAGCAATTGTATCTCGTCAATTTGTTGAAGTGATTATTGCACCAAGCGTTTCAGATGCGGCTGCACAAATTGTTGCTGCTAAACCTAACCTACGTTTATTAGAATGTGGTCAGTGGGATAACAAAACTACTGGTTTCGATTTTAAACGTGTTAACGGTGGTTTATTAGTACAAGATACTGATCAAGGTCGCGTAACAAGTGATGACTTAAAAGTAGTAACTAAACGTCAACCTACTGATGAAGAGATGCGTGATTTACAATTCTGTTGGAAAGTAGCGAAATTTGTTAAATCTAACGCCATTGTTTATGTTAAAAATAGCTCAACTATCGGTGTCGGCGCAGGCCAAATGAGCCGCGTATACTCAGCAAAAGTTGCTGGTATAAAAGCTGCTGATGAAAACTTAGAAGTTAAAGGGTCTGTTATGGCCTCTGATGCATTCTTCCCATTCCGTGATGGTTTAGATGCTGCAGCTGAAGCAGGAATTACTGCTGTAATTCAGCCAGGTGGCTCTATGCGTGATGACGAAGTTATTGCTGCAGCAGACGAACATAACATCGCGATGGTGTTTACAGGTATGCGTCACTTCCGCCATTAACAAATAACCTTGTCGCTAGAGAACACAAACTCGTCACGATAAGTACTCACGTATAGTCATACGCTCCGTGCTTATCGTTTGATTTTGAATACTCTAGCTTAAAGGTGCTTCGTTAATGAGGTTTCAGTTGGCTCAATTTATGCGTCAAAAGTACTCACTGACATTCGTCAGCTCCGTGCTTTTTTCTGTAAATTGAACCAATCAGCTTAAAGGAACTTCATTAAGGTGTGATAAAAAGTGTAAAATAAAAGCAGTGTTGATTTATTTACTTACAATGAAATATGTATGGAAATAAAATCAACGCTGCTTGTTTGTTTCAAATCTGTTATAAATATTGTCGTTAATTAATAGCTTAATCGATAGCATAATAATATCGGTATAAAATACTAATAAATATCACAAGGAAAATAGTTATGACAATTAAAACAAACGCGCTTAAATCAATTGCTATTGCAGTAACCCTAAGCTGTAGTGCATTAAGTTTATCTGCTATGGCGCATGATACCCATGCACATGAAAATACTGCCTCAGTAAAAGCACTTGAAAATGCTGTGTCAGGTGATCACCGTACTGCTAAAAACAAAGCGCGTGATCAATACCGTCATCCTATTGAAACGTTAAAGTTTTTTGGTTTTACACCCAATATGACCGTTGTTGAAATTACGCCAGGTGGTGGTTGGTACACTGAAATACTAGCGCCAGCCTTAAAAGGTACTGGTAAACTATATGGTGCCCATTACCCTGATACGGGTGAAGATAACTATTACAGCAATTCTCGTAAAAAATTAGTGAAGAAACTGGCATCTGATGTTGTGTTCAGTGAAGTTGTTTTAACAGACTTCACACCACGTCAAGAAAGTGAATTAGCACCACAAGGTACTGCGGATCTAATCTTAACGTTTAGAAATCTTCATAACTGGAAAGATGCGGGTGTAGAGCAAGTTTTTAAAGATGCTTTTAATGCACTTAAGCCAGGTGGCGTTTTAGGTATCGTTGAGCACAGATTACCAGCAGGTGTTAGCCCAGAAAAAGCAAGAGGCTACGTATCTGAAGTACAAACTATTAAACAAGCCAAAGCGGCTGGTTTTAGGTTTGCTGGTTCAACTGAAGTTAATGCTAATGCAAAAGATTTAGCTATTCATCCAAAAGGTGTGTGGACATTACCACCCGTATTGCGTTTAGGTGCAACGGACAGAGCAAAATATTTAGCGATTGGCGAAAGCGATCGCATGACATTAAAATTTGTTAAACCAGCCAAGTAATTGCTGATTTAGCGCAAAAGAAAATACATAGGAAAAACATATGAAAATCTTAGTTATTGGCGGCGGTGGTCGTGAACATGCATTAGCGTGGAAAGCGGCTCAATCAAGTCAGGTTACTAAAGTGTTTGTTGCCCCAGGTAATGCGGGTACAGCAACTGAAGCTAAATTAGAAAATGTTGCTATTGATGTTAGTGACAATGCTGCCCTAGTTGCTTTTGCTCAAAGTGAAGACGTTGCCTTAACTATTGTAGGTCCTGAGCAGCCCCTTGTTGATGGTGTTGTTGATGCTTTTCAAGCGCAAGGTTTAGCTATTTTTGGTCCAAGTGCCAAAGCCGCACAGCTTGAAGGTTCAAAGTCATTTACTAAAGACTTCCTAGCACGTAATAAAATTCCTTCAGGTAGCTATGCTAAATTCACTGAAGTTGAGCCTGCCTTGGCTTATGTTCGTGAACAAGGTGCACCAATTGTTGTTAAAGCCGATGGCTTAGCGGCTGGTAAAGGCGTTATTGTTGCCCTTACACTTAAAGAAGCAGAAGATGCGATTACAGATATGTTAGCGGGTAATGCATTTGGTGATGCTGGTCATCGCGTAGTAATTGAAGAATTTCTTGAAGGTGAAGAAGCAAGCTTCATTGTAATGGTTGATGGTAAAAATGTTTTACCAATGGCAACAAGCCAAGATCATAAACGTGCATTAAACGGCGACTTAGGTCCTAACACTGGCGGCATGGGTGCATATTCTCCAGCACCTGTAGTAACGTCTGAAATCCATGATCGTATTATGGCTGAAGTTATTATGCCAACGGTTGAGGGTATGGCCAACGAAGATGCACCATACAGTGGTTTCTTATATGCTGGCCTCATGATCGCTGCAGACGGAACACCAAACGTTATTGAATACAATTGCCGTTTTGGTGATCCTGAAACACAACCTATCATGATGCGTTTAAAATCAGATTTAGTTGAGTTATGTTTAGCCGCTACACGTGGTGAGTTAGATAAAGTAACTATCGACTTTGATAGTCGTGCTGCTGTTGGTGTTGTGCTTGCTGCACAAGCCTACCCAGCTGATTACCCTAAGGGTGATGTTATTTCAGGTTTAGATACTAACAACAATGTATCAGCCAAGACATTCCATGCCGGCACTAAGTTAAACGAGCAAGGTGAAGTAGTGACTAATGGGGGTCGTGTACTGTGTGCAACTGCATTAGGTAATACAGTAACCGAAGCACAACAAACAGCTTATGAACTATTACATCAAATAAGCTGGAAAGGTGTAGAGTTTAGAACTGATATTGCTTATCGCGCGATAGAACGTGAACAAGAAAATAGCTAACTAAAAAAATAGATAGGGAAATCAGAAAGATCACCTCTGTGATCTAGTTCATTTTAGCCCTATGATCATGTGGACATGTTTAAAAAACCGACCTTAGTGTCGGTTTTTTTATTATAGGATTAAAAGTATGCTTATTACTTAGCTATATAGACAGGTTTTCTCCTAATAAATAGCAAAGTAAAAGTACCTGATAAAGACAGTATTAGATAATAAATTAATAAAGGATCGTTTTTGATCGTGCTGTATAGCCCAATAAGAAAGCTATGTGTACATTAAATGCCCGATCAAACATGAAAGTGAAAATAACCCTTGATCAAATGTGAAAAGTCTCTAAAATGCGCATCCAGTTCCAAGGGGTAACCCAAAGAACTGTTTTGATAAGTTATCTAGTTACTTTTAGAGTAAATCAGTTAACTTAACGTTGAGTTTTAAAATGTTTTTAAAATAATTTAAAATAAACGTTGACATCAAAACTCGGAAGCGTACAATGCGCATCCTGCTTCGGGCAAACGGCAACGTTAACCAAGAAGCCAAGGTCATTAGCGAATGCGACTAAGACCTCTTTTCTTTAACAATTAGTTAT
>MAAF01000041.1 GCA_002163005.1 Colwellia psychrerythraea | reverse complement strand
GTGTTGCAACAGAACCTGTATGTAAATCTATGACTATATCAGCCTCAAAAGCTAAATATTGCAATTGAAGGTTCAAACGTGATGCTAAGCCAATGCCCCATGTTTTGCTAAGCTCTGTATCTATGGCTTCCTTTACCCGATGTCTAAAGGCAAGCTTTATATCATCAAATGACTGTTCTTCCGTTAAGGTATCAACAAAGTCGTTAATTAACTCCTCTTTAAAGAAATATCCACGATTCCAATTTTCGCCATTAACGGGATCAAACCTTCCTAATGTATATTCGCCCGATTTTATATTAGTGCCTACTGGATTACAGTTTGGAATCAAAACTACCTCGCCACGAATAGGAGTTACTTTCAAATATTCGATCAGATGGTAGATCACCACATTACCTTGTACTTCAGCCCCATGAACTGAGCTTTGAATATACACTTTTGGCCCAGGCTCTTCCCCCTGAAATCGATAGACAGGTACGTGCATCTTTCGCCCTGACGCATTCGACGCGACACTTAAATGTTCTTTATAAAATTTATTCATATTTTAACCTTATTCGAAAATGAGATTTATTTAGCACTAACCAATCAAATGTTCAATTTCGTTAATTTTGCCGACAATTTGTATTCTGAAACACCCATAAACTAAATACGCATCTCTGTGCGTCAGTAACGACAGGAGAGAACTTGCTACTTGTTTATAGATACGCATATATAACAGGCAGCTAGAAATAAAGTCGTACTACACACACTACACACACTAGGTAAATCAGGGATTTCAAATTAAGGTACTCACCATTTTTATGATTACAGGCTACAGGATTAGCATAGGGCACTAAGGTAATATTGCCTTGTAAATTACAATGCTGTAGCAGTTCAAGTAACTGAAAAATAACTGCGTTACCTTGTACTTCAGCGCCATGCATATTGGCCTGAATATAAACACTGGGGGAAGAATTATTTTCAGCTTTAAAAACATATACCGGCACAGTGAGCTTAGCACCACTTGCCATTTCGCCAACTGACATAACTTCTTTGGTAAAATTATTCATCGTAACTCCTCAACTAAGCCAAATAAGATGAAGCAGGCTGAGCTGCTCTGACTTGAGTTAGCGTACCATTTTGGTAGACATATTCAGCCGCTAATTCATGACATAAGAAAAACGGCATGCTTTCAGTAAATCCATAAGCGCCGCAATAACCAAACACGAGTTGTTCACCAACAGCAATGTCTTTAGGTAACTGTAAATGCCCTAACTTATCCATACTAGTGCATAAAGGACCATGAAGATCAAAAGCTTGCATAGAGTCTTCTTCAGCTAAAAATCCTTCTCGTAGTATCTGTACCGGAAAAGGCTGATCAGTTATCGCAGGGCGCAATAAATGATTTATTCCCGCCGCCAACACCAGCTGCTCTTGGTTGTAATTCATTTTTCTATCAACAACAGGTACGACATAATAGCCATACTCTGCAACCGCAAAACGTCCTAACTCAAGCCATAATTCTTTGACACCAGATTTCTCTTTGATAATGGCCAAGTCTTCGATAACTTGAGACCAAGACAACGCTTGTCCTTCACCTAAATAATCAATACCTAAACCACCACCTAAATCGAGTACATCAAGTGTCATACCAATGCTTTTAGCTAAATCGGTCAAGGGAGTTATCATTTGAGACCATAATGAAAACATTTTTTCATTACTGAGCATGTTGCCCCATTGAAAAATATGCAAGCCACAAAGATCCAAAGCTGGGTAGTCATCTACGTGGATATTTTGCCATTCTGACACTGATAAACCAAAGGGCGTTAAGCTATTTCCCCCTAGTGGATTTTTCTCGCCTTCATGCCATTGCAGCTGAACTCTTAATAGCACTTTCGGTCTTACATTAACCTCGGCGGATTGGTCCTGCTCAAGAACCGCTTCATTCAACCAATTCAGTTGATTGAGGCTTTCAACCACAAACGTATTAACGCCTTGCTTAACAAAGGCAGTCAGCTGTTTTTTTGATTTAGCTGGACCGGTATTTAATACTCGACTGGGATCTATTCCTTGTGCTAAAACTTGAGCTAATTCACCACTACTAGCAACATCAAAGTTAAAGCCTTCACTATCTAATGTTTGAATTATTTTTGATAGTGGATTCGCTTTTACAGCAAACCATAATTTAATGACGTTTTGCTGCTGCAAAGCGGCTAAATGTGCTTTAAGTGCATCGAGTTGATAAACAAAATAGCCTTGCTCATCTTCTGGTGATTCATGGGTAACTAAGGCATTTTCAATGCTGGTATCAAACCAAGTGGATGTAGTCATCATAGTTTTCTTTTAAGTTTTAAAACGGTAGATAGTTATATCAGGGGGTAAATAAACGCTAAGCGGTAGCGCTCAAATTAAAGGATAAAGCACGGAGTTGATGACTATCAATGAGTACTTTTGACGAATAAGTTGAGTGCTATGGCAACGAGGTTATTATCCCCTAAGTATTATCTTAGAATTGATTCTAATTCTAGTGAGGCATCGCTTTGTTCATCACGATACTTAACGATAAGCGCACAAGCCATATTTAAACCTTGCGCTTGTGCCCATTCCCCTTTAACCGGACGGGTACCAGGTACAACAACGGCACGTTCTGGAATTTCAGCACCTTTTTCTCGCATAACTTGGTTAACACAATCATAAACAGGAACTGATTTAGAAAGAGATACACCCGGTGCTAATACCGCGCCTTTCTTAACAACAATGCCTTCAACTATAACAACACCAGCACTTAAAAAGGCACCATCTTCAATGATTACAGGGCTAGCACCTACTGGCTCTAATACGCCACCAATTTGAACGGCTGCTGAAACATGAACATTTTTACCTACTTGCGCACACGAGCCAATCAATGCATGGCTATCAACCATAGTGCCACTATCAACAAAAGCGCCAACATTAATGTAAGCTGGTGGCATGATGATAACGCCTTCAGCAACGTAAGCACCTGCGCGTACTGATGAGCCACCAGGTACTAAACGAACACCATCTTGAGGTGTAAATTGACGAGCTGGTAAGTTGTGTTTATCAACAAAACCTTGGTAATTATCATCAAAAGCAACGTTTTTACCCGCTTTAAAAGCCGCTAAAATACCTTGTTTCACTTCAATGTTGGCATGCCAGTTACCGGCATCATCTTGGTTTGCCGCTCGTAAACTACCTGATTCTAACTGCGCTAATACATCTTGCCAGTTCATTTATTACTCCGCTTATCTGATAAAAAGTCTATAGAAAGATTATGAGTATCCGTGTTATCAAAGGCATGCTCAAGGCACACTTAATTAACAAAACTAGATACATTGCGCGGAGGACTGGGCATTGACAGAGAAGAGCATAATATCAGCTGAACCGACATTTGGGCTAATATGCAAAGACCAGAAGCTCCCCACTTAAATAACCAATATGGTTATTATTCAAAGTGACAGTTGTTGGGATTCAGCCCACTACTTTATATATTCATATAATATATAAAGTACACAACCGATAAACAGCTTATCAAATAGCCATTTATCTCGGCGTTAATCCCCCTCATTACCATCTACAGATTTTGATATCTGTTTTTGAATTGTTCAATACAAAACAATAGTAATTACCTGGTTAACGCTCCTCTTCTGGCCCTATTAAAATTTACTGGTGAATTATTTAACCAGTAAATTGGAATTAGGGACACTGGCTATTTAAGCATTTTTTTTACCTCGACACAATTAACTTACGGCAAATAACCCTATTCCCTTATACTTATTTACCGTAGAATATAACTATTATTCTTTCTCTATTTATTGCTCTGTGTCTTGCCCTATGTCATTGTCGAATCCTAGCCAAATTTTATTACGTAATAGTGAATTACTTATCGCTAAAGCCCCCCTTTTTATTAATTTACCTGAGGATGGTTTCATTGAGGCTTATAAAGAGATTCATACGCCAGACAATATTAATTGTTTTAATACAAACTTTATTGATTATCAGGCAATTACCAAAAAGCATTGCAGCTCGACTAATAATAAAAATGTTACGACAACCTTTGCCAGCACATATCAAACAAAAACATGTCATGACCTGGTGATAATAGCCTTCCCTAAAAGCAAAGCTGAACTCAATTTCACGCTCGCTATGATTACTCATTGCATCAATGAAAAAACAAAAATAATACTGGTTGGCGAGAAAAAAGGCGGCATACAGTCCGCAGCAAAATTAACTCAAAATATATTTTCTTGTTGTCAAAAAGTCGATGCTGCACGCCATTGCCTGCTTTTTGTTGGGCTATTTCAGCCAGAAAAATTATCCGATGTTTTCAATCTGCAAGATTGGTTCAAAAAATATCAGATTACTGTTGAAGGTATTCAGCTAACAATAGCATCCTTACCTGGCGTTTTTAGTCAGCAAAAGCTTGATGTTGGCACCGCATTATTACTAAGTAATTTACCGAATAAAATGACAGGAAAAGTTCTCGATTTTGGTTGTGGTGCAGGGGTAATCAGCTGCTTTATTGGTAAAAAATTTGGCGAGACAAACTTATCCCTACTAGATGTTAGCGCTTTGGCATTAACTTCAGCACAAGAGAGTTTAGCTTTAAACGGTCTATCAGGTAATGTATTCCCTTCAAATAGTTTGTCAGATGTTAACGAGCACTACCAATATGTTGTTTCAAATCCTCCGTTTCATCAGGGTGTTAAAACGCACTATCAAGCTAGCGAAGATTTTTTAGCTGGAATAAATAAGAAACTTAACAAACAAGGTAACATTACGATAGTAGCCAACAGTTTTTTACGTTATCAACCAATAATGGAAACATATATTGGCAATACTCGCGTGATAACAAAAGACAAAGGGTTTACTATTTACCGAGCTCAGCTATCATAAAGCAACAAAATAAATTATTGGGTACCATGCCACATTTAACCAACACCATTTCACTGCATAGTCGCTTAGTTAAAAGTATAATGGCTTTAACCCTACTATTAATTATCATAGTTTCGATGAGTATTATTACTATGGTCGGTGAACATGAAAATAAGACTATCGCCAATGAAACTCGTGCATGGGCAAGTATCTTAGCAAGCAATAGTAGTCGATTTTTAGAAAGTGATAATGATAATAGTCAAACCGCACTAAGCAGCGAACTTAAAAAGTTAATTTCAACTCCCCTCATCAATCGTATACATGTCTATCGCTTGAATGAAGACGGCAGCATTGAGTATTTTAGTAGTTATAATAAAAATCATAATTTTCCAGCCATTAGCGACAAAATATCCCAAATAACACGATTAAGTACCATTCAACATGAAGAAAACCACCTAGAACTGGTCGTCAAAATCACTCAAGGTCAGCATATCTTAGGCTACTTATTTATCCAATCTAGCTTGCTTGAAAAACAAAATATCATCAAAAAATTAACCTATATAATGCTTATTTTTCTGCTTTTTGCTCTTCTACTTGCTTTTGGTATTTCACACTGGTTATTTAATAAAGCCAACCAACCCATAGCCAAATTAATCGAAGATATTGGGCAAATTTCACAAAGTAAAAATTACCAAACTCAATTAGCTATTCAGCCCTATAAAGAACTTGATATTCTGGCTAAAAACATCAACATATTATTACTTCGCACTGATAAACATATCAATAGAATTATTGATGAACATCAACATGCTTTATCTCAAAATCAAGCATTAGAAAATAGGCTTAGTGCTAGAACAGACGCATTAAAAGAGTCAAATCAAGAGTTACTCTCAACCTTAGAAAAGCTGCATGAATTTCAGGGTCAATTGGTTGAAACGGAAAAGATGGCTTCACTTGGCGATATGGTTGCCGGCATAGCACATGAAGTAAACACCCCTATTGGTTTAGGTGTTACTGCTTCGAGCTTGTTAGCAGATAAGTTAGACGAAATTAAAATTGCTTTTGAAGATAAAACATTAAAATCTAGCCAATTAAAAAAATTCTTAACTGATGGTGTTGAAAACGTTTCGATAATATTCCGTAATTTAGAACGAGCGGCAAAATTAATAACAAGCTTTAAAAAAGTTGCAGTTGATCAATCGAGTGCTGAAAGTTGTACATTTAATGTTCGTGGTTTGTTAGATGAAATATTATTAACACTTTCAGCAAAACTTGTTTCTACTAATGTAACTGTCTCCTTGATCTGCCCAGATGATCTCAACATCAAGAGTAAACCGGGCCCTATCAACCAGATACTAATAAATTTGATCTTAAATTCTATTTATCATGCTTTTGAGGGGGTCGAACATGGCACCATAACGATAAATGTCATGAATTTGAGTGATCAATTGCATATTAATTATAGTGATGATGGTCAAGGTATTGATAACTCTGTGAAATCAAAAATTTTCGCCCCCTTTACTACCACCAAACGCGGCAGTGGCGGTAGCGGATTAGGTATGCATTTAGTTTACAATTTAGTAACTCAAGCGTTAGATGGTCATATAGCGCTTGATAATGAACTAGAGCAAGGAGTGAGTTTTGATATCACTTTTCCGGTAGAATTAGCAGCAACTTAATGAAATAATAGTTTTAAAAATTGTTTTTTCAATTTCACGTGACTAATATAGTTAAATAAATGTAAATATATTACAAATAGTTCACTCATATTATAATAATAATCGCAATAACCATTTAAATATTAGGTAAATTCCAACATGCAGACTTATCAAATCTTAGTTGTCGAAGATGAAGACGTCACCCGCTTTAGCTTACGCAATTTATTTGAAGCAGAAGGTTACGTCGTTTTCGAAGCTGTTGATGGCAATAGTATGGCTGAGCAGCTTAGACTACATACCATTAACCTCGTTATTATGGACATTAATTTACCGGGGAAAAATGGCTTGTTATTAGCACGTGAATTAACAACAAATAAAGATTTAGGATTAATTTTCCTTACCGGTAGAGATAGCGATATTGATAAAATTCTTGGGTTGGAGATTGGTGCAGATGATTATTTGACCAAGCCCTTTAATCCACGTGAGTTGACTATCAGAGCACGAAATATTTTAGGTCGAATTGGTCAAACGAGTACTGAACCCGAACAAAGCATTGTGAACTTCAATCAATGGGTTTTAGATGGTAATTCTCGTCAAATGACAAGTCCAAAAGGTGAAGTGATTGCCATTCCTCGTGGTGAATTTCGCGCATTAAGCTTACTTATAAAGAATGCGGGGAAAATAATTTCACGCCAAGAGTTAATTAAAGAAATGACAGGTAGGGATTTACGTTCTAATGATCGTACAGTCGATGTCACCATAAGGCGCTTACGTAAACACTTCGAATTGAACCAAGATACGCCTGAGCTTATTAATACCATTCATGGCGAAGGTTATCGTTTTGTCGGTACTCTAGATTAAACTGTAATATATTAGCAGCCCTAGCTTGGGCTGCTTTATTTGTTGAAGGTAATCGCAGCCTAGATAGTTTCTAGCCATGCTTTAAAAGCAAGTATTGCTTGCTCATTCGATAACCTCAGTTCCTGTAACAAGGCCATTTTTTTCTCTTTCGATGCATCCGTTTTTTCTAATAACTTTAATTGTCCATGTAATTGGCACATGCCAACACTCGCTGCAGCGCCTTTCATTTTATGGCAATGCTCTTGCCAGCCAGAGAGTGAATCATTGAGTTGTGCATTTTCAATATCGTTAAGGTAAATTTCAACTTGCTGGCAATATAAAGCAAACATCTGCTCAACAATAACTTTACCTAAACTGTCTAAATAACCTTGAAGCAACTCCAGATCTAAATAAAGATTCAATTGTTTAGTTTCCACAAATACGCCTTTTTCTGCAAAGAATATAGGAAGTATCTATATTACCGCAGTAATAAAAACCAGACAAACTTATTGAATATTATGAATAAAAACATGGACTCCCCATCTTTTTTATCTATAGAGCAACAACAGTAATGATTACCATTAAAAAATAAGCTAGAATGTGCGCCCTTAGATCTACTCTTCGTCCTTATTTCAGAAGATCTCGAAGATTAGTTAGTAATTATCGTTTAAAGTGGAGTCGAAATGACGACATCAATGCCAGATATCGCCAACCATACAACAGCTCAAACCGAGGGTACGCTTGACTGGGTCGGCATGAGTAACATTGAAATGCCTATTATGGTTGCCTCAAAAGGTGAAAGTGAGCGTATGGTCTCTGCTCATATTGATGCCTTTGTGAACTTAAAAGATGCACAAGCTAAAGGCATACATATGTCACGCCTTTATCTACTTATCGATGAATTATCTACAAGTAATGTACTTAACTATCAAAGTTTAGTGAGCTTGCTTGACGGTTTTATTAGTAGTCACCAAGAGTTAAGTGACCAAGCTAAAGTACAATTTAGCTTTGAATATCATTTACGTAGAAAATCATTAATCAGTGGTAAAGAAGGTTGGAAAGCCTACCCGGTAACGCTAACGGGGTACCTAAATAAAGGTCAACTCACTATCGAGTTAACCATTGATATACGCTATTCATCAACTTGTCCATGCTCTGCAGCCCTTGCCAGACAGTTAATACAAAAAGCTTTTCAAGACAAGTTTGCTCAACAAAGCGAATTGGCATTAACTGATGTCCATGATTGGTTAGGTACAACCGAAGGGATCGTAGCAACCCCTCATTCACAGCGCTCTGTTGCCGAAGTGAAAGTAAAACTCAATTCAAGTGTTAATGATTTTCCTATTACTGAAATAGTTGATCTTGTTGAAGACTCTCTTAAAACACCGGTACAGGCTGCGGTTAAACGTGAAGATGAGCAAGAATTTGCTCGATTAAATGGTCAAAACCTAATGTTTTGTGAAGATGCAGCACGTCGTTTACAACATAGTTTGAACCAATCAAGTCATTTTGATGACTTCTGGCTACGAATAAATCATTTAGAGTCACTCCATGCTCATGACGCTGTCAGTGTCACGACTAAAGGTGTTGAAGATGGCTATCAGCCATAACAATAACTAAGCTCTTTTATTAAACTAAAGCCAATAGTGATACTACTATTGGTTTTTTTTTATCTCTTTTATTTGAGTGCAGACCAGAATATCAACTTCATAAGCCAATTGACTACATAAACATTGAGTCCCCCTTCACAATATAACGTGCCTATAAATGGTGCTTATTTCATTACTTTTCACACGATAAAAATAAAAGTACTTTTCAAAATTAACAATCACAACACAAACAATCTGTTGATAAATCGTATTTCATTATTCAATGACTACTCGATACAGCAATGAGAATGACTGACGAGCAAAAGCTCTATTTTAATTGACCTTTACCGAAGAACTGGGTAGTGTTAATAGTTCCACTTACTTAAAAAGAGGTGTATTTATGCATTTTTTCCATGCCATTATTCTTTTTACCTGTCCTGTAAGTAAGTTGGTTTATTATTAGGAGAAAAACATGCAACTTTATGATCATAGCGTCCAAAAAGACAACTGTGGTTTTGGTCTAATTGCCCATCAACAGGGTGAAACCAGTCACAAACTAATTAAGACCGCTATTTCCGCTTTAGATCGTATGCAACATCGTGGTGGTATCGCCAGCGATGGTAAAACAGGTGACGGTTGTGGACTATTATTACAAAAACCAGACAGTTTTTTTCGCGCCGTAGCCGCTGACAATAACTGGAAACTAGGTAAAAAGTATGCAGTAGGCATGATTTTCCTAAGCCCTGATCCTATTGAAGCTGCACTGTCTAAAAAAATATTAGAAGAAGAGTTAGCAAATGAATGTTTAACCCTAATAGGCTGGCGCACAGTACCTATCGACACTTCTGTATTAGGTGAAATTGCTATAGGCAATTTACCCACAATAGAACAAATATTTGTAGATGCTCCTCCTGGATGGAGAAACCTAGAATTAGAACGCCGTTTATATATGGCACGTCGTCGCGCTGAAAAGCGTATTACCGACGAAAAGTTTTATGTTGCCAGTCTGTCTTGTCTAGTAACAATCTACAAAGGGCTAATGATGCCGGTAGATTTGCCCAATTTTTACCTAGATCTAGCTGATATTCGGATGCAAAGTGCTATCTGTGTATTCCATCAGCGCTTTTCAACCAATACCTCGCCACAATGGCATTTAGCGCAACCCTTTCGCTATCTAGCGCACAATGGTGAAATCAACACTATTAACGGTAACCGTCAATGGAGTCGAGCGAGAACTCATCGCTTTAAATCACCATTATTGCCTGACTTACAAGATGCTGCTCCTTTTGTTGGCCAGACAGGCTCCGATTCATCCTCTTTAGATAACATGCTTGAACTCTTTTTAGCGGGTGGTATGGATTTATACCGTGCGATGCGCTTATTGATGCCGCCTGCATGGCAAAACAATCCCTTAATGGATGATGATTTACGTGCCTTCTATGAATTCAACTCTATGCATATGGAACCATGGGATGGCCCCGCTGGCGTAGTAATGACTAACGGCCGTCATGTTGCCTGTAATCTTGATAGAAATGGTTTACGCCCTGCCCGTTATGTAATCACTCGTAATGGTTTTATTACCTTAGCCTCAGAAGTAGGTATTTGGGATTATGGTGAAGATGAAGTGGTGGAAAAAGGCCGTGTTGGCCCTGGTGAAATGCTCGCCATTGATACCTATACGGGTAAAGTTTCTCATTCCGCTGATATTGATAATAATTTGAAGGAACGCCACCCATATAGAGAGTGGTTAACTAAAAATATTCGCCGTTTAGTCCCTTTTGATGAACTTGAAGCTAACTTGATTGGTCAACGCGTATTTACTGATGCAGAAATGAATCAGTACCACAAAATGTTCAATTACAGCTATGAAGAAATTCATCAAGTCATTCGAACATTAGCGGAAAATGGCCAAGAAGCGACTGGCTCCATGGGAGATGATACGCCTATGGCGGTATTATCGAGTCAAACACGTACTTTATATGACTATTTCCGTCAGCAATTCGCCCAAGTAACAAACCCGCCCATTGACCCTTTACGTGAACGTTATGTGATGTCACTCGGTACCTGTATTGGTCGTGAGCATAACGTATTTAACGAAACGTCGGGTCATGCCGATCGCATGTTATTTTCAACGCCAGTGCTTATGTATACTGGCTTGAAACAATTACGAGAATTAGACCCTGAGCATTACCGCTCTGATACTTTAAGCCTTAATTATGATGTTGATGAAGGGTTAGAAGCAGCAATTATTCGCTTATGTGACCAAGCAGAAGGTTTAGTACGCAATAACAATACCGTTATTTTGGTGTTATCAGATAGAAATATTGAACCTGGGCTATTAGTAGTGCCTGCTGCCATGGCTGTTGGCGCGGTACAAAAACGTTTAGTCGATCAACAATTACGTTGTGACTCAAATATTATTGTTGAGACTGGTTCAGTTCGTGACTCTCATCAATATGCGGTATTATTAGGTTTAGGCGCTACCGCAATATACCCTTACTTAGCCTTTGAGACTATTGAGCAACTGGTTGAGCAAGGACAGATCCAACTCAGTGCCCGTGACGCTATTGTTAGCTACCGAGAAGGCATTAACAAAGGTTTATTGAAAATACTCTCTAAAATGGGCATTTCCACCATTGCCAGTTACCGTTGTGCCGGTTTATTTGAAGTTATCGGTTTAAATGAAGACATAATGGCGCTTTGTTTTAGTGATTTACCCAGTCGTATTAAAGGCGCTGACTTTAGCGATATCGAGCAAGACGGTATTAATTTAGCACGTAAGGCATTTATAGCCCATAAAAAAATGTCTCATGGTGGTTTATTAAAATACGTGCACGGTGGTGAGTATCATTCATACAATCCTGACGTAGTAAACTACTTACAACGCGCAGTAAATAATGGCAATTATAGTGATTACCGCAAATTTTCTGATGAAGTAGATCAACGCCCTATTGCCACTATTCGTGATTTATTAAAGCTAAAAGATGACTGTCAGGTCATCGAACTCGATCAAGTTGAAGCGGAAAGTGAAATGTTTAAACGGTTCGATAGCGCTGCGATGTCAATTGGTGCTCTTAGCCCAGAGGCACATGAGGCACTAGCTATTGCCATGAACCGTTTAGGTGGTAGCTCAAATTCTGGCGAAGGTGGCGAAGATGAACGTCGTTTTGGTACAGTGAAAAACTCACGTATCAAACAAATTGCCTCAGGTCGTTTTGGTGTTACCCCACACTATTTGATTAATGCTGACGTATTGCAAATTAAAGTCGCCCAGGGGGCTAAACCTGGTGAAGGCGGCCAATTGCCTGGTGATAAAGTATCACCGTTAATTGCTAAATTGCGTTATTCAGTACCTGGCGTTACCTTAATCTCGCCACCACCACATCATGACATTTATTCTATTGAAGATTTAGCCCAGCTAATTTTTGATTTAAAGCAGGTCAATCCGAAAGCGGTTATTTCAGTTAAATTAGTATCAGGCCCGGGCGTTGGTACTATCGCTGCAGGTGTTGCTAAAGCCTATGCTGACTTTATTACCATATCTGGTTATGACGGCGGCACCGCTGCTAGTCCATTAACCTCGGTTAAATATGCTGGTTGTCCATGGGAAATAGGTCTAGCTGAAGCACAACAGGCACTTGTTACTAACGGTTTACGTCATAAAGTACGCTTACAAGTTGATGGTGGTTTGAAAACGGGTACAGACATTGTTAAAGCAGCTATTTTAGGTGCTGAAAGCTTTGGTTTTGGTACCGCACCTATGGTAGCGCTAGGCTGTAAATTTCTACGTATTTGTCACTTAAATAACTGTGCTACCGGTGTTGCTACTCAAGATCAAGTACTGCGTGACGAATTCTTTAAAGGTTTGCCTGATCAAGTAATGAATTATTTTAAATTCATCGCTCGTGATGTCCGTGAAATCTTAGCGCGTTTAGGCGTTGAAAACCTAACGGCACTGATCGGCCGAGTTGATTTATTAACACAAATTGATGGCGTCACTGCTAAACAACAAAAACTTGATTTATCACCAATTATTGCTCCCGTTATTGCCGGTGATAATACTGCTTTACACCAAACTGAAAAAAATACTGCCTTTGATAAAGGTCAGTTAAATCAGAAGATTTTAGCTGCTGCCAGTGATGCGGTGTCTCATAGTAAAGGTGGCGAATATAGATTTAACATTCAAAATACCGATCGCTCTGTCGGTGCAACATTATCCGGTGAAATTGCTCGTCATCATGGCAATCAAGGTATGGCGGCTGCCCCTATCACCCTACATTTATCAGGCACTGCCGGACAAAGTTTTGGTGTTTGGAATGCTGGCGGATTAAACATGATATTAACCGGCGATGCCAACGATTATGTTGGTAAAGGCATGGCTGGTGGTAAATTAACCATCAAGGCACCTGTCGGAGTTGATTATTTAAGCCATCAAACCCCAATTATGGGCAATACCTGTTTATACGGGGCAACGGGCGGAAAATTATTTGCTGCAGGACGCGCTGGAGAACGTTTTGGAGTGCGTAACTCAGGCTGTCAGGCGGTAATTGAAGGCACGGGCGATCACGCTTGTGAATATATGACCGGCGGTATAGTAACCATTCTCGGTAATACCGGTGTTAACTTTGGCGCAGGCATGACCGGCGGTTTTGCTTATGTCTTAGATGAAGCAGGTGATTTAGATATTCGTCTGAATAAAGAATCCATTGAAATGTTAGAGATTGGCACCTTGGCTATTCATCAAGAACATTTACGCGGTATTATCGATAAACATTTTAACGAAACTGGCAGCTTACGCGCGCAAGAAATCCTACAAAACTTTGATAAATTCGCACCATTATTTAAATTAATTAAACCCAGTGCTACCGATGTTAAAACCCTCTTAGGTCATCGTAGTCGTTCAACAGCCGAACTTCGTGTTCTGATAAATTAGGAAGTCGTTATGAGTAAGAATGTTTATCAATTTATGGACGTTGAACGTATTGAACCAGCTAAAGTGGCAATCGCTAAACGTAAAATAGAGTTTGTCGAAATATATCTACCTCTTGGACAAGATCAAAGTGCTGGCCAAGCTGATCGTTGTCTTGATTGTGGTAACCCGTATTGTGAATGGAAATGCCCTGTGCATAACTATATTCCACAATGGTTGGAATTAGTCACTGAAGGTCGAATTTTTGAAGCCGCGGATTTATGTCATGAAACCAATAGTTTGCCTGAAATGTGTGGTCGTATTTGTCCACAAGACAAATTATGCGAAGGCTCATGTACCTTAGATGCTGATTTTGGCGCAGTAACCATAGGTAATATTGAATCATTCATCACCGATACTGCATTTGCTCAAGGCTGGAAACCCGATTTATCTGGGGTAACCAAAATAGGCAAGCGGGTTGCTATTATCGGCGCTGGCCCAGCAGGTTTATCTTGTGCCGATGTTTTAACCCGTAACGGTATTGATGCGGTAGTATTCGATCGTAACCCACAAATCGGCGGTTTATTAACCTTTGGCATTCCGTCATTTAAATTAGACAAAAATGTTATTCAAACTCGCCGAGAAATATTTGAAGGCATGGGTATTGAATTTCGCTTAAATGTCGAAGTAGGTGTTGATATTAGCTTTGAAGAATTAAGCAATGAATATGACGCGGTTTTCTTAGGCTTAGGTACGTATACCGATATGACCGGTGGTTTTGCCAACGAAAGCGCCCCAGGTGTCTACAACGCTTTAGATTTCCTTATTGGTAATACGCAAAAGATAATGGGCATTACTGATTCAACCAATACTGCCGATAAGAAAAACCTTAAACCTTATGTCAGTTTTGCTGGTAAAAAAGTGATTGTTTTAGGTGGTGGTGATACCGCGATGGATTGCGTACGTACTTCTATTCGCCAAGG
The DNA here is from genome assembly GCA_002163005.1 of Colwellia psychrerythraea. Classification (GTDB taxonomy): domain Bacteria; phylum Pseudomonadota; class Gammaproteobacteria; order Enterobacterales; family Alteromonadaceae; genus Colwellia; species Colwellia psychrerythraea_C. The sequence goes on along the minus strand of MAAF01000041.1, from coordinate 14,133 downwards.
TGCAACACAAGTCACTTGTGCTTATCGCCGTGACGAAAGTAATATGCCCGGCTCACCGCGCGAAGTAAAAAATGCTAAAGAAGAAGGTGTTACCTTTGAATTTAATATTCAGCCTTTAGATATAGCAGTAGACGAGCTGGGTAAAAGCATTGGTGTTAAGTTTGTTAAAACACAACTCGGTACAGCCGATGCCAATGGCAGACGTAATCCAGAGCCTATTGAAGGTAGTGAGTTTATTATGGAAGCCGATGCTGTGGTTATCGCCTTTGGCTTCTTAGCAAGTCCACCACAATGGATGCTTGATGCTGGCGTTGAACTAGATTCACGTGGCCGCGTTGTGGCTGTTGATAGTTCTGATTTTGCCTTGCAAACTACTGAGAAAAATATCTTTGCTGGTGGTGATATGGTGTTAGGCTCTGACTTAGTTGTTACTGCAGTCGATCAAGGTCGAAAAGCCGCCATGGGTATTTTAGATTACGTGACGCAGTAGTTAACAACTAGCTAAATAATTCATCGTAATAACTTGAAAATCTGCACGTTTATAACGTGCAGATTTTTAAGAGCGTTTGAGTAAACGCTAGCGACAGTCCACTTCAACATCGTAGCCAACGTCCCTATCAGCGGGACGCATTGCTTCGAGTTCTTCAGCCAATATTTTAGCGTAATATTCTTCAATTTTACTTGCAGAATCAGGTGCTATTTTAACGGCCACCCTCACCATTTCAGTGCGCAATTCGGGTATTGTTCGGCCAATATCTATAGCCATCTGGATCACTTGCTCGGGATGCCACTGGGCCAGTTGTTGAAGTAACTCATAAGCCAGCTCAGGTTGAGCGGTTACCAATACACGGGTAACATCAAAAATCTGATCAGGTATTGTATCCTTCATTACTTCATGAAGACGTAATACATTCACACTTTCAGTTGCTGCAACAGCTCCAGCGATACCCAATCCCATGGTAGCATCATGTTTAGCAATGGTTTGAGTCATTTTTACTGCCGCTGCGGGATCTAATTCAGCAATTGAAAGAGTAACTTCTTCCTCAGTATTTAATGGCTTTTTCGGCTCTATAAACTCTGTTCGAGGATCAAGATCAATGGCAGAAAAAATTTCCGCCCCCTGCATCACAAAACTTTCCTGATCTTCTATTGCCAAAGCTTGACGCACGGTCATACGATAAATAACAAACCCTGCCAATAATAATTGGGTTAGCGCTAAAAAATAAAAGAGAAAAACACTGCCCAAAGTATTCATCACTACTGAAGCAGCATACGGACCTATTATCCCCCCCGCAGCGAACGCAAAAATCATTCCTCCCATGGCTGCAACCATTTGATTTTGTCGTAATCTATCAAATGCTTCAGACATACTCAGAGGGTATGTACAAGCAATAATGCCACAAGTAATTGCGGTTGCACCAAACACACCAAACAGATTTCCGACCTCTGCAAACTCAGGTATGATCAAATCAACCAACGCTGAAATAACCAATAGACTAAATAATACGGTACGACGATCATAACGATCCGACAAGTAACCCACAGGAAACTGCAGGATGAAAGCCCCAAAGATTGCTGTGCCGACATAGAGCGAAAGCTCAAAATTAACAATGTTATATTCGCTGGCAAAAACGGGTAGCAAATTAAAGGACGCAGAGTAAATCATGCCAGAAACCAGACAACTTACCACACCCAATGGGGATATTTCATACAGTGCCCGCAGTGACATAGCGCTCACTTCCTCAATCACTGGCCCTGGATGACGACTCAATACTAAGGGGATCACCGCAGCACAGAGCAAGATCCCTGCAATGACAAACAAGGTAGTATCTTTTGGGCTTGCTAGGTTCATAAAGAACTGACCGCCAAACAATCCACCCAACCACACAGCATTGTATACAGCCAGTGTTTTACCGCGTGTTTCTTTTGTTGAACTTGAACTGAGCCAACTTTCCATTGCAGTGAATGCACACGCATTGCAGAAACCTGTCACCACTCTCATCGCGCCCCATACTAATGGCTCAGAATAGAGGCTACAGATCAGAATACTGATGGCCCCCAAAGCAACACATCCAGCAAAAACTCGGATATGCCCTGCACGTTTTATCAGATTAATACTCAGTAGTGCACCCAGCAACATACCGACAAAGTATAGTGACAACACCATGCCTATAGTATCAATACCAGCACCGTCTAAGCCCATACGCACGGGTAATAACACATTGATTAAACCATTCGCTAACAGTAAAACGAAACAACTGACAAAGAGGGGAAACAGTGCTTTAAAAGTTGAATGCATAAATAAAACTCTCTTTAAAAGTGGACAAATTGCCTTCTTCTAACAAATAAAAAAGCGATACCTTATTTGAAATAAGATATCGCTCAGCCCCTAATATTAAGGAGGTTATTAAAAATAAAAAGTATCTCTTACTTCATCGTTGGCATTGAAAATTCTGCCCCTTCGCGAACACCAGCTGAAGGCCAACGTTGGGTGATTGTTTTACGCTTGGTGTAGAAACGCACAGCATCTGGACCGTAAGCATGTAAATCGCCAAATAACGAACGCTTCCAGCCACCAAAACTATGGTAAGCAACAGGTACAGGTAACGGTACATTGATACCAACCATACCTACTTGAATATTATCAGAGAAGTATCGAGCCGCTTCGCCATCACGCGTAAAGATACAAGTACCATTACCGTACTCATGGTCATTAATTAAATCCATAGCTTGTTGCATTGTTTCAACGCGCACAACCTGTAATACCGGACCAAATATTTCTTCTTTATAACTTACCATTTCAGGCGTTACATTATCTATTAGGGTACCGCCAACAAAGAAACCATTGTTGTAACCTTCAACTTCAGGATTACGACCATCAACTACAATGGTTGCGCCTTGCTCTTGAGCGTGATTAATATAGCCAACCACTTTATCGCGATGCTGGCTAGTAATTACAGGACCAAAATCGTTACTGCTTTCGCTAAATACACCAACTTTAAGGCTCGCCATTGCTGCAGTCATTTTAGTAATCAACGCATCAGCGGCAACGTCACCAACAGCAACAGCCACAGACAATGCCATACAACGTTCGCCCGATGAACCAAATGCTGCGCCCAACAATTGATTAACCGCATTATCCATATCAGCATCTGGCATGACTATAGCGTGATTCTTTGCGCCACCTAATGCTTGGCAACGTTTGCCATTGGCATTGGCTGTCGCATAAATATATTCGGCAATCGGCGTTGAACCAACAAAACTAACTGCTTTTACTCGTTGGTCAGTTAATAAAACATCAACCGCAACTTTATCGCCATTAACAACGTTCATTACGCCATCAGGTAATCCCGCTTCTTTTAATAACTGAGCAATAAACAGCGTTGAACTTGGATCGCGCTCTGACGGTTTTAAGATGAAACAATTACCACAGGCAATTGCCATCGGGAACATCCACAATGGAACCATCGCAGGGAAATTAAATGGCGTGATGCCAGCAACAACTCCCAAGGGTTGAAATTCGCTCCATGAATCAATGTTTGGTCCAACATTTTTACTGTGCTCACCTTTTAATAACTCTGGCGCACCACAAGCATATTCAACATTCTCAATACCACGTTGTAATTCTCCCGCTGCATCATGCGATATTTTGCCATGCTCTTCGCCTATCATCTCGCATATTTTATCTGAGTTTGCTTCAAGCAACTCTTTAAAACGAAACATCACTCGTGCACGTTTTATAGGTGGAGTATTACGCCATTGTGGAAATGCAGCTTGTGCAGCAGTTATTGCTTGCTCTACTGTATCGACAGAAGCCAATGCTACTTGTCTAATTGCTTCACCCGTTGCAGGGTTAAACACATCTTGGGTGCGGGCGGCGTCGGTACAAATTTCACCGTTAATTAAGTGTCCGATTGTATTCATAAATAATTCCTAGTAATTTCTAAAATGTTAAAAAATAATGTTAATGGCAGAGGTTAATCCCATAGCCCTTGGTAAATAGTGATAATTTCGTTGATAGACGGTTCAATAGGGTTATTGCCTGGTGAGCCTGAAGCCAATGCCTGTTCAGCCATCGTTTGACAAACCTCAAAGAACTCATCGCGCTTAATACCAAATTCTTGAGGGGTTGGTACCGCTAATTCATCATTTAGCGCACGAAGTTCGATTAATAATTTCTGGTTAGCCACATCATTGTTGTCCAAGTCAGTTGCTATACCCATGGCTCGAGCACAATCAGCGTAACGTGCTGGCGCGGCAGAGATTGAAAATGCAGTGACGCTTGGCAACAACATCGCATTAGATAGGCCGTGAGGAACATGAAAAAATGCGCCAATGGGTCGACTCATGCCATGTACTAATGCCACCGATGCGCTAGAGAATGCAACACCAGCTAGGGTCGAACCCAGCATCATAGCTTCACGCGCCTTTTTATCACTGCCATCATGAAAAACTTTGCGTAAATTTGGTCCGATTAACTTAATTGCGGCAATCGCTTGGCTATCACTATAAGGGTTAGCTTTTTTACTAACGTAAGCTTCCATGGCATGTGTTAATGCATCAATACCCGTATCAGCCGTCGTTCTTGGCGGTAGACTCATTGTTAATTTATAATCAACCAAAGCTGCAACAGGCATAAAGCCAATGCCAACACACAGCATTTTCTCGTCACTTGTTTCGTCGGTGATAATGGTGAATTTAGTTACTTCAGAGCCAGTACCAGCCGTTGTTGGTATTGCAATAAGCGGTAACCCTTGTTCTGTAACCATACGAGGAAAGCGATAATCCTGCATCACGCCGCCATGTTTAGCCAAAATAGCGATAGCTTTAGCGCTATCAATTGGACTGCCGCCACCTAGCGCAATAATACAGTCATAATCACCATTTTTTGCTTTGGCAACACCAGCCTGAATAGACGCTACCGTCGGCTCTGGCACCGTATCGTCAAAAACATCACAAGCAATATCATGCTGTTGTAATACCGTTTGGATGGTATTGGCGTAACCCAGCTTAACCATCATTTTGTCGGTAACAATTAAAGCTCGGTTACAATTTAGGCTAGCTAGCACATTGGGTACTTCAAGGCTGGCGCCATAGCCAACTTGCATAATGCGTGGCAATATTATTTGCGAAGACATAGAAATAGTTCCTTATTACAAATTCTACTATTTAAGATGCATATATAAGCGCATCTAGATAATTAACAACTCAATTTATCAATACATCCGGCGTAGGTTTTTTCATACTCCTACACCGGAAAGTAATTAATTAAGAAGTGGATGTTACTGTTTTCAAGTTATCCGTTTTTTCAACCTGAACAGCTGACTCACTGTTTTCGTCAGTCACTTTCGACGTCGCTACACCCGGCAAAGGCTCTTGACGAAGCGATTTGAATAAAGCCCAGGTTGTTAATATCAGTACTACTGAGTAAGGCAGCGCGGCAACAATAGAGGCCGTTTGCAATGCTTTCAGTCCACCTGCGAGTAGTAATACTCCGGCAACGGCACCAATTGAAAGTCCCCAGAACACTCTAAAACGCGCAGGTGGATGTTCATTACCCATAGACACAAGGGTACATATAACTAAGGTCGCAGAATCCGCCGAGGTAACAAAGTAGGTCACTAACATTACCACACAGATTGATGCACCAATTAAGGTTAACATTGGGCCTAGTTCCATTAGTTCTAGCGTAGTAAATAGTGACATGGTGATATCTTTGTTAACCGCTTCAGTAATGCCACCAGCGCCAAATAATTCGATGAATATTGCGGTATTACCAAAAACAGTTATCCAGAAGGTAGCCAAAATAGTTGGCGCAAGTAACACACCTAATACAAACTCTTTAATAGTACGACCTTTTGAAATTCGAGCGATAAATATGCCAACAAACGGAGCCCAGGCAATCCACCAGCCCCAATAGAAAATAGTCCACCAACCTTGCCATTGTCCTTTAGGATCAGGGTCTACCCAAAGACCAAGTGATACTGCATTAACTAGGTAATCACCAACATTGGTCGCAAATGCACCTAGTAGGTAGGCGGTTGGACCCAACACCAAGAAAAAGGTCAATATAACGGTGGTGAGGTGCATATTATATTCACTAAGAATCTTAATGCCTTTATTCACGCCACTTAATGCTGATAAAGTCGCCAATATTGAGACAATCGCAATCAGTATCACTTGGTTAGTGGTGGAGACTTCAAAACCGAATAAGTAACTAAGACCGGCATTCATTTGCTGAGCGCCCAGTCCTAGTGAGGTAGCAATACCAAATACTGTGCCAAATACCGCTAGCAAATCAGCAGCGTGACCAATAGGGCCATAAATTCGGTCACCAAAAATAGGATAAAGACCTGAGCGTACAGACAGTGGCATCCCTTTTCGGTATGAAAAATAGGCTAGCGATAAACCCGCCATAGCAAAGATCCCCCAACCATGTAATCCCCAATGGAAAATACTAATACGCATAGCCACTTGCGCCGCTTCGGCTGTTAATGCCTGTCCTTGCGCTATAAATGGATTACTCTGAAAATGATAAATGGGCTCGGCGATGCTCCAAAATAAGATGCCAATGCCTATTCCAGCGCCAAATAACATAGAAAACCAGGAAAAAAAGTTATATTCAGGTTTTTCATCATCAGGACCAAGTCGAATACTACCGTATCGACTAAATGCAGTATAAATAGATAAGAATAAGAAAAAGCTTACTAAACCAATGTAGTACCACGCAAAGTTAGACGCAATAAAGCCTTTAGCGGCGGTATAAATTGAGCCTGCATATTTAGGGTCAATGACGGTAAACAGCACAAACAAAGACACAAGTATCGCGGAGCCAATGGCCATCACTGGATTAACCCCAGCCAGTACCCCATTGGTTTTAATCATATTTGAAATATTCTTCATGTTGTAACTCCTATTATTAGTTACTGGGTGACTAAGGTATTGCTTTACATTAATCACCATTAAAATCGGTATGTTTTGCCATGAATTATCATGTACAAAGTTTAGTGCCTTAAATATGTTGTTCTAATTCTAGTTCTATTTAAATTTATATTCTTTGGTTAGGTTATAAGGCATCTGTGATTTAATAATTCAACATTGATACAACTTATTAATAACGGCCAAAAACGACACAACCACATTTTGTGGAAGAGTCGGAATAATCACAACCAATAAAAATCACCCCAAAGGTATAAAAATATTTATGAATGTAATTCGGTAATTTATGAAATACTATTCGATAGTTTTAAAGGAACTAAATTAAAAAAGACCATAAAAACCCAATAAAAAATAATAGAAACTATAATAATAAATAACAAAAATGGGACTACATCATGAAAAAAAGATTGCCACCTCTGAATTGGATACGTTCATTTGAGGCTGCCGCACGTCATCTAAGCTTTACCCATGCCGCACTCGAGTTAAACCTTACTCAAGCAGCCGTTAGCCAACAAATTAAAGGCCTTGAAAGTCAACTTGGTGCCGTACTGTTTAAACGCCTGCCCCGTGGTTTAGAGCTCACTAATGCGGGTTCTGCATATTTGCCTGCCGTGCATGAATCAGTAGAGCGATTAAGTATCGCCACCGAAGAAATTTTTGGTCAAGGTCGGACCGATTTACTCAATGTAAAAGTTAATTTAGTCTTTTTTCTAAAATGGTTGGCCCCCAAAATTAGCAATTTCAGAGCTTTGTATCCACATATCAACTTAGAAATTACAAGTAACATCTGGACTGATGATAAGGAAAGCTCTGCCGATAACGACTTTGAAATTCGTTATGGCAAAGGTAAGTGGCAGGCATTGAAATCAGATCGTTTGACATGGGATGAGTTATTTCCAGTATGTAGTCCCGATTTTTTGAAAAAAAACACATCGTTAGTTACTCCTGATGATTTACCCAATCATACGTTATTACACGTTATAGGTTATGAAGAAGGTTGGGGGCATTGGCTAAACCAAACCAATCATGAACACATAAAACTAAGCCAAGGTTTTCAATTTGATACTTTAATAACGGCACTTGAAATGGCCGCACAAGGAGAAGGATTGGCGCTCGGGCGTACAAGCTTAGTTGACGGCATGATAAAGTCAGGACGCTTGGTTGTACCTTTTGAACAAAAAGTAGCAACAGATGAAGCCTTTTATTTAGTTTATGCCCGGTCGCAGGCTAGACATCCCCATGCCGATATTTTTAGAAGTTGGTTATTAGAGGAAGTAGCACAACAATAATTGCTTTTCTCTAGCAAGTAATACAGGGATGTATTTAAACTTGCCTACAGTAAAACTCACTTCAATTCACAGCGCTCATCTCTTACCAACGCCGTAATTACTTCACTCTATTTTTTATTTTTTCCTCTGAACAGCCTTAATTATCCATAAATAAAATTATACCTTTGGGGCGTTTTTTATTGCTGGTTCACTTTCTAAAGACGTCATATTATCAACCAACAGAATAACTCACAGAACTAAATCAATAGCAAAGTTGGTATAACCATTTAATAAATAACGAAATTTAAAGTAATAATTTAAAATTCGTTAAAAGTGATTCTCAGCAGTTTGGACAATTTTTCAAGTCCAACACAGTAAGGGATCAATCGTAAAAGAGCCATAAGGACAATTTAATATGAAAAATAATTTACCGTTAGTCGGCGTGCGCGTTATTGATTTTGGCCAGCAAATTGCTGGACCAGCTGTCGCGATGATTCTTGCCGACTTAGGTGCTACGGTTATCCATATCGATCCACCAAAAGGTCCACAATGGGATCATCCAGCCAATGCCATTTTAAATCGTAATAAAAGCAGTTTACGAATAGATTTGAAATCAGAAACGGGGCTTAATCAAGCGTTGGCGTTAATTGAGAATGCCGATGTGGTACTTGAAAGTTTTACCCCGAATGTAATGAATCGTTTAGGTATAAATTTTACAAAGTTACGTGAAGGACGTCCGGAATTAATTACCGTATCACTGCCTGGATTTGCCAGCAACGATCAGCTTCGTAGCGAATGGAAAGCAACGGAAGCTATCGTCGCGGCAGCATCCGGCGCATTTACCGATATGGGATTCAATCGAGTTTTAATGGGCTTAAATCCAAGCTTCTCACCTTTAGCACTCGGCTCATCTTATGCAACCACGTTAGCAGCAAGCTCTGTGGTTATGTCATTGTTATCACGTGAAAAATCAGGTCGAGGTGACCACGTTGAAGTGCCTATTGTTGCCGCCTTAATGGAAGGGTTGTCGTATAATTCGGTAGTCATTGAAAATACACCCAATCGTTACCTGACCATGCGTGAACATGAAATTGCGCATCGCAAAGAAAACAACATTGAAATGGATCTTAGTTATCAGGATTTACAAGAATATTTAGACCCGTTTTATCGCACCTACCAATGTAGTGATGGCCGATTCTTTTATGTTGTCTGCCCGTCGCATCGTAACCATGCTAGCCGCTGTTTAAAAGCAATGGGTATCTATGATGAACTACGCGCTGAGGGTTTGCCTGAGGTGAAAGATCTTCATTTACCCATAAACGAATGGGATGGTGAAACATCTATTGGTGTTTACCCTCTACCGAAGAAATGGGCCGACATCATTTCCGCTAAAATGAAAAAAGTCTTTTTAACTCAAACATCCGAAGAGTGGGGTGTTGTCTTCGGAGAAGGACAAATTCCAGGAGCACCGCATCGCACCACACAAGAGTGGGTGAACAGCGAACATTGCAATACATCTGGACTAATAGTTGAAGTAGAAGACCCGCAATATGGCGTCATGAAACAACCTGGTCCTATTGCTTGGCTAGAAGAGTCGGTAAGTCAAATGTTAACGCCAAAACCGCGCAAAGACGTTAATTTCGATCAAGCCATGTCGCAGTTAGTTGCGGTTGCCAATGATGAAGTAGTCGTTCGACCAACCGGAAACAATATTGATACGATATCTCAGCACGGTTGGCTAGATGGTGTACGAATTTTAGATTTGACTAATGTTATTGCTGGTCCTCATTCTACCGCGTTTTTAGGGCGTTTTGGCGCCGAGGTTATAAAACTCGATCCTGTCACACCACTTTACGATCCTTTGATTGGCACATTTTTTACCTTTCAAACCAATATTGGTAAGAAAAGCGCACTTGTTAATATTAATACCGCTGAAGGTAGAGAAGCCTTTGAGCTTCTTGTGAAATCCGTTGATCTTGTTGTTATTAACGCACCAGAGCGTCAAATGAAACCACTTGGTTTAGACAATGAAAGCTTGCAGGCGATAAACCCTGGGGTTTTATTCTGCCGTTTAGATTGCTTAGGTGGCCCGAAACGAGGACCTAAAACAGACTACATCGGCTACGACGATATTATTCAAGCTAACAGTGGAATTATGAGTCGTTTCGGCGGTAATAAAACACCTGAAGAACACGCTCACTTAGGCACGCTAGACGTTAACTGTGGTTTTGCTGGCGGTTTAGGCATGGCGTTATCGCTTTATCACAAACAAAAAACCGGTCAAATATCTAGAGCAAGAACCTCACTCTCTGCAGTGACAAATTTGGCACAAGTTAAATTTGCCTTTGATTATAAAGATCGCGGTCCATTTGATGAAGCATCTGGTCGTGAAGTATTAGGTAATGATGCGTTATCACATTTTTATCAGGCCAATGACGGTTGGGTTTACCTTGATTCAGACCGCGATCAGTTAGCAATACTTGAAACTGTTGATGGCTTATCTGGGATCAGCCAAGTAGATTGCATCAGTGACTTCCTTATCGATGCTTTTAATAAAGATTCAGCCGAGAACTGGGCACAGAAGCTACGTCATGCTGGTCTTCCCGCCGTTCAACCCATGAGTATTGAAGAGTTACGTGATCAATATACCCGTGAAGCTGATGGCACTGTTGGTATAGACCGTGGCAGTTATGCCTTCTCAATTTATAATAATCATCCCAGTGGTCACCGTATTACGTTGATCGATCACTATTCAATTCGCCCTACTGAAGCAACTATTTTTGCTCAGCCTGAAACCGAACGTTTTGGTCATTCGACTAAAACAGTACTTGCAAGTATTGGTTACAGCGACGAAAAAATTCAATCAATGATTGACAATAAAATTGCTGGCACCGGTTGGGGCAAGGAATTCTTACCTAGCTAATACCTTAGCGACCATTCTGACAATCACTACCACAACCATCGACAGCAATGACTGTTGTCGATGGTGAACGATAGAAAAAAAGCACGTTACCCTTAATTAAAACTATTAAAAAACAGGATAATACACATGAAAATTTCATCAATAGCGATGGCTATCATAGCATCAACTTCATTTTCCCTTATGGCAAATGCTTCTGAATCAACTGAGTTGGCTGAAGTCAAACAAGAGCTTAAACAAATTAAGCAGCAGTTAGCTAAAGACAGTGCAGCCAAAGACGCATCGATTAAAGTCGGTGGTGCAGTACGCTTCCAATACGGCATTAAAGATTATGATGAAGATGATAAAGATCGTGGCGGAGATTTCGATTTTGATGTTTTCCGTCTAGATTTTAACGGCACTATTGGTGATATAACCTTGTCAGCTCAGTATCGCTGGTATCAGTATATGGATGCAGTTCATCATGCATACGTTGCCTATCAGTTTGATGAGAACTGGCAAGGGCAAGTAGGTATTACACAGGTCCCCTTTGGCAACCTGACTTATAATTCAAACAGCTTCTTTTTTAGCACCAACTTTTACGTCGGTCTAGAAGATGATTACGATGCCGGTTTATCTTTCATTGGTGATTACGACAAACATGATATACGTATCGCATTCTTCAAAACCGATGAGATGGGTGGCATCGATGGTTATGTTGGTGATAAAACTGGTCGCTATTCATATGACATTGTTGGTACAAGAAATCCTGGAGAAGGAATATATGATACTCCTCAACAAGGGCTTGCTGACGATAGTACCTTTAACCTTCGTTATGCTTATAAATTTGATAGTTTTGAGGTAGGTGCATCTTTATTATCAGGTGGCATTGAAGGTGAAGACGGTAATGCTGGTGATCATAATGCCTACGCATTCCATGCAAAAGGCAACATAGATAATTTTGGTGTTATGTTTCAATACACTGATTATGAATATGATCTAGATGACGGGTCTGATTTTGTCACGGTTGGTGCCTACGCCTTTTACGATACTATTCCAGCATCCGCTACGATTTATAACCTAAACCTATCTTATTCTTTACCCGTAGAGATTGGGCCAATTACCAATCTAACGTTTTACAACGATTATAATTTAATGACCGATAAATCGGGAGATTTAAAAGAAGATACCATGATGAATGTAACGGGGGTAATGGTCACATCAGGTAATTTATATACGTTAATTGATTTTGCTATTGGACAGAACCAACCATTTCTTGGTGGCAGTTTGGCTGGAGATAGTGATGAAACAAATAGTCGTTTAAATATTAATTTTGGTTATTATTTTTAATTACAGAGTATAAATACTTCTGTCTGTATTCAATCCTGAAATACCGTCGTGATTTAAAGCCAATCGTGTAATCGATTGGCTTTTTTGATTTTCACAATACAATTTAGAGGCATCCTAAAATGCTAGGAGAAGCTACAGTCGACAGTGCATTTATATAAATTCCGAAGACGTTACGCCCATCGACATATGACTACGCACAATGTTTGAGACTAGTCTCATATTGAAGTAGCTTATATTAATGGGCCAAAACAAATGAGAGTTTATTGATATTTTTATTTTTCAATCATAATGTCTGATATTCAGTCAGTAATATTAATGAACACTTTGTGCGGTGAATTCAATGGATCGCAGCAACACACTGGCTAAATCACTTCGCGGAGGTATAAGAACCCTCAAACAAAGTTTACTTGATTTTACGTCATGCAAAGAGTTTCATCTTGCGTGTGACAAATAAAAGTGGCGAAAATTTTCTGGCTGACCTAGTGTAAAGATATAGATAATGGACTGTTCTGGTCAGATTTACGTCTGGAAAGTGTTAAATCAAAGGACGGCTACAAATAAAAGTCATCCTGAAATTAAACAACACTCACATATCATCGCTAGTGCCAACTTGAACGTTTGGTGTTCGAATAGAATCAGTCCAACACTATATTTATCTCTCATGCTTCGACAAGAGATAAATGCTTAATTGTTAGGCTTGCATTGGTTCAGTAATGATAAATTAAAACCCATGAATCAGACCGGAGGAACGACATGAAATTTTTAGACAATTTTCAAGAACAAATCTATGCCCTTTTCAGGATAGTAATTGGATTTTTATTTTTATGGCATGGTACACAAAAGTTTTTCAACTTCCCTTTAGAATTCCCTTGGCCACTCAACCCTCTGTTATATGCGGCGGGTGCAATTGAATTAGTCGCCGGTATTCTTATTATGGTTGGTTTTTGCACGCGCCCAGCAGCATTTATTGCTAGCGGCACGATGGCGGCGGCTTACTGGATAGCGCATGGATTAAAAGACATCTTCCCTATTGCAAACGGTGGAGAGCTGGCAATAATGTTTTGTTTTGGTTTTTTGCTTATCGCCTCACGTGGTGCTGGAATTTGGGGTATAGATAAAGCCTAACAATTAGCTCCAGCGGACAGTTTAAAGCATTACTTGTTTTTCTTACGCAAAAACTTGCCACTTTAAACTGCCGCTGAGCAAGACATTATAAGTAAGGGTAGCCTGTGAATTCTGCTGAACTAATCAGAGCATTATCTAAAAATGGAGCCGAGGATCTTTCATCTTCATTGCAGTGGATTAAACCTATACCTGAGGATGTTACTGCTTTAATAGAAAAAATAGATATGGCATTGAAGATAGTTAAATTTTCTCAGTCTAGGTGTGCAGAAGAAGCAGGAGTAAAGTCCTCCAATGACCATCTAGATTCATTAACACGTTTAAAGTCTGAAATTGAAAGTATATTAAATAAAACCTAAGGTGCTTTACTTTAAATTTACTTATAACAAGAATTTAAAGCAGGACTGATAACAGTTTGCTCGGTTCCGCTTCGCTACACATTTTAGCAAACTGTTATCAGCCCCTTAAATGGGCTACATGTACAGCGAGGAAATCACATGGATAACGTAATTCCTTTCCCTAAAAACCTCGATGATTTTAAAGAGGTTGGGGAAT
>MAAF01000034.1 GCA_002163005.1 Colwellia psychrerythraea | reverse complement strand
CTGTTAATCCATGTGTCACTGGTTCGAGCCCAGTTTGGGGAGCCACATTAAATGTGAAACGAAACCTGCTTTATGCAGGTTTTTTTTCGCCTGAAGAAAAGTTATCACCGTAATAGAAGCATATAATACCAAACGGATTAATTTATTGGTCAGCTTAGAGCTGCATTAGCGATGCTTAAAACAAGCATAATGAGTTAAACATAGTTATACCAATTCCAATAAGCTTCTTCTCACTCAGCGAGAGTTAAAAGGCTTAGAGGCAAGGCATTGAATTATCGCTAAGTGATCAATAAATTAGTCCGATTGGTATAAATGGCAGGCATAAAAAAACCTAACGAACTCGTTAGGTTTTTAATAGGTTACCTGTGAATTATTATTTCGCGGTAATCAATTCTTGCTTATTTTCAAAGTTAATAACCAATTTGTCTTTTTTAACATCAACCTTGGCAATACCGCCATGTGTTAATTCACCAAAGAGCAATTCATTTGCCAGTGCTTTCTTCAAGTGCTCTTGGATTAAGCGAGACATTGGTCTTGCTCCCATAGCTTTATCATAGCCATTTTCAGCAAGCCATTGTTTAGCTAGTTCAGTCAATTCAAGTGACACACCCTTATCATCAAGCTGCGCCTGTAACTCCACTATAAATTTATCTACAACTTGATGGATAACAATGTTATCTAAATGGTTGAACCAGACAATGTTATCTAAGCGGTTTCTAAATTCAGGTGAAAAGACTTTATTTATTTCACTTAATGCATCAAGGCTATGGTCTTGTTGCTTAAAGCCTATTGATTGACGTACCGTTTCTTGTACCCCTGCATTAGTTGTTAACACCAGAATAATATTTCTGAAGTCTGCTTTTCGCCCATTATTATCCGTTAAGGTACCGTGATCCATAACTTGCAATAAGATATTATAAACATCTTCATGAGCTTTTTCTATTTCATCTAACAAGACAACCGCATGAGGATGCTTTAAAACGGCATCAGTTAATAAACCACCTTGCTCATAACCAACATAACCAGGAGGAGCGCCAATAAGACGACTAACAGCATGCTTCTCCATATATTCTGACATATCAAAACGTAACAGCTCTATGCCTAATATCTTAGCTAACTGTTGGGTTATTTCTGTTTTACCTACGCCTGTAGGACCTGCAAATAAGAAAGAGCCAACCGGTTTTTCTTCATTACCTAGCCCTGCTCGAGATAATCGAATAACAGATGAGAGCTCATCAATAGCTTGATCTTGACCAAACACAACAAGTTTTAAATTACGATCAAGGTTTTTAAGTCCATCCTTTTCAGTAAGTGATACTGACTTTTCAGGAATTCTAGCCATTTTGGCGACAATACTTTCAATATCAGTATTATTAATAACTTTCTTACGCTTACTCGGAGCAACAAGTTGTTGCTTGGCACCCGCTTCATCAATTACATCAATCGCTTTATCAGGGAGAAATCGTTCATTAATATATTTAGCTGACAGCTTAGCTGCAGCATGCAAAGCTTTATTGGTGTATCGAATACCATGGTGACTTTCATATTTCTCTTTCAAACCCTGCAGTATTTTTGTGGTGTCAGCAACACTAGGCTCAGCAATATCAATTTTTTGGAAACGACGGGCTAATGCTCGGTCTTTTTCAAAAACACTTTGATACTCTTGATATGTTGTAGAGCCTAAACAACGAATCTTACCCGCTGACAATAGCGGTTTAAGTAAATTAGAGGCATCCATCATCCCACCAGAGGCTGCACCTGCACCTATAATAGTGTGAATTTCATCAATGAACAGTACTGCATTCTTATCGGCTTCGAGCTCTTTTAATAATGATTTAAAGCGCTTTTCAAAGTCGCCTCTATATTTAGTACCCGCAAGTAAAGCCCCCATATCCAGAGAATAGATTGTCGCATCCTCTAAAAACTCAGGCACTTGTTTATTAACAATTAAATTAGCTAGTCCTTCAGCAATAGCTGTTTTACCAACACCAGCCTCGCCAACAAAAAGCGGATTGTTTTTTCTACGTCTACTCAATACCTGCAAAGTGCGCTCAAGCTCATCGTCACGACCAATTAAAGGGTCAATATTACCTTTTATAGCTTCTTCGTTAAGGTTTACCGAAAAGTTTTCTATGGTACGTGGCTCTTCTTCGCCTTGTTCACCATTTATGGTATGTGGAGCGTTTTCATCATCAATTTTTGCAATACCATGAGAGATATAATTAACAATATCTAGGCGACTAATATCAGACTTCTTCAAGATATAAGCTGCTTGTGATTCTTGTTCACTAAAAATTGCAACCAACACATTTGAGCCACTTACTTCATTTTTACCTGACGATTGCACATGAAATACAGCGCGTTGTAATACCCGTTGAAAACCTAACGTAGGCTGAGTTTCACGCTCGCTTTCACTGACAGGGATCATCGGTGTTGTTTCGCTGATGAAGTCTAATAAACTTTTGCGAAGTTTTGTTAAATCCGCTCCGCAAGCACCCAGTGCTTCGATCGCTGAGGGATTATCTAATAGTGCCAACAATAAATGTTCTACAGTCATAAATTCATGGCGAGATTCTTTAGCTTGGCGAAAGGCTAAATTAAGTGATACTTCTAAGTCTTTGTTTAGCATAGCTACTCCAATTTATAACTTTAGGCTTTTTCCATCACACACTTAAGCGGGTGTTGATTTTCAAAAGCGTACTGGACAACCTGTTCTACTTTTGTTTCTGCTATTTCAGCAGTATACGTCCCACAAAGGGCTCTTCCTTTATAATGAATGGTTAACATAATATCTGTTGCCTGCTCTTCGCTTTTATTAAAAAAGTTACACAATACGTCTACAACAAAGTCCATCGGGGTGTAGTCATCATTAAGTAAAAAAACATAGTATCTAGCCGGCTCTTCTATTTGCTCTTTAACTGACTCTTCTACAATGCCTTCGGTGTCAAATAACTCTTTCCAGTTGCTCATATATTTATCTTAGTCTCTACTTTTTACTTTTGCTGTAACTTTTCGTGCAATTAAGCTTAAAAAAATCAAAAAAAAACGTTTTTTCCAACTTGACAAATCGAATATTTTATCTACGATCCTATAAGTGACTAATATTTAGTCGCTTAGTTTGTTGTCTATGCACATACTTATTATTTGCCTACTCCCTTGGGGGGATAGGACGCAAAGATAAGTAAAACATAATTAAATACTAAAGGATATAGAAGGAAGTTGAAGTATGGCACACGGTACAGTTAAATGGTTTAATAATGCAAAGGGTTTTGGCTTTATTCGTCCAGATAGCGGCGGAGAAGATATTTTCGCGCACTACTCAACTATTGAGATGGATGGGTATCGAACATTAAAAGCCGGACAAGATGTCGATTACGAACTTAATGATGGCCCTAAAGGTCATCACGCAGCAAGCATCAAATTAGCTAATGGCGAATTAGAATAAATAAATAAAAAAACATTGCGCTAATATGATAAATAAAAACACAGCTATTTAGCTGTGTTTTTTATTAGACTATTTTCGTTAACTGCATCTGCTCAACAATTACATATGATCGATAATACAATCACCGAACGCTGAACAAGAAACTAACGTTGCATCATCCATAAGGCGTTCAAAATCATATGTTACTGTTTTTGCTTTAATTGCTCCTGACATCCCTTTAAGCAATAAATCAGCCGCTTCAAACCAACCCATATGCCTTAACATCATTTCTGCAGAAAGAATAACAGAACCAGGGTTTACTTTGTTTTTACCGGCATATTTAGGTGCTGTTCCATGAGTTGCTTCAAATACAGCAACTTCATCACCTAAATTTGCTCCTGGAGCAATACCGATACCGCCAACTTGAGCAGCAAGAGCATCAGATAAATAATCACCATTTAAGTTTAAAGTAGCGATAACACTATATTCAGCAGGACGTAACAAGACTTGCTGTAACATAGAATCAGCAATAACATCCTTGATGATAATCTCGTTACCTGTATTAGGGTTTGTAAGCGTGCACCAAGGCCCGCCATGAATCAAACTTGCACCAAATTCATCTCGAGCAAGTTCATAACCCCAATCTTTAAAAGCACCCTCTGTGAATTTCATAATATTACCTTTATGAACCAGAGTTACCGAGTCTTTATCATTATCAATTGCGTATTGAATCGCTTGTCTTACTAAGCGTTGACTTCCTTCTTTTGATACTGGTTTTATACCGATACCACAATTATCAGTAAAACGGATATTACTAGCACCCATTTCTTCTGTTAAAAATTCAATCACCGCTTTCGCTTTGTCACTACCAGCTTGATACTCTATGCCAGCATAAATATCTTCGGTATTTTCTCGAAAGATAACCATATCAACTTCAGAAGGTCTTTTTACTGGACTTGGAACACCAGTAAACCATTGTACAGGACGTTGACATACGTAAAGATCAAGCATTTGTCTTATTGCTACATTTAAAGAACTCATGCCACCACCTACAGGTGTAGTTAGCGGTCCTTTAATGGAAACTTTATATTCTTGTAATATGGCAAGTGTTTCTTCAGGAAGCCACGTTTCACTATCATACATTTTAGTCGCTTTTTCGCCCGCATAGACTTCCATCCACGCAATTTCTCTTTCGCCGGCATAAGCTTTAGCAACTGCTGCATTCACAACTTTTAGCATTGGGGGTGTTACATCAACACCAATGCCATCACCTTCAATAAAAGGGATTATCGGATTATTTGGTACTGATAATTTACCATCAACAAAGGTAATTTTATCTCCGGTAGTGGGGATGATGATTTGATTAGTCATAGGGCGAGCTCCACATTAAACAAGTATAAAAAGGTTATTTTACTAAAATAATTCAAAAAAGGATAAGGCACTAATCACTATTTAGTGATAACTACTATCATTAAAATGAATAAACATAAATTAGGCTTAAATATAATAATAAAGATAATCAAAAACTAAGCATTATTTCTTAGCTTTTGATTAATATAGTGCTATTGATTAGCACCTTAACTACATATTTATTTTAAAGCAATAAATTGACTTATAACAATGCAGATAAAATCGTATTTAATGTTTCACTTGGGCGCATTGCTTTTTCTGTAAGTTGAGTATCCGCAAAATAATAGCCATTAACATCGATAGCTGGACCTTGAGCTGCATTTAATTCAGCTACAATTTTTTGTTCTTGCTTAGTAAGTGCTTGAGCAACACCTGTAAAACTTGCTTTAAGATCAGTATCTGTAGTTTGCTCTGCGATGGCTTGTGCCCAGTACATAGCAAGATAGAAATGACTACCACGGTTGTCTAATTCGCCAACTCTACGAGAGGGTGATTTATTGGTATCCAAGAACTTACCCGTTGCCGAGTCTAATGTATCTGCTAATATTTGTGCTTTAGTATTACCTGTCGTTATTGCAACATGTTCAAGTGATGCGGCAAGTGCTAAAAACTCACCTAAAGAATCCCAACGTAGGTGATTTTCTTTCTCAAACTGTTGAACATGCTTAGGTGCAGAGCCACCAGCACCAGTTTCGAATAAACCACCACCATTCATTAATGGCACAATAGAAAGCATCTTAGCACTAGTACCAAGTTCTAAAATTGGGAATAAATCAGTTAAGTAATCACGTAATACATTACCGGTAACTGAAATTGCATCTTCACCTTTAGCAACCCGTGCAAGCGTATATTCACAAGCTTTAACAGGGTCAAGGATTTGAATATCTAAACCGCTAGTATCATGGTCAGCTAAATAAGTATTAACTTTTTTGATCATTTCTGCATCATGGCCACGATTTTCGTCTAACCAAAATACTGTTGGGGTTGAGGTTGCTTTAGCGCGAGTTACCGCTAATTTAACCCAATCCTGAATTGGCGCATCTTTAACCTGACACATTCTGAAAATATCACCTTCGGCAACATTTTGTTCAATTAATGTATCACCATTATCATTTACAACACGAACAACACCTGTTCCAGACATGGTAAACGTTTTATCGTGTGAACCATATTCTTCAGCTTTTTGTGCCATTAAACCGACATTAGGTACCGTACCCATTGTTGTTGGGTTGAAAGCACCATTTTCACGACAAAAATCTACTACTGCCGAGAAAACACCTGCATAGTTACGGTCTGGGATCATAAACTTAGTATCTTTTTGACCTCCATCCGGTCCCCACATCATACCAGAGGCACGAAGAGCGGCAGGCATTGATGCATCAATGATGACATCACTTGGTACATGTAAGTTAGTAATACCTTTGTCAGAATCAACCATAGCCATCTCAGGACGAGTTGCATAAACAGCTTGTAAATCGGCTTCTATTTCTGCTTTTTGACTTGCAGGTAAACGTGCGATTTTTGCATAAACATCACCGATACCGTTATCGGCGTCGACACCTAATTGTTCAAAGGTAGCAGCATGTTTAGCAAATACATCTTTGTAGAACACTTTAACTGCGTGGCCAAACATAATTGGATCTGATACTTTCATCATGGTTGCTTTTAAGTGCAATGAAAGTAAAACATCTTCTTCTTTAGCTTTATTAATCTCAGTTTCATAGAATTCTACTAATGCTGATTTGCTCATTACTGAAGCATCAATAATTTCTTTATCAAGTAATGGTAATTTTGATTTTAATAAAGTCACGTCACCGTTCTGAGCAACAAATTCAATATTTATAGTGGTTGCGCCATCAATAGTTACTGATTTTTCACTGCCGTAAAAATCACCCGATGCCATGTGAGCAACATGAGATTTTGATTCTTTAGACCAAGCTCCCATTGAATGTGGGTTATTACGTGCATATTGTTTAACAGAGCCAGGTGCACGGCGATCTGAGTTACCTTCACGTAAAACAGGGTTAACCGCTGAACCCAATACTTTAGCGTAAGTTAGCTTAATTGACTCTTCCGCTTCGTTTTGTGGTTCAGCAGGATAATGAGGTAAGTCATAACCTTTTGCTTGTAATTCTTTAATAGCAAGTTCTAGTTGTGGAATAGACGCTGAAATATTTGGCAATTTAATAATATTAGCTTCTGGAGTTTTAGCTAACTTACCTAACTCAGATAACGCATCATCAACGCGCTGCTCTTCAGTTAAGTATTTTGGAAAATTAGCTAAGATACGCGCAGCTAAAGAAATGTCTCGGGTTTCAACGTTAATGCCTGAAGAAGCAGTATAAGCTTGAATAATTGGTAATAAAGAATACGTCGCTAAGGCAGGCGCTTCATCGGTAATAGTATAAATGATTTTTGAGTTATCAGTGCTCATTGAGATTCCTACTTTAATTAGCCAAAAGCTTCGGTGAATACATAAAAATTCACTAGAAATTAATTATTATTCACCCAAACTAAAATTTATTTTTTGCGCGCACATAGTATAGTAATTCAAAGCGTATTAATATAGACAAGCGAAAAGGCATCATAAATTTTACAGGAAAAGTCGTCTAAAAATGAATAAAAGCAAAGGCTATACAAGGCATAACGCTAAAAAACAGACAAAGGTACGACCACTTATCGAGAAGCAAATAACAGTGCTTTTTAACAAACCCTTTGATGTGCTGTGTCAATTTACCGATGAGCACAATCGTCGAACATTAAAAGATTTCATCGAAATTCCTGGTGTATATGCCGCAGGAAGACTAGATAGAGATAGTGAAGGTTTATTATTACTTACTAATGATGGCAAGCTACAACATCAGATTGCCAATCCAGCTAAGAAAACAGAAAAAACTTACTGGGTACAAATTGAGGGTACGCCTTCAGAACAAGATTTAGAAAAATTACGTCTAGGTGTTAAATTAAAAGATGGTATGACTAAGCCCGCTAAAGTTGCCATCATGCTTGAACCTATTGTTTGGCCTCGTAACCCTCCTATCAGAGAACGTGCAAGTATCCCAACCACTTGGCTAGAAATTACCATAACAGAAGGTCGTAATAGACAAGTAAGACGAATGACTGCAAACATCGGCTTCCCTACCCTGCGACTCATTAGATATCGCATTGGTAACTGGACGTTAGACGATATAAATAATGGGGAATATAAAGTTGAGCAGTAACGGTGATCTTCTCTGTGATCCTCATCTATCTGACGAAAGTGAGCATGGTCTAACCCAATTTAAACCTAATACAACCGTTGCTGCTGTTATTCATCACCAAGGTAAATTTTTATTGGTTGAAGAAAAAGAAAAGAGCCAAGTAGTTTTTAATCAACCTGCTGGGCATTTAGAGATAGATGAAAGCCTTACTGCTGCGATACAACGAGAAGTGCTAGAAGAAACGGGTTTGTCATTAGAGCCCGACTACCTATGTGGTATTTATTATTTTCACCGACCAGATCTTAAGCTATATTTTTTACGTTTTTGTTTTGTCATCGAATTAAAACAGTTGTTAAAAGGCCAACCTCAAGACGATGAAATAATTGATACCCATTGGTTTACCCTTGAACAAATAAAAGAAAAGCGACCTCAGTTACGTAGTTCTATGGTATTAGAGTGCATTGAAGATTACTTAGCGGGTAATAAAATACCTTTATCACAGCTAAAATCTAATCTTTAATCTATATCCTACTAGTTGTGCATGTTATAATTTTTCGCCTCTTATTTCAGTACACTTACTTTTAGTTATAGTTAGTACGCTTATTTTTAATAAATCTATTGGTCAAAACACATGTTAACAGCCTCAAATACTAAAGCCCCAGAGCAAACCAAAGTCATTGTTGGTATGTCTGGAGGTGTCGACTCTTCTGTCTCTGCTTATTTGCTTAAAGAGCAAGGTTATCAAGTAGAGGGTTTGTTTATGAAAAATTGGGAAGAGGATGATACTGATGAGTATTGTGCTGCGGCCCAAGACTTAGAAGATGCACAGGCTATTTGTGACAAACTAGATATCAAATTACATACTATCAATTTTGCTACTGAATATTGGGACAATGTTTTTGAGTATTTTCTTGCTGAGTATAAAGCTGGACGTACGCCTAACCCTGATATCATGTGTAATAAAGAAATAAAGTTCAAAGCATTTTTAGAGTTTGCCTGTGAAGATTTAGGCGCTGATTACATTGCCACCGGTCATTACGTTCAGCGTGAGCTACGCAATAATTCGTGGAAAATGATACGCGGTCTTGATAATAATAAAGACCAAAGCTATTTCCTCTACACGCTTGATGAAGCACAGTTAGCACAAACTTTATTTCCTGTTGGCCATATTGAAAAGCCAGAAGTACGTGCTATTGCAGAAAAAGCGGGATTAATCACCCACAACAAAAAAGACAGTACTGGTATTTGTTTTATTGGTGAGCGTAAATTCAAGGACTTTTTAGGTCAATATTTACCTGCCAAGCCCGGTATTATTGAATCAGCAGAAGGTGTTGCTGTCGGCCATCATGATGGACTTATGTATCATACACTAGGTCAACGAAAGGGTTTGCGTATTGGCGGTTTAGCTGATGCAGGAGAAGAGCCTTGGTATGTGGTAGAAAAAGATTTATTGCGCAATGTTCTTATTGTTGGACAAGGGCATAACCACCCTCGCCTATTTTCTAAAGGCTTAATTGCCAATCAATTGCATTGGGTTGATAGAAAAGCGTTAACAACGAGTATTCAATGCACAGTGAAGACTCGTTATCGTCAAGAAGATGTTTCATGTACGGTCACTCCTATAAGCGGGTCTGCTACTGGCGAATATCAAATAGACTTTACTGAGCAACAAAGTTCAGTGACACCAGGCCAATCCGTTGTGTTTTATCAAGATGATGTCTGTTTAGGCGGTGGTATCATTGATACCCTTATCCGCTAATATTTAAGCATTGCCTAAGCCAAGCTCAACTAAGACAAGACAAACTAAGAACTAGAGAAAAAATGAAAGATCAAACAATTACCTTTGCCGCTATTTGTCAAATAGCCTATCAAGTACAACAAGTATCACGCACAGGGCAAATCACTGATGAAGAGTTCGGTGTTTTATTGCAAAGTATTATTGAAACCTCACCAATAAATACCTTAGCGGTTTATGGTGGTGAAATCGATAATATTAAAAAAGGTCTTGAGCTATTAATTGGCCATTTAGGCAGTGAAGACAGTTCAACTAGCTCGAAAAAGCACAAAGATCCCGAGTTAACTCGCTATATCATTAGCTTAATCAATCTAGAAAGACGTCTTGCCAAACAACCTAAACAACTTAACGCTCTCGGTGAACGTATAAGCGCAACCGAGCGCCAACTTGAACATTACGCACTAACAAGTGACACATTAACGGCAAGCTTTGCTAGTATCTATAGCGATATTATCAGTCCGTTAGGTCATAAGATTCAGGTCACTGGCGAGCCAAGTATTTTAAAGCAAAGCGTAAACCAATATAAAATTAGAGCCTTGCTATTAGCGGGTATACGTGCGGCCGTATTATGGCGTCAGGTGGGTGGTAAAAGACGCCACATATTATTCAGTCGTAAAAAAATAGTCGATACCGCAAAAGAATTACTTAACACTATTCGATAAAATTTAAACACTATTTAACTCTTAAATTAACCATATTAATTAAAGAGAATATTAATATAACCTAGGAAAAATTATGGAACTTTCAGCATTAAGTGCAATATCACCTGTAGATGGTCGTTATGGCAGCAAAGTAAAATCATTGCGCCCTATTTTTAGTGAGTTTGGCCTAATTAAATACCGTGTTACTGTTGAAGTACGTTGGTTACAAAAACTTGCAGCAACAAGCGCAATAGCAGAAGTTCCTGCATTTACAGCACAAGCAAATGACGTTTTAAATAACATTGTTGCTAACTTTAGTGAAGAAGATGCTTTATCAATCAAAAAAATTGAAGCCACGACTAACCATGATGTAAAAGCGGTTGAGTACTTCTTAAAAGAGAAAATTGCTGATAACGCTGAATTAAACGCTGTCACTGAATTTATTCACTTTGCCTGTACTTCAGAAGACATTAACAACTTATCACACGCTTTAATGTTAACTGACTGTCGTGACAATGTATTATTACCAGAAATGGATAACATTTTAGCGGCAATGAAAGCGCTAGCGATTGAATACAAAACTATTCCAATGATGTGTCGTACTCATGGCCAACCAGCTTCTCCTAGCACGCTAGGAAAAGAGATGGCTAACGTTTATGTACGTCTACAACGTCAACGTGAGCAAATCGCTAACGTTGAGATGTTAGGTAAAATTAACGGCGCAGTTGGTAACTACAATGCCCACCTTAGCGCTTACCCTGAGGTTGACTGGCATGAATACGCTAATGAATTTGTGACTTCATTAGGCTTATCATTTAACGCATTTACCACACAAATTGAACCACATGACTATATTGCTGAGTTGTTTGATGCAGTAGCACGTTTTAATACCATTTTAATCGATTTTGATCGTGATATTTGGGGTTACATTGCTATGGGTCACTTCAAGCAGAAAACTATCGCTGGTGAAATTGGCTCATCAACTATGCCACATAAAGTTAACCCGATTGATTTTGAAAACTCAGAAGGTAACTTAGGCATTGCAAATGCACTTTTCACACATTTATCTCAGAAATTACCTATTTCTCGCTGGCAGCGTGACTTAACTGACTCAACAGTTTTACGTAACTTAGGTGTTGGTTTTGCTCATACAATGATCGCTTACGGCGCAACATTAAAAGGCATTAGTAAGTTAGAAGTAAATGAAGCGAACTTAGCCGCTGAATTAGACAGTAATTGGGAAGTTTTAGCAGAGCCGGTACAAACGGTTATGCGTCGTTACGGTATTGAAAAGCCTTATGAGAAACTAAAAGAATTAACGCGTGGTAAACGTGTTAATGGCGACTCTATGCGTGCTTTTATCATGACGCTTGAATTACCTGAACATGCTAAAGCTCAGTTATGCGAAATGACACCTGCTAGCTACATTGGCCGTGCAGTTGCTTTCATCGATGAACTAAAATAAACCTTTATTTCATTTATTGACTCTCTAAAAAGAAGGCTTTGCCTTCTTTTTTTATTTGTTGTTCGAATTTATACAAAGCTACGAATGGCATACTTAAAGTGATTTATTCTGACTGCCACAATGACTCATCATTAAATAATTTATACAAACCATCTGCACGACCAATTAAGAATTGAGCAAATTTATTTTGTTCTTCATTCTTGGCTTGTAATAAGTTTTCTGCTTGCATTTGCCATTTTAAGGAGAAATGCCTTAATGCATCACGAGCATTAAGTGCTACATCAACACTGCCATGATCGCTAGGTAAATCACCACATAAAACCCAACATTTATTGTCATCTATTGATGTTATCTTCCATAACGCCAGTATTGGCACTATATAACGACTTTCTTCTAATTGAACACTCTTAGTAACAACACCTTTTTCGGCTAAGTATTTAGTGGCTACCTGATACTGCTTTCTTATCCACTGTTGCTGTTGCTCTTCTGTCATCTGTACTGCTTCGGTCATTTTAATTCTCAGTTATTCGAATTTATTTTGGGTTATTTTTATAGTACAGGCAAATTTGTCACGTTAAATTTACCTGTTGTAGCTTTTCGCTTACAGCTTGCACCCTAATATTAAATTGTTAATTTTATCAGTGACTAGCTTGACTATTTTCTAGGTGCTATCGTTCCTTAATAAATACCAATTGCACTAATTTATTGAGCAACTTAGAGTTAGATTAGCGAGCTTAGAACAAAAAAAATTTGTTAAACATAGTTATTCTATATTTTATTAATTTTGTGACGTTATCAGTTTGCTAATAAACTCCCTAAGGGCGAGTTTAAAAGGCTTATATGCTGCGTTATTGATTTTGACAAGGGATTTACCATTCTCTTCAATCAATGCCTTGCCTCTAAACCTTTTAATTCTCGCTAAGTGGTCAATGAATTAATGCACTTGGTATATCATTACAACACATTTAAATTGCCTTTTCTAGCAAGAAAGAATGGAGAAAAACAATGGCTTTATTTGATTTACCCGATTTTGACGACCACGAGCAAGTAGTTTATTGCAGTGATGAAGCGAGTGGCCTTAAGGCTATTATTGCCATACATAGTACCAAACTTGGAGCAGCCGTGGGTGGCTGTAGAATGTGGGATTACGCTGACGATGATGAAGCCCTCGTTGATGTTTTACGACTATCTAAAGGTATGACGTATAAAAATGCTATGGCTGGTCTTAGCATGGGCGGAGGAAAATCCGTCATTATTGGCGATGCTAAAAAACTAAAATCAAAAGCGTTATTCAAGGCTTTTGGTGAAGCTTTGAATAGGCTAAATGGTCGCTATTTAAGTGCAGAAGATGTCAATATTACTACCAGTGATATTGATATCACAAACAGCGTTACCCCTTTCGTAACAGGCACAGAGGGTAAAAGTGGAAACCCTGCACCTTTTACCGCTCTTGGAACATTCCTCGGTATCAAAGCGTCAGTAAAACATAAACTTAATCGTGATGATTTGACTGGTCTCAAAGTGGCCATTCAAGGTTTAGGCAGCGTAGGCTATCAATTATGTGATCACCTCCACCAAGCTGGGGCGGAACTTGTTATCACTGATATCAACCAAACAGCTTTGGATATGGCTGCTACTGAGTTTAATGCCACCATAGTAGGCTTAGATGAAATATACGATCAAGAGGTCGATATCTATGCGCCTTGTGCACTCGGTGCCACTATCAATGATGACACCCTAAACCGTTTAAAAGCGTCTATTATCGCAGGTTGTGCGAATAACCAATTAGCCGAGCCTCGCCATGACCAAGCCTTAGTTGAACGTGGTATATTATACGCACCAGATTATGTAATTAATGCTGGAGGTATAATCAACATCTCATTTGAACATAATTACGACTGTGAAAAGGCGACTGAAAAGGTTGGCGATATTTATCATACTTTATTAGATATTTACGCTAAAGCTGATGCTCAAAATAGACCTACAGGCATCATTGCCGATGAAATGGCACGTGAAATAATTAAAAACGGTGGCAAAGCTTAGAGCCAATTATTAAAGCTTAGATATAAAAAAACCAGCAATAAGCTGGTTTTTTTTATGGACTAGAGATTTTACAAACTAATCTATTAACTGATACTGTTCACGCAAAATTGATATTATTTCGGCTTTAGGATTATCAGATAAAACAATTTTTTCACCGGTAATCTTTTCAGCGATATCGGTATAAGTTTTTGAAACTTGCATTAATACTTCTGTCGGCAATTCATTATCTACGGCAAGTGCTAAACGCTCTTTCATACGATCTTTGTTTAGTAAGATATCTGGTTCAGGAAAGTGGTTAAGTAATAACTGACGGAAACCTTCTTTTGAGTTTTCTACCACTTTACCAGCACGGTACTGTTCGCCATCCCAAATACGTGATGAATCAGGTGTACCTACTTCATCCATATAAATAAGCTTATCGTTACCGGCTTTATCTTTTACGTAACCAAACTCAAACTTAGTATCAACAAAAATTTGATCAAGTTTAGCTAATGCATTTGAAATGAGGTCAAAACCTTCAGTTAATAATTTTTCATACAAGCTAATATCATCAAGTGACTTAAAGTTAAATGCTTCAAAGTTATCTTCGATATTTTTACGGGTAATATTAACATCGTCAACGGCTGGAACACCTGGAATACCTTCCAGAATGCCTTTAGTTGAAGGGGTTTGAAGTAATTCAGTTAACTTACTGTCTTTTTCTAAACCTTCTGATAGTGCAATACCACAAAAGTCTCGTTCGCCTTTCACATAGCTACGCCACATTGAGCCGGTAATATATTGACGACAAATAGCTTCAATCATGACAGGCTTGGCTTTTTGTACAATCCATACAAAAGGATGTGGAATATCTAAAATATGACTTTCAGCAAGACCTTGTTCATTAAATAACTTAAACCAGTGGTTTGAAATGGCATTAAGCGCAGCGCCTTTTCCAGGTACGCCTTGCATATTCCCTTCACCACGCCAAATACAGTCAAAAGCTGAAATTCTGTCACTTATTACCATGATAGCAAGTGGTGTATCACTCGCAACATTATAGCCTTTCTCGGCAATTAGACGCTTACTGTCGGCTTCGGTTAACCAATAAACACTGCGGACTTTGCCGCTATGCACAGGTGCATCAGTTCGAATAGGAAGATCGTTATTTACGGCTAAAACTTTATCAGCTAGGTTCATGATGTTTACTCTCAACTATCAACCCTAAATAGGGTTTAATGGACTTATACCAATTGGTATTAATATTTAATTAATATGACTAATTAGAATAATATTCGTTAGGAGCGCTACTATACCTAAGATGCGTTACAAATAACACATGCGATCGCATAAGATAACAATCCCTTACAAACACCAAAATAATATTAACTAAACATTAATAAAACTCAAAAAATAAAAAATAAAAAGGACGCTAAATAGCGTCCTTTTTTCAAGCTTAACTAAAACTTAGCTAAGCTTACATTACTTACTTACTTAAGCAGCTAAAGAAGCTTGCGCTTTTTCAACTAAGAAAGTGAATGCTGCTTTATCGTATACTGCGATGTCAGCTAGGATCTTACGATCAATTTCAATAGAAGCCTTTTTAAGACCATTAATGAACTTGCTGTAAGATAAACCATTTTGACGAGCCGCTGCGTTAATACGAGCGATCCAAAGCTGACGGAATTGACGTTTACGTTGACGACGATCGCGGTAAGCGTATTGACCTGCTTTAGTTACTGCTTGAAAAGCAACACGGTAAACACGACTACGTGCTCCGTAATAACCTTTAGCTTGCTTTAGAACCTTTTTGTGACGTGCACGAGCTTGTACACCACGTTTTACTCTAGCCATTTTCTATCTCTCCTAATTAACCGTGACGTAAAAGTTTTTTAACTGACTTAATGTCAGATGCGGCGATCATGCATTTAGCACGAAGATGACGCTTAACTTTAGTACGACGCTTAGTCAAGATATGACGAAGGCCAGCTTGTTTGAACTTGTAGCCATTGGCTGTTTTTTTAAAGCGCTTTGCAGCACCTTTATTGGTTTTCATTTTAGGCATGGAATAACTCCGAATTTATACCCTTAGGTATATGCCAAATATTAAGTAGCGAGGGCGAAACTGATTTTTATCACAATAAAACATGAAAACAATCAATTTACTTGCAAGCCTGTACTACCAGCGTAAAGATAAAATTGGTGAATTAAACTTCTATTTAATAAAAAGTAAAAGTTTAATTACTTGTCAAACCAAAGATTATCTATTTTTAGGGGCTAAGACCATCACCATTTGACGTCCTTCTGCTCTACGCGGGAAGAACTCAAGTACGGTTAACTCTTCTAAATCGTTTTTAACACGCGTTAAAAGTTGTAAACCTAACTCTTGGTGGGCCATTTCACGGCCACGGAAACGTAATGTTACCTTGACCTTGTCGCCGCCTTCTAAAAAGCGTTTCAGGTTACGTAATTTCACCTGATAATCGCCTTCATCTGTACCAGGACGGAATTTAATTTCCTTTACCTGTATTTGTTTCTGGTTTTTACGTTGTTCTTTCTGCTCTTTCGCTTTTTCGTAGATGAATTTACCATAATCCATCACACGACAAACCGGAGGCTTAGCAGTAGGGCTAATTTCAACCAGATCAACACCAGCGTCATCCGCTTGGTCCATTGCTTCATCTAAAGTGACGATGCCACCAGGCTCTCCGTCAAACTTAATTAAACGAATTTGGTTGTCTAGAATATCTGTAATTAACTCATTTAAACGATGAGCTGGCTCTTTACGCCCGCCTCGTTGTCCACC
>MAAF01000023.1 GCA_002163005.1 Colwellia psychrerythraea | reverse complement strand
GCTTATTAGAGAATGCAGGAGCTTATTCTCCTGAATAACCATTACCTACAATCAATGCCTTGCCTATAAGCCTTTAAATTCTCGCTAAGCGATCACTTTCTTATACGGATTGGTATAATACACCGGCAATAAACGCCAATAACAAAAAAGCGCCCTTAGGCGCTTTTTCATTATCATTGTTTAACCGTGCGTAAACTAATTAAGCATGGCTAGCTGAACTTTATGATGTTGTTGTTCTCGCTCAACATACTTGCCCCATTGCAAAGCCGTTTTTTTAGAACTGGTAAATTGTGCCGCTTTGGCAAACGATGCTAAAGAGCGTTCGAATTTTTTCAGGTTGAAATTCGCCATCCCCAAAATTAAATGCATATTGGCAATGTCCTTAACTTGTTTGTCTTTGCTTTGCTCATGTTTCGCGTATCGAGCTAAGGCTAACGTTGAAGAGTTTATCGCCGCTTGCCATTGTTCAGTATTTAAATACGTTTGTGCTAATAAGGCATCGTGCTCGCCTGATTGGGCAATGTCGCTCACGCGAACCAATATTTCGGTCGCTTTATCATATTCTTTAGCGGTCAAATAGGCACGAGCCAACATGCTTAGGTTATCTTCATCAGCAAAAATACTGCCTTGAGCAATTGAATTTTCCAAAACCGCAGCGCTTTTATAGGGTGTACCATGAAACAAATAGAGTTGCGATAACGTAAGGATATCGCTGGCCTTGCTGATATAACCCGCTTGATAAGCCGCTTCCATCACCGCCATTTGCTTATCTTCTTCACCAATTTCACCGTACATACTTGAAAGTTGTAACCAGTATTGTGGTTTATCATATAAGCGTATCAGCTTTTCCATTACCTTAGTTACTTGCTTAGGCTGCTTTAGTTCATAATAAGTAGCGCGCTGTAAAGTAAGCCAACTCTCTTTAGGTTTTTTATTTTTCGCTTCAACCAAACTGATCGCCATTTCACTATGCTTTAAGCTATTAACAAAATCTTTATCTTGATAATAAACTTGTGCAAATAACATTTCTTGCGTGCCAGTTAACTCTTTAGGAGCCTTTAGCAGTTGAGAGCGAGTCTCTCGCCACTGAGTTAAGTAAACAAGTGCCGCTTTATAATTTTGGTGCTGCATGCTTAATTGTGCTAAAGAATACAGCGTAGAAATGATCAAACTGTTAGGTATTGCTGTTTCAGCAATGACTTTGTTAAAGCTATCAACCGCTAATGTTATATCGTCATTGGCGTAATACATAAAACCGTAAAAATTAAATAACATGGCACGTTCATAACTATTTAAGCTATCAAGTCGCTCTTCTACTTCAGCTAATACTTCAAAACCTTCTATTTTGTCACCTTCATCAGCTAACTGTTGTGCCCGGGCTAGCTGTGTGTATACGCGATTACGCATGGCAGGTACTTTTTTGCTGGCGCGGTAGCTTTGTTTATCAACACTTTCTTTAGCTGCACTTTTATCTGCTTGCGTTTCTCCAGCAATACTTTCATTAGCTGTTAATGTAACAAGTAAAGTGAATGCAGTTGTCAGTAGTAAGGAGTTTTTACTTTTCATAATTTGATCCTCATTAATATCATTATTTATCATGCCTATGTAGTTAACTCAGGATCATGCTGTAAACGTCATCTTCGAAGTCTCGGATCGAAGAACCATCACTTTTTATAAACTGGATCCCCGATTAATACACCACGGGGATGACGTCCCTGAGTCATGTGCATAGGCACGTTATTCATACAAACTCAGAAATAGGATCCAAATAAAGTGGTTTGTGAACCCTGTTTTCTAATTGTTAACCATCAATTTCAAAACTAATTTTGTTCTGTACACCAGCCACTTCCATGGCAACACCATCAACAACACGTGGCTTGTATTTGAACTTAGCAACCGCATCAAGGGCAGCTCTATCAAATACCCCTTCAGGCTTTGCTTTCACTACCGTTGCATGACTAACTGAGCCTGTTTTCGTTACAACAAACTCAACAATAACAAAGCCTTCAATACCACGAGATTGCGCCCGACGTGGATAAATAGCTGCTACCTTAACAATCGGCAAGTAATCTCCATCACCACTGTCTAGGCTTAAACCTCCTGACAATCCCATATCCCCTTGAATATCCGCTGCAAAACTACTTTTTATCGCATTAGCATTAGGATTGGACTGCTGCATTTGAGGTGCATTCATTGGTGGTGGTGGCTCTTTCGGCTTGGCTGGCTTTTGTGGCTTACGCTCTTTTTTAACAATCGTCTCATCTTTTTTTAAACGAATAAAATCAAGCACACTGCCTTTGGCAGGGTCTGTCATCACTTCATTGCCACCAGCAATTAACTTCTGCATCCCCCAAAGTAAAATAAAAGTCATACTTAAGGCTAATACTCCGGCAATAGCGTATCGAGCACCACTGCGTACTATAATTTGTTGCGATGTATTGGTTGACATATTTGTTGACACGTTTGTTGTCATGTTAAGTCCTTAACCTATTTTTAGGCCTCTTGCGCGGCAATAGATACATCATAAACACCAGCGGCACGCGCAGAATCCATCACCTTAATTAAGGTATCAGTGGTCGATTTTTTATCGGCTTGAATCACAACAGTACCTTGTGGGTTTTCTGCCTTTAAACGCTCAATATTCGCTTGTACACTACGAATATCTACTTTGCGTTTATTGATCCAAATATCACCTTTATCGCTAATAGCCACTAAAATGTTGGCACGTTCTTTTTTGACCGCGGTAGCGGCTTCAGGGCGATTAACATCAATACCTGCTTCTTTAACAAATGAGGCAGTGACAATAAAAAATATTAATAAAATAAACACCACATCAAGCATGGGTGTCATATCAATTTCTTCTTTTTCATCTTGGTCTTGTAACATTTGGTTTAAATGACGCATAACTAACTCCTACAATTTCTATTTTGGGTAGCTATTTCACCTGAGGTTAAATAGCTGCCATTATTAATTTAATGCTTAATGATTAATGATTAACCGCTAAGCTATCAGCGAGTAATTCGGCTTCTTTTTTAGCATTTCGGCGTAACCAAGTTGCGGTAAATACACCAGATAATGAACCGACCATACCAGCCATAGTCGGGATAGTGGCGCGTGAAACACCCGATGCCATCGACCTTGCATTACCGCTTCCCGATATTGCCATCACATCAAACACTTCAATCATGCCTGTTACCGTGCCCAATAAACCTAATAGCGGACACAAAACAACTAAGGATTGAATAAGCGCTAAATTACGATTTAACTTTGTCGTACCACGAGAAATTAACGCGTTGCGTATTTGTTCGCTGTACCAAGATGTTTGATCTTTACGACCTTGCCAGACACTGATCATGTGTTTCTTTACGCTGCGATAGCTGTAAAAAACAAAAACAAAACGTTCAAAAATCAACAACCACATAATGAAGATAACAGCGGCAATAACGATTAATACTTGCCCGCCAGTATCCATAAATTCATTAATGGCATCGTACATTTCCATTAAGGCAATCACTATTTATGCTCCTTGACCTGCAAGCGTTTGGCTTTGGGCTAACTCTGCTGATTCAGCATTTTCTGCAATGATGCCCGTACTTTCTTGTTGTAAAATATTAACAATGTTACGACTACGACCATTTAAGTAGGCAAAGATAAAGACCATTGGAATGGCAACAACTAAGCCTAGAACGGTAGTGACAAGCGCTTGAGAAATACCACCAGCCATCAGTTTAGGGTCACCGGTACCAAACAAGGTAATCGCTTGGAAGGTATTAATCATACCCGTTACCGTTCCGAGTAAGCCGATTAGCGGTGCAACCACTGAGATGATTTTAATTAAGGTTAAGCGTTTTGATAACTTAGGCACTTCTCTTAAAATAGACTCAGATAACTTAAGCTCTAAGGTTTCTGTATCTAGGTTTGGATTGTTATCTTTAACCTGCATAACACGACCCAGTGGATTATCACTAGATGCTGTAGAGGACTTAAGTTGACGTTCAACCTTAGCGCCAATAAGCACTAAACTGATGAGGCGTTCTAACGCAATAAGTAGACCGACTAAACCAATCGCTAAAATGATGTAACCCACTGGGCCACCTTGGTCGACACGTTCTTTCAAGTCAGGGGCTTGCACTAATAAACTTAAAATTGAACCGCCTGTTGGGTCTAAGGCAAAAGCGGTGGTATTACCGCCGCTGTTAACCAAATCACTTGTCGACGCTAAGTATCGGCTAGAGGGTTGTCTAATAAGCTCAGCAACCGTACCTGTTTCATCAATATATTCTAAATATTTGCCATCGGAGATTAAGTTAAAACCACCGACACGCGTAACCGCTGCATTATTACGATCGCCATTGGCTAAGACAACTTCACGATTAAACGTGGTTACTTTGCCGCTTTGTGTCATTTCACGTTGTAATTCAAACCATAAACGCTCAATTTCTTCAATAGATGCCAGCTTTGAACTGGAGCCCATGCTTTGCGCAAATTCATCTAAAAACTGACCTCGACCTGGTATTTGTGCAGAAATAACAGACGTTTGAAATTTACTGCGGGTATCACCTGATACTTGCTGTAACACACCAAACAATTCTTTTAATTCGCCTAAACGTTTATCTAAAGCCTCAGCCTTATTCGCCAACTTAATTTCGTTATCAGCAAAGTTTTGTTCAAGCTGTACACTGAGCACTAACGCATTATCACGCTGGTAGCTCATATCATTCAGCATATTTTGTTGTTGATTAACTTTGGCTTTAAATTGACTTTCTCTTGCTTGGTTTTGCTTAGTTTGGGTTATCTGGCCTTGCTCTAGTTGATTTAATAAATCATCAAGAGTGACTGCATTTTGTGCATGACTAACAGCACTTAAACAACTTAATGAAGCAAATGCCATCGAAAGTGCAGAAACAGTTAACGCTTTTTTACTTGCTTTATTTAGCTTAGTTACCGTGTTTTTGAATGTTTTAGTTACTGTGCTTCGTATTTTATTAGGATAATTAGTCATCATTATTACTCTGCTTGTGTCGATGTTTCATTAGTAGACACCGGTACCCCTGATATTGGTACGAGAATCAAATCTGGTGCTAGCTGTTTACGGGCTATACGTAAGGCTTTATTAATGCCTAAACGGTAATCTTGTGACAGTGATTGCCATTGGCCCCGTCCCCCTGAAGATTGCTTCCATTCACCTAAACGGCTACCGTCACGTGTTTGATAAACCAAACTCACGCGGCCAATACGTAAAAAATCAACATCCATTTTTTTACCGTCAATGGGTAAGATCCCACTGTAAGCTTCAATGGTACGACCGTAATCCACTTCAATTTGGTACGCTTCTAACACCCGACGGAACTTTTCAGAAACGGCAATATCAGCACGATTCATCATGGTTTTTAAGTCTTCAACACGCTTGGTTCTTTCACTAGGCAAAAAAGGAACATCAAGGGTAACAAAGGTATCTAATGTGCTAATCATACGTGCCATTAATGGCGATATTTGACGCTCAATAACACTGACTTCTTCCATCGACTTTGCTAATTGCGCTAGCTCGGTCATTTGGCTATCAAGCTGTGCTTGCATTTGCTGGTTATAAACACTGAGGCCATCAACTTCTTTTGTGACCACATGAAATTGCTGTAATTTAGTTTGTGCTTGATCAGTCAAAGTATTCACTTTTTGCTGTGACTTAGCGGCTGAATGGTTGATTTGCTGACCTGCATTAACCACCTTGTTTAATGAGGTATCACTTGATGGGTCAGTAGCACTTACTGAGGTAGCAAAGATTAAACTACTCGTGGTAAGGCCAACTATTAGGCTTGCTTTGGTGAGTTTAGACAACGTCATCGGTTTACCCTTTCTCTTTTAACTCTTAATTCATAAGAGCGTCATAATTATAAATACCATCTGTAACCTTCATAGCTAAAACAAAGATTCTTTTATTAGTATTCAAGAATGTGACAAAGTGTACCGAGGGAATATGACAGTTAAACTGCATAAGTGTGACGCTTATGTTGCATTAAGATTTCAGTTTAATGACAGCTAACAAAAGCAGAAATAGTGAGTCGTGTGGATCTTAAAATAAAGTGAGAGTTCTCGGTCAATATTTTCTGGGCTGCAGCGGGATTGGGATAAGTAAAATGAATATCCTTCATCAAATGCTGTAATCAAATCACAAAAAACTTCACAAATCGCAAGAAAATATAGACAACTAAATGCGCAAAGTTGAAGCTAGCAACTCATTAAACTATCGTCTGCTATGAGCCATAGTTGCCGTTAGCAAAAAAACTTACAATGGCTCATGTGAGCGTTCAAGAGAGAGTTACATAGATTAGCGGCAAGTTTACACTTTTCTCTATCGCAGGCGTTTAATTTTATTCGGAACTACCCTAAAGGCGCGGCTAATTGATCATTTTGTTTTTTTAGCTTGAGCAATAAAATCGTTTAAGTAGTCAATATGCTGGTCGGTCTTGCGAATACCTACAAAGATCTGTTTACCAATACCTTTCTCTCCAAAACGAATACTCTTGATAGGCATTGATTTTGAGTACTCATCTACTAGCCAGCCAGGCAAGGCACAAATACCTCGACCAGCGGCGACCATCTGTAACATGATCTCAGTTGTTTCAATGTTTGTGTGTTTCTTTACTGAACACTTTGCTGGATTAAGAAATTGACTAAAAATATCGAGCCTCAGGGGTTCAACAGGGTAACTAAACAGTACTTCTTCGCTTAGTTGCTCGGGTAATACAAAATTTTGCTTTGCAAGTTTGTGAGACGCGGAAACTACGAGTCTATGTTCATAGTCAAAAACGGGTATGTAGTCTATTTTAGGTTTAAAGAGCGGGTCTGGTGTAATAAGTACATCTATTTCGTAGCTAAGTAATGCTCCTAAAGCTCCAAACTGGAACTCCTGCTTCACATCCATATCAATGGCTGGCCACTGCTTTAGATAAGGCTGAATTACTCTAAGTAGCCATTGATAACAAGGATGGCACTCCATTCCAATTCGTAGCGACCCCATTTCACCTTTTGCAATCTGATTCAGTAATAATTCCGCGTGTAAAAACTGGGGCAATACTCTATTAGCAAGCGTTTGAATGCGTTCTCCAGCAGCGGTAAGACGCAAGTTTCGACCGTCTTTTTTCCATATCGGAGTAGCAATTTTGCCTTCTAATTTTTTGATACTGTGACTTAACGCAGATTGGGATAAGTGCAACGAATCAGCAGCTTTAGTCAGGGTTCCATGCTCTTTTATTGCAGTTAGTATTTCTAAATGAATCCTCTCCAACACCTGTTAACTCCTATCTTTAGCTTTAATGATGAACTACATTCATTGATGAAATTAGTTCATTTTATCAATCAAACAAGTTAATTTACAATTACCATTAACTGTTCAACAACAATTAACAGGAATAAAACCTATAAGAAAAGTTGCGCCAACATACGTAAGCCAGTAAATAATAATACGAAGGCAAAGATTTTTTTCAGTTTTATCGCATCTAATTTTGCTGCCAGTGATGCCCCTACAGGTGCGAATAATACTGTTAGCGGCACAATACAGGTGAAGGCAAATAGATTGACCAAGCCAAATGTACCAGCTGGAGCATCGGTTGGTGTACTGCCCAATATCAACATTGTTAGCGTACCCGGCAACGAAATGATTAACCCTATTGCCGCAGCTGTGCCAATGGCCTTGTGGGCGGGATAGTTATATAGGGTGAGTAGTGGAACCGAGATAGTGCCGCCGCCGATCCCCACCATAGAACTGAAAAAGCCAATGGATGCTCCCATAACCGTTTGTCCTGTTATATTAGGCAGTTTTGGGTAGAGAGCGGATTTTCCAGTTCGGAACAGCATGTTTAGTGCCGATAAAGCCGCTATCACCCCAAACAACATAGTAAGCATAGTACCTTCAACGCGAGTCACTAACCAGCTACCAACCAATACCCCCATAAGAATAAATACAGCCCAACGTTTGAGAAGATAAAAATCCACATTACCTTTTTTATTGTGAGAACGAATTGAACTAATAGACGTTGGTACTATGGTGGCCAGTGAGGTTGCGGTCGCAACTAGCATCGCAGACTCTGGTGATACGCCAAAGCTCTGGAACAAGAAAAATAGCACTGGGACTATTACGATACCGCCACCTACGCCTAACAAGCCAGCTAAAATGCCTGCGAATACACCTGTGGCAACCAATGCCAAAAAGGTAGAGATATTATTTGTTATAAATTCAATGATATTCATTTACTACTTCTTCTATTTTTAATAACGGCAAAGACCTTACTATCAATTCAAGGGACAACTGCAGCCTTCGTTGTAGGTCTTTAAATAAAACAACAGCCTAAGCATGTCCCACTAGCTCGGTTTTGGCAAAACCCAAGATAACGTATTGTCGTAATTATCTATTCCTATTCTATGCCCCCGATGATTTTTAGCCTTCAGTGAAGGGTTAAAAATTTGGCAATGGGAGTTAAAGCCCATCCCCCCAAAAGTAGTATTAATAAACATCATTATATTGGTTCATTACTGGTGTAGAGTTCTTTTCGAATTATTTCTGCACCTGCAGTTAAAGCATTTAACTTCCCCCTTGCTACATGACGAGATAAAGGGGCCATGCCACAGTTGGTGCAAGGGTAAAGCTTGTCGGCATCGACAAACTTAAGTGCTTTTCGTAGGGTATCTGCTACTTCCTCAGGTGTTTCAATGGTATCGGTTGCTACGTCAATGGCCCCTACCATTACTTTTTTACCGCGAATGAGTTCAAGTAACTCCATTGGAACATGAGAGTTGTGACATTCTAGTGAGATAATATCGATATTAGATTTTTGCAATTTGGGGAAAGCTTCTTCATATTGTCGCCACTCTGACCCCAAAGTTTTTTTCCAATCTGTATTGGCTTTGATGCCATAACCATAGCAAATATGTACAGCAGTTTCGCATTTCAGTCCTTCAATTGCTCTCTCTAAACAAGCAATACCCCAATCATTTACCTCATCAAAAAATACATTAAATGCAGGCTCATCAAATTGGATAATATCAACTCCTGCAGCCTCTAACTCTTTGGCTTCTTGATTTAGAATTTTGGCAAATTCCCAGGCTAGCTGTTCTCGACTTTTGTAATGGTCATCATAAAGCGTATCTATCATCGTCATGGGACCTGGCAAAGCCCATTTAATAGGTTGCTTGGTTTGCTGACGTAGAAACTTGGCATCTTCAACAAAAACTGGCTTTTGGCGACTAACAGGGCCAACGACTGTAGGTACACTTGCATCATAACGCTCACGAATTTTAACGGTTTTACGTTTCTCAAAATCAACACCGTTGAGGTGCTCAATAAACGTAGTAACAAAATGTTGCCGCGTTTGCTCACCATCGCTGACAATATCAATACCTGCTTGTTTTTGATCTTGCATTGACAAACGTAAAGCATCGCGTTTACCCTCAGTTAATTCCTCACCTTGTAATTTCCAAGGTGACCAAAGTGTCTCAGGTTGTGCAAGCCAAGAGGGTTTAGGCAAGCTGCCTGCAGTTGAAGTAGGTAATAGTATTTTCATGATAAAGATGCCGTA
Organism: Colwellia psychrerythraea; assembly: GCA_002163005.1. Lineage (GTDB taxonomy): Bacteria > Pseudomonadota > Gammaproteobacteria > Enterobacterales > Alteromonadaceae > Colwellia > Colwellia psychrerythraea_C. The sequence continues at coordinate 6,939 of MAAF01000023.1, read as the reverse complement.
TATTTTAAATTAATTATTGAACGTAGCTAGCAGACCATTGCTCAAGAACAGTTTGGTGCGGTTTAATGAAGTGTTTCTCAGTAAATTTTCCCTGATCACTAGCCAACTGGCTACGTTCTTCTCGATCATACACAATTTGAGTTAATGAATGATCTAGATTTTTTAAGTTTGGTTGATAGGATTTTCCTGCTACAGCATTAGCATTATAGATCTCAGGACGGTAGATTTTTTGAAAAGTTTCCATCGTGCTAATGGTGCTTATAAGCTCAAGGCTAGTGTAATCATTAAGTAAATCACCAAAGAAATAAAAGGCCAAAGGCGCAACACTATTTGGTGGCATAAAATAACGAACCTGTAAGCCCATTTTTTTGAAATATTGCTCAGTCAAAGAAGATTCATTTGGCTGGTATTCAACACCCAATACTGGATGCTGGTTTTCAGTTCGGTGATAGGTTTTGGTATCCGAAACGCTGAGACATATAACTGGTGTTTTATTAAAATTTTGTTTATAAACATCTGAATTCACAAAATACTGAAAGAGTTTCCCATGTAGTTCGCCAAAGTTATTTGGAATGCTAAACTTGGGCTGATCCTTATTATGATTCAGCAGTAATACGCTAAAATCATAATCTCGCACATAAGAGGAGAAATTATTCCCTACAATGCCTTCAATGCGTTGGTTCGTTTGATGATCTACAATATTCGTTTTCAATATTTCAATCGATGGGAAGGCTTGACCACTACCTTCAATATCCATATCAACCGAAATGATTTCAAGTTCGACAGAATAACGATCTCCTTTGGTATTATCCCAATGCGCTAGAGCATTAAAACTATTGTCAATCATCTTTAAAGCGTTGCGCAAGTTCGCTTGACGGTAGTTTCCTCTCGCCAAATTAGCAAAGTTGGTAGTGATACGCGTATTGTCTGATGGGTGATAATTTTCATCGAGACAAATGCTCTTAATAGTAAATGTGAAGTCTTTATTCATTGTGATCTTTATCCTATTTTCTTATATAAACCCTAAATTTATTTCTTGCTCTCTCTAGACTTTCCAATCTTCTTTACTGATTTTCTCAGTCAGTAGCCTTCACAGTATTTTTTGGTTTATGCCTAAAGGCTTTATTGAAAACCAACTGCAATATTGTCTAAAGTTAAAAGCAGAGTGTGTTTTATACTTGGTTCATTACATGAATAAAATTGATTTTATTTCATTGATATATGAAATTTGTTCATGAATTGTTTATTCGTAGGCTTTGGAGCATTCCTACGAGTCATTCGGGGTTATACGATCACACATTTAGCCTTAAACTGATTATCGATCAAAACTACCCTATAGAATAATCACGTTCACTTGGAATTATTCAAATGCGAATATAACTGAACGTCTACTTTTTTTGATGTAAGTGAGTTGGTAGATAAAGGAAGCCCCATATTTTGAACATTGAAAACAACTTAAAAAGCTATTGATGCTAATAACCGCAATGTTGGATAATTTGCCGTTTGTTAGGGAAGTGCTAAAGGCAAAAAGGAGCACATTATAGTCATTAGAAAAACGCTGACAAAGGCGGACGATTTTACCTTTGTAGGCTTAACTATTAACTTAAGGCTTAGAGAGCTGTTAACAAGTATTAAAATCGATACCAATAAGCTACGTCTAACTAGTTTTTAGTTCGCATATTTAGCTTTATTGTCGCCTAATATGGCATTAAAACAACGATTGATTCTCCATTAAATTAGCGTATTCTGAATAGTTCTATATTTATTCATTTGGAAACGTCATTTTGAAAAAAATTGCGCAAGGTTTTTTGTTGTTATACTTGCTTTTTAGCTTATCTGGCTGTATTGCGGCTACTGTTTTATCTGCCGCGGTAGATGTCACTACAACAGTTGTTGGTGGGACTATCGACGTTGTCGACACAGTTACTCCAGACATTATTGATGACGATGATGAACAAACAGACGACGATGGTAACGACAACGGAAAAAGTTAAACTGCTTGGTTTGATAAATAATTCATCTAATATGGTTAGAATTTCTCATCGCGTGACGCCTTTCTCATTATTTTTGAAAAACCAAAGTCGCTTATAGTAATTAGCTTTAAATTCTGTCTTTATAAATAAGCGTTTGCAGTGCTTGCTCTCGATTGGTGAATTGATATTTTTTATCTAATAACGTTGCTAAAGATAACTTATGTAATGATTGATTAATTCTCTCATTGCCCGTGATAACCAGCACCTTTTTATTTTTTGATTTAGTCCGGTCAATAAGATCGGTGATCATAATTGCGGTGGTTGTTCCTATCAATTTGGCGTTTGATAAATCTATCACTAAGGTGGTGAACGCGAGGTTTTCAGTAAAACGACGAGATAACTCTCTAGAAACAGCAAAACTAACAGGACCGTCAATTTCGAGTAAAAGCGTGTTTGCTAAGGATTTACTCAGCTTATTTTGAATATCATCCGTTAACGCTATATTCGTCATGTTTGATGGTGTTTCACTGCTTATTTCACTGATTAACTCATCCCCTCTTTTAAAGGTAATATTATCAAGTTGAATATGAGTTAAACGATCTAATGTCACTAAATTTGCGATGAACATACCGACTAACACCGCAGTGATTAAATCGACAAAAACGGTAAGCAGCAATACTAATAACATTAAAGCAGCGGAAAATAATCCAACTTTTTTTATCTGAAAAATAAAACGCCAATCAATAATATCAAGACCCACTTTAATTAGCATACCTGCCAAAACAGTATGGGGAATATACTGTGCGTAATCTCCTGCCCAAAGAATAACAATGAGTAAAGTAATAGAATGTATGATGCCTGATAGGGCTGTTTTACCGCCAGCACGAATATTAATAGCAGTACGCATGGTCGCCCCTGCGCCCGGTAATGCACCAAAAAAACCCGCAATAGTATTCGCAATTCCTTGGCCGATCAGCTCTTTATCACTATCGTGGTGAGTCTCGGTCAGCGTATCTGCAACCATTGAGGTAAGTAATGAGTCGATAGCGCCTAAAACCGCTAATAAAAAGGCAAAGTAGCTAACTTGATACAGTGACTCTAACGATAGGCTAGGCAGTGATAAACTCGGAAATCCCGTCGGAATTTGCCCGATAACAGAGATACCTTGTTGGGTAAAAAATGTCGCACTAATGACGGTTAATGTGATTAAAGCAAACAATGGTGCGGGGATTATCTTGGTCCATTTTTCAGGCCAGTAAATCATAAGCAACAAGGTGATCACACCCAGTACCGTCGCAAAAGTATTTTGCTGACTGAGTGCTTTGGGAATATTCATTAAGGCTGCTAACGCGTTACTGTCCCCTGCATTACCTAAAAGTGGCGATATTTGCAGTAGAATAATAATGATGCCAATGCCGGTCATAAAGCCAGAAATAACGGGATAAGGCACCATAACAAAATACTTACCTAGCTTGAGTAAACCGAATAATATCTGGAATAAGCCAGCTAAAATGACACAGGTAAAAGCGAGCACCAAACCAGTATCAGGATGACTACCGATTAATTGCGTGAACACTAAAGCCATGACCACACTCATAGGCCCGGTTGGACCGGAGATTTGTGTGGCGGTTCCACCAAAGAGCGCAGCAAAAAAACCAACAAAAATAGCACCGTAAACACCGGCTATAGCCCCAGCCCCTGATGATACGCCAAAGGCTAATGCTAAGGGTAATGCGATTACTGCAGCAGTTAAACCGCCGAAGATATCACCTTTAAGGTGCTGACTAGATATTTTGTTGAGTAAAATAATGGCTATCTTTTGTGGGTAAAGAGAGTCCCAGTATAAGCGCGACTCAAAAAAAGTTGTTATTAGACCTTGGTAGGCAAACTAATATGAACGGTAACACCAGCAGGGTTTTGATGATTATAAGCGCTGATATTTCCCTGATGAAATTGGCAAATTAAGCGTGAAATATATAAACCTAAACCAAGGTGTGGCACCACTTGTTTATTTTGCGCTTTTTGGTTTTCATCACGCAATGACACCATGGAATCAAATAAACTTTCGCTGAGCTGCTCTGGTAATAAAATGCCATTATTGCTAATAAGCAGTTCAGCATTGTGCTTATTACTGCTCTGTTTCAACTCGATTGTGATGATATTGTCTTGGCTAAATTCCACGCCATTACTGATCACCTTGTCTAACAATTGCACTATATGTTCAGGTGAGCCATGCAAAAGGAATGCGTTTGTTTTGGGCTGCTTTATGTCGATATTCAAGACGAAGGTCACCTTGGGATATATTTGCTGATAGCCAGAAATACAGCCTTTAACAACCTGCTGTAAATCAAAATCAATTTTTTCAGTGCTTGATAACATTTGTTCAAGGCGAGTTGCTTCACTCATATTGGTGAGAATTAAATTTAAGGTATTAATACCGGTTTGCGCTCTTTCAATATAAGGACTGTTACTTTTATCTGTTTGAGCTTGCTGCATTTCTTGTAAACTTAAGTTATCTAATGAGGTTTTAACCACAGCTATCGGGGTTCTTAATTCATGAGATAAACGAGAAGACATGTTTTCTAAATAGTGATTGTACTCACTTAAGCGGTTAACTGCGGTGGTAAAACTGCGCGATAAATCACCTATTTCATCATTACTGTTGGAAGCCTGCATTTGGCCAATAATTCGTCCTTGCTTATCAATGGCTAATTCGGCTTGACTAGATAAATCTCGAATACGTGATGAAATGCGTGAAGCAAATAAAATAAAGGCCAAGGCGCCTAAGCTCATAATCGCTAAAATGACGGTAAATAATTTTTCTAAAGCGCGATTTCTTAAGCTACGTATACCGTTAGTCGTTTCTTCGACAATGACAGCACCTTTTACTTGGTTGTTAATAAAGATGGGGTAAGCCGCAGAGAGTACTAGCGCTTTTTTATCGGTCGTTAAACGCCATTGAGAGGTTGCCTTTCCACTTAACGCATTAACAATATGCGAGCCTTGTAAATGTTGTGCATCATAGAGTTGGTCGATAAAGTCTGTTGACGGTTTAGTTAATATTTTATAATACAGAGGCAATAAAAATTGTTGCTTAAACTGATACCAGAGACTACTTTTTTCATCTTCTTTGGGCTGCTTTTCCTTCGCATGCCATACACCACTAGCAGACTTTAGTGAACCTGCGCTAGCGAGCACTCGGTGGTGTTGATCAACAACCCAAATGCTAGAATTAGTATAACGCATGCCTTTAACAATACGCTCAATCTCGGGCGAAGGTACCACAATGGTCCCCAAACTTTCTTCTTTACTGGGATCTGCAGAGCCAATTGCAGAGACTGCTTCACCATCAATTTTATCTACGTCATAAAAAGCAAAAGCAATGTTATCGCCTAAATTGTCTAAAGGTACTCTTAACTCGACATTATAGCCTTGTGGCGTTGATAACCAGTGTCCTTGAATATGTGGTGCCGGCGCAGGAATAGCAGTGTCATCATCAGTAAGCGCAAAGGCAGATATCCAACCCGCTTGTTTATTACTGATAATAAAGCGATTTAACGTATTGTTCGTATCACTAAAAGACAGAGCTAAATGATCGTTATTGGTGATACTTCGGGTATTTTTACCACGAAAGATCATGTGGTTATCAACGACCTGAAAAAACAAATACAGATAATTATCGTATTTACCTACACTCGCTTTAAAGTTAAGGCTTAATGGCTCGTTGGCAAATAGCTGTTGTTGCTGGTGATAAAAGTGTGTGCGTTGGTTAAAGTCAGGCCAATCGTTATGTAAACCGTCTAATTGAACTGCTTCCGTCAATTTATAACCATAAAGATCTTTGCCTTGTTCAACATCAGGTAAAAAACTCGCTTGATTATTAAAGAGATTTTCACGCTCATGCAACGCAGTCGCTAGCGCTCGTGCGGTACCTACTAATGTTTGCTCTTGTCCAAAGCGCAAATACTTTTCCATTTCCCAAACATATTGATAACCAAACCAAGGAATAACAAACAGAAAACTTGAAAGCAATAACAGTTTTGATCTCAGACCAAAACGTAATTTGAAGCGTTTACTATTAACCATATTAGCCATATTAAGCTTCATCATCGGTAGTGTTTTTAGCACTTAACCAGCGATAGCCCATGCCATAAACGGTTTCGATGCAGTCAAAACTGCTGTCGTGTTGCATAAATTTTTTGCGAATTCGTTTGATATGTGAAGTGATAGTACTGTCATCCACATATATTTTTGAATCACTCATCAGTTGTGTACGATTTTTAACATGACCAGGATTTTTGGCTAATGCATGAACTAACCAAAATTCGGTAATGGTTAAATCAATAGACCTGTTTTGCCAGGTAATACTCATACGTTGGCTATCCACCGTAAGTGCACCAGAGCGAGTGATATGTTCATCGTTAACGGGTTTCTTTAGTGCTTCTTGGCGGCGAAATAATGCTGATATTCGTGCTGTTAAGTGAGGTAAGCTAATATCTTTGGTTAGATAGTCATCGGCGCCAATCCGTAAACCAGAGACAGTATCAAAATCATTGTCACGTGCGGTTAAAAATATAATAGGTAAAGTAGCCGACTTAGCTCTGAGTTGCTGACACAAAACAAAGCCACCGTCATATTCATCATTCAAACCTATGTCTAAAATGACTAAGTTGGGTAAACGTAGATTAAAGGCTTGGGTAGCGCTAGATCTATCTGCATAGGTTTGCACTTGATAGCCTTGGCTACGCAATACATCTGCATAGTTTTCTCTAATAGCCGCTTCATCTTCTACGATGGCAATTCGTTTACTCATTTTTATTCACTTTTGATTGTCTTGAAGCTAATAGCTATACCCTTTATTACATCGACTATATCTAACTTTACTCGTTAACGCGCTTAATTTCTGAAATTGCCATATTGTTGCCACAATTGCTCACTGCTTTGCCTTTATTCGAGCAGAGCAATG
>MAAF01000024.1 GCA_002163005.1 Colwellia psychrerythraea | reverse complement strand
CTTATTAGAGAATGCAGGAGCATATTCTCCTGAATAACCATTATCTACAATCAATGCCTTGCCTATAAGCCTTTTAATTCTCGCTGAGTGGGAAAGAACTTAATCAACTTGGTATAAGTAAAGGGGATTTCAGCCTTTAGCTAATTAATGCAATATTCTAGCGCGTATAGTGCCATCAACGTGTTTTAACTGTTCTAGTGCCAAAGTACTATCTTCAGAATCAAGATCAATAACTACATAACCAATTTTGTCATCGGTTTGTAAGTATTGTGCTGCAATATTTATATTGTGTTCAGCAAATGCTTGGTTAATTTGAGTCAAAACACCTGGTTGGTTATGGTGAATATGTAATAAACGGCTGGTATTCTTTTGCCCTGGCAAATAGTGATCAGGTAAAGATACTTCAGGGAAGTTAACCGCAGATAGACTCGAACCATTATCTGAATATTTAGCGAGTTTGGTTGCGACCTCTAAGCCAATATTGGCTTGTGCTTCTTTGGTACTACCACCAATATGTGGCGTTAAGATAACATTATCAAACCCACGTAAAGCCGAGATAAACTCGTCATTATTACTTTTTGGCTCCACAGGAAATACATCAATTGCAGCCCCAGCTATTTTTTTACTATCCAAAGCTTGTGCTAAAGCTTCAATATCAACCACGGTACCACGAGAAGCATTAATGAAAATAGCGCCTTCTTTCATTGCTTCAAATTGCGCTTGTGCAATCATATTTTGCGTTTGCACTGTTTCGGGTACATGTAAGCTTACTACGTCCGCTTCACCAAGTAATGCATCTAACGATGGCGCTTGACTTGCATTACCTAAAGGTAATTTAGTTTCTACGTCATAAAAGCGTACTCTCATACCTAAAGTTTCTGCCAAAATACCTAGTTGCATACCAATATGACCGTAACCAATAATACCTAGCACTTTACCACGAGCTTCAACTGAGCCAACGGCCGATTTAAACCATTCACCACGATGAGCTTTTGCACTTTTTTCTGGTATGCCACGAAGTAATAACAATGTTTCACCAAGGACAAGCTCAGCAACTGAACGGGTATTTGAAAAGGGTGCATTAAAAACTGGTATGCCACGAGTTTGAGCTGCTTTTAAATCAACTTGGTTGGTACCAATACAAAAACAACCAATAGCAACTAACTTATTCGCATGACTAAGCACTTTCTCAGTTAATTGAGTACGTGAGCGAATGCCGATAAAATGAACATTTGCAATTTTTTCAATTAACTCACTTTCTGATAACGAGGTTTTAAGCGATTCAATATTTGAATAACCTTTTAGCTTCAATTCTTCTAGAGAGCTTGGGTGCAAGCCTTCAAGTAATAAAATTTTAATCTTACTTTTTGCTAATGAGTTTTGGTTGGCAATGATCATAAATTGGCTTCACTTATCAAAATTAAACGGCTAAATAAATTTTCGTTTAGATGGCTAGATATCTAAATAGAGGTTTAACATATCATATAGTGTATAAACTCTAAAGGATTTATTGAGCACAATATCGAATAAATATGCTCAAAATCTGATTTTTTACTTAAAAACTAGATGCGACGAACAACTTATTGGATAACTTGAATACCATTTGTGCTGCCAAGTACTAATATGTCAGCGCCACGAAGTGCGAATAAACCATTAGTCACAACACCCACAATACCGTTAATTTGATTTTCTAGTGCTTTAGGATCGAGGATTTCAAGATTATATACATCAAGAATAACGTTACCGTTGTCTGTGGTTACTCCTTGACGATAAACTGGGTCACCACCTAACTTTACTAATTCGCGCGCGACATAACTACGCGCCATAGGAATGACTTCAACCGGTAATGGGAAGTTACCCAATACCTTTACTTGTTTTGAATCATCGGCAATACAAATAAATTTTTTGGCGACAGCCGCAACAATTTTTTCACGGGTTAATGCCGCACCACCGCCTTTGATCATTGCCATATGACGAGTGATTTCATCTGCACCATCAATGTATACATCTAAGACATCAACGCTGTTTAAATCAAACACCTCAATACCGTGTGCTTTTAAACGCTTAGTTGACTCTTCTGAGCTAGAAACAGCACCTGCTATTTTATCTTTCATAGAGGCTAGAGCATCAATGAAATAGTTAACTGTTGAACCTGTACCAACACCGACGATAGTATCATTTTCAATGAATTCTAATGCCTTAATGGCGGCTGCGTTTTTCATTTCATCTTGAGTCATGTTATATGCCTTGTTACCAAACTATTATCGTTTAAATGGATATAAGTGGGTAATAGTAAAGTGAGTACCAATAAGCCTTAAAGGGCTGTAAAAGGCAATTATAACACTAAAGTATTCTTATAGTTAAAGGTTAGTTACAACTATGACTGTTTGTTTTAGGAATTTTATTAGTAATCGTTATGGGCAGTAATTAATAGGTTTATTTGTTGTGATTAGGATGATGAATAAATATCAAAGCTGAAAAGTAAATAATTGTTTATAAGCTGATTTAGTTAAAATAATACCAAAGCATAATTACAGCCAATAGTACTACTTTGGCATAGTGCTCATTGTAATTGCATTGATATCCTTAGCAATAGTCTGCGCATATTGTGATCTTGTTCTCGTATTCATATCTTGATTCTTTTTATCACCTTTAATTTGTACACCAACAATAGTGCTATCGGGAAAGTAATTCGCTTGGCGTTGAGCAAAGGCTAACATCATTCGCTGATCTTCAGGCATGGGTCTGTTAAGTAATGAAAGCATCAACTCGTGATCTGATGATGCTGACTTCTTAACAGAGCCTTTATGGTATGTGGTAAATTCATTATGGCTAAATTCTTTAGCAAAGTAGTGGTTGTTTTCACTGCCTGACTTTACTTGCATGGTATTAGAACAAGCTCCGAGTACCAGAAAACAAAGTAAGCAGACTGCTATTTTAAACACTTTCATAACAAACCTAATGATAAATAATGCGATTGAATTAGTATCAATAGAGCAAGTGTTATACCAGAAAGTTGAGTTTTAAAAAGGAGGGGATTTTAAAAATGATAATACTATGAAAATATTAACTAAAGTGGACCGATAATATTTTAGTTCTTTTTATTTATTTCATAAAAAAGCTCATTCAATACTTATTTATTAGTAATTAAGTACAGAACAAGCCTGATTGTATTAAATAGCGTCAAATTTTTAGCTATTCATTTTTTAATAATAATTACTCTTCTGATACCGCGCGCAATAATTCGTTGATACCAACTTTTGCTAGCGTTTTGGCATCAACTTTCTTCACGATAATCGCAGCGTATAAACTGTATGTACCACAAGCTGAAGGTAAATTACCTGGCACTACTACTGAACCAGCAGGCACTCGTCCATAATGTACTTCACCTGTTTCACGGTCAAAAATACGGGTGCTTTGGCCGATATAAACGCCCATAGAAATTACTGCACCTTCTTCTACTATAACGCCTTCAACGATTTCTGAACGTGCGCCAATAAAACAGTTATCTTCAATAATGGTTGGTCCAGCTTGTAAAGGCTCTAATACCCCACCAATGCCGACACCGCCAGATAAATGCACATTTTTTCCAATTTGTGCACAAGATCCAACCGTTGCCCAAGCATCTACCATACAACCTTCATCGACAAAAGCGCCGATATTGACAAAGCTCGGCATTACCACAACATTTTTACCAATAAAACTACCAGTACGAACACTTGCGCCAGGTACTACACGAACACCGTCAGCTTCAAACATTGCTTGCGTGTAACCTTCATACTTCATGGGTACTTTGTCAAAAAAAGTACTTTCTGCACCATCAATTACTTGGTTATCCCAGATACGAAAAGAAAGTAATACCGCTTTTTTAAGCCATTGGTTTACATGCCAACTGCCATCTACTTTCTCTGCTACGCGCGCACTACCGTTGTTTAATGCGGCTAAAGCATCAAGCACTGCGTTTTTAATATCACTTGAAACGGTTGCAGGCGAAATATTGGCTCTTTCTTCAAAGGCTTGTTCAATTACGCTGGCTAAATGTGTTAAATCTGTCATTAGGCTTTCCTATTTGAAATTTATTTGTTTATAAAGAATTTATTAATCAATTTCTTGTGTTAATCGCAGTGCTAGGGCTTCTTGCTCTTCCACGGTTAGGGCATCATCTTCTATAGTAGAAATAGTAAAAACATCATCAGCTTTCTCACCAAAGGTGGTTATTTTTGCTGAGTGAATATTAATCCGTTCTTCTAGAAATACTTGGCTAATATTGGACAATAAACCGGGTCTATCCAAGGCTATTATCTCTATCATGGTTCGGCTTTTTGCATGTATTTTAATAAAGCTGACGCGCAGTGGTACTTTAAATTTTTTCATGTGTCTTGCAAGCTTTGGTTCAGGAAGCTCGCAGATATTTACTTGCTGTAGTCTATCAACTAAGGTTTGACTCATTTCCTTGGTATAAAAGCGTTCTCTTAAAGGCTTATTACGACTGTCGAGTACTACAAAGGTATTTACGGTATAGCCGGTTTTCGTGGTAATAATCTTTGCATCATGAATCGATAATTTTTTCGTGACCAAAAAGGAAACGGTATTGGCGAAAGTATTATTTTTCTCTTTTGTGAAAATAAATACTTCCGTACCACCTCTATAGGGTACAGGACTAATTAATACCAGTGGTTTCTCTCTATCATGTTCGAGAATGTTTTGACATTGTCGGGCTATTTGCTCTGGTGAGTAGCGTAAAAAATAGTCAACTCTAAATTCACGCCATAAGGCTTTAATACTTTGTTCATCTATATTTTGTTCGCTTAATAAAGCCAAAGCTTGTTGCTGGTTTTCACGAATCTTAGAGCGTACTTCTACGGGTTTCTCTAAGCCATGTCTAAAAGCACTCAAGGTATTAAAATAAAGCTCTTCAAGTAGGTTTGCTTTCCAGTTATTCCAAAGGCTTTCGTTAGTACCGCGCATATCAGCAACGGTTAAACAATAGAGGTAATTTAAATGTGCCTCGTCTCGGACTATTTCACCAAAAGTTCGAATGACGTTTTCGTCATTAATGTCACGACGCTGGGCAGTAACCGACATTAATAAATGGTGTTCAACAAGCCATGCCACCATATTGCTGTCATGTCTGCTCAATTGATGCGATAAGCAAAAAGTTAAGGCATCTACAGCACCTAATTTAGCATGATCACCACCACGACCTTTGCCAATATCATGAAAAAATCCAGCTAGATAGAGTACCTCAGGCTTTCGAATTTTTTGTACTATTTTGCTACACAATGGAAATTTATGATTATGCTCTTTTTGACTAAACTGGTGTAAATTCTTAATCACTCGGTAGCTGTGCTCATCCACTGAGTATGCATGGAAAAGGTCGAATTGCATTTGCCCGGCAATATTACGCCATAGCGGTAAGTATGAACTTAGTATGCTATGTCTGTGCATCAAAGTTAATGCTAAACCCAAACCACGTGGATGACGAATAATCGCCATAAACATTCGGCGACATTCAGCATAATCAATTAACCCAGAAATTAATCGTCTGCGTGCATTGCGCATTAATCTCATCGTATGTGAGTGTATACCTTTAATACCAGGCTCTTGAGCAATAATTAAAAACATTTCAATCATTTTGACAGGTCGCATAAAAATACGATCATTTCTTGTATTGATTAGTTTATCAACCATTTCAAAATCTTGATTGATAATACTCACGCTACTCTGTTCAGGCTTTTTAATAATAGCTTGTTCAAAATGCTGTAGCAGCATGGTATTTAATTCAGTCACTCGAGCGATAATACGAAAAAAACGCTTCATCATTCGTTCTACAGGGGCTTTGCCTTCATCACCAAAACCCATCATTTTCGCAACATCAGCTTGATAATCAAATAAGAGGCGGTTTTCACTACGTCCCGCAACAAAGTGCAATGCAAAGCGCATTCGCCATAGATAATCTTGTGATTCTAACAGCTCAAAAAATTCATTTGGATAGAGGTAGTTGTGCTCAACAAGCTCTTCTAGAGAGTCGGCTGAAAAGTGTCGTTTGGCCACCCAAGCGATAGTTTGAATATCACGTAAACCACCGGGATTCGCTTTTAAATTCGGTTCAAGGGTATATGCGGCGCCACGGTATTGTTGGTGTCTAGCTTCTTGTTCTTTACATTTGGCAATAAAGAACCTTTCAGAGGTCCAAAAAACATCTTCACTTAATAAAGGAGTTAACTGCTGAGTAAGCGTCTCATTACCAGCAACTTGTCGCATCTCCATTAAATTGGTAGCAACGGTTACTTCTTTTACCGCTTGTTTTAAGCATTCTTTAATGGAACGAACACTGTGGCCAATATCAAGTTTAATATCCCAAAGTTGGGTAATGAAACTTGATATTTTTTCTTCAAGTTCTAGCTCAACTTCTTCTTGTGTTAATAGTAATATATCAACGTCGGATTGAGGGTGTAATTCTCCACGACCATAGCCGCCCACCGCAATCAAGGTGATTTGAAACTCATCAAGGTGGTGCTGACACCAAAGCTTCTTTAAAATAGCATCTACAAAAACAGCCCGCGCAGCTAATAAATCATTTATATCGTTATCGATAAAAACGTCTTTTATCCAAGTATTAAATGTTTGGCTTAATTGGCAGATATCACGAGTAGATAAAAAGTCAGCACTAACGGCTAACTTCTCAATAAAATGCGGTGGTACTATATGTTCTGATACGGAATGACTAGTCAAGAGCTTACCTTTTATCTATAGCGGTTAATCTGTTAGGTATTTTATACCCGCTACCAGTCAAGATATATACTTCAGAGTGCTTTAGCTAGTCCAATTCAAAACGCTGACACTTATTATATTATAAGTCACAGCAATGCTGAGTAATGTTACTCTAACAATTCTTTGATGGGCGTAAAATTACTTTACACAAGGCTAAACAATCAAATCATAGAATGGTTATGCTTTAATTATTTTACTTGCCTACAATCATTTCAACGCCTACTGAAATCCTACACTTTGAGTGGTAACAGGTTTATATACTAATTATGTAATATACGCGCAATTGTTTCTTCTTTACGTAAAGTTAAAATCTCACAACCGGTTTTAGTTACTACAATGGTGTGTTCCCATTGCGCGGATCTTTTACCATCGGCTGTATAAACAGTCCAGTTATCAGTTTTGTCTAAAGTAGTACCTGCGCGGCCTAAGTTCACCATGGGTTCAATGGTGAAACACATGCCTACTTCCATTTTAGTTTTGTCATTATTTTTATAGTGCATAATTTGTGGTTCTTCATGAAACTCTTTACCTATACCATGACCACAATAGTCTTTAACAATAGAATAACGACCTGATTTTTTAATGAACTTTTGAATAGTTGCGCCAATTTCACCAAAAGTGGCGCCTGGCTTAACTTTCTTGAGTGCTAAATAAAGTGACTCTTGAGTAATACGACATAGGCGATTATCTTCAGCTGATGGTTCACCAATAATAAACATTTTACTGGTATCACCATGATAACCGTCTTTAATTACGGTGATATCAATATTAATAATATCGCCATCACCTAACACTGTTGCATCAGGAATACCGTGGCAAACAACATGATTAACAGAAGTACAAATAGACTTTGGGAAGTGATGGTAGTTTAGTGGTGCAGATATAGCGTGTTGAACATTTTCTGTGTAATCGGCACATAAGGTATTGAGTTCATCAGTGCTAACACCAGCTTTTACATGCGGAGCGATCATTTCTAAAACGTCAGCAGCTAATTGTCCAGCAATACGCATTTTGGCTATTTCGTCTTGGCTTTTTATGGTGATGGCCATCGTGTTCTATCTCTTTTAGTTTACGCTAGTCGCATTATTATTTGTGACTAAGCTTTCAATTAATTTTAATACCAATAACTAAGTGATCATTTGTAAGTGGCCTAAATATCCAATAACGTCGTTGCTTTCAATTGTAATAGTCAGCTATTACTCAATCAAGCGCCTTGCTTTTGAAGATTTATTTTCATTGCTTATTTACAATGGAAGCTATAATCCATAATTAATGTCATTGGTATGATTTCATCATTATCGATGAACAACGTGCTAATAAGATAGCAAGTTAACTGTATTTATTTAACTCTAATTTTATCGCATCAACGATGGCATTAGGATCTTCTAGGTAAAAATTGTGATTAAGTAGGATGAGTTCATCATCTATAGCCAATAATAATGCAGGAATGGCTTGAGTTCCTATTATATCTTGTAGTGCATAAATCTCATGCACTTGTGCCGCCGCATCAGTGGTTAATTTGGTTTTATTAATCACTTTTGCCGGTACAGATAATTTGAACTCATCAATGATGTCGTTCAAATCTGCTTGCTCACTTAGGTCATTACCTGCTGAGAAATGTGCTGCTTGCAGAGCGTTTAATAATGCTAATGCTTGCTGTGGTGTTTTACCTACAGCCCAAGTCATGAGGTTGGCACATAAGGTAGAATCTTTTCCTTGTGTTAACTTACTCATATAATCAGGTGAAAAGTTAACCGAAGACAATTCTTTAACTTGAGCTATTTGTTGTTTGGTTATTATATTCTCGCCGTCGGCATCTGAAAAGTAGGCGCAATGCCATAAATTCAAAGCCACTTCTGGTAACGCTTGGTTTACCGCATTCACTAAGGGAGTTGCTGCATAACTCCACGGACAGTGACTGTCATAAATGAAAAATAATTCTGCTGCCATTATTTACTCTACAAAAGTTGATGATTTTAATTAAATATATCTATATCTGATGATTTTAACTCGCCTTGTCCGAATATCCCACTATAAATCGACATTTGATGACAAATCATTTTTACCTCGCTAAAGGATCCTTTTTATGGTATAAAATGCGGCGCTTAATTTTTAGTTAATCTGATTTGTCTTTTTTATAAACGACAATAAAGGGGTTAGCTTGGTTAAGTGACAATTTAAATCGGCTATTTGAACAAGAGGCTTTTTAGTTTTTTGGCTTATAAGTCATTATTATAAACTCACATACATCTATTAAAGGTATACCGGGGTGCTCAGCTTTTGGCTATGAAAGTCGAAATAAAAGAGTCGTGTATATTGGATGTATGAACGCTTAACCCCATAAAGGAAAGAAAAATGTCAAACGTTTCAATGCGCGATATGCTTAAAGCAGGTGTTCACTTCGGTCACAAAACTCGTTACTGGAATCCAAAAATGAAACCGTTCATTTTTGGTGCTCGCGATAAAGTTCATATCATTAACCTTGAACAAACAGTTCCAATGTTCAATGAAGCACTTGCTTTTGTAAACAATGTTTCATCGAAAAAAGGTAAAGTATTATTTGTAGGTACTAAGCGTGCTGCAAGTGATGCAATCAAAGACGCTGCGATCAAATCTGATCAGTTTTTCGTTAACCACCGTTGGTTAGGTGGTATGTTGACTAACTGGAAAACAGTTCGTCAATCTATCAAACGTTTAAAAGATTTAGAATCTCAAAGCACTGACGGTACTTTCGAAGCGTTAACTAAGAAAGAAGCGTTAATGCGTACTCGTGAAATGGAAAAGCTTGATAAAAGCTTAGGTGGTATCAAAAACATGGGTGGTTTACCTGACGTTTTATTTATCATTGATGCTGATCACGAGCACATTGCTATTAAAGAAGCAAACAACCTTGGTATCCCAGTAATTTCTGTTGTTGATACTAACTCAAACCCTGATGGCGTTGATTACGTTGTTCCAGGTAACGATGATGCAATTCGTGCTGTCACTTTATACTGTGATGCTGTTGCTAACTCAGTGCTTAGCGGCCGTGAGCAAAACATCGTAGTACAAGCTGAAAAAGACGGTTTTGTTGAAGCTGAGTAATCTTAGTTAACAATACGTTTATTTTCTATTGCCACAAAAGCACGCTTTTGTGGCAACTTATTTAATATTTATACCCTACATTGATTTACTGATAATTCAAATTAGGGGATAACTGAAAACCGAGGAATTAACTCATGGCAATTACTGCTGCAATGGTTAAAGAACTTCGTGCACGCACAGCTGCGGGCATGATGGATTGTAAAAATGCTTTAGTAGAAGCTGAAGGCGACATGGAACTTGCGATTGAAAATATGCGTAAGAACGGTCAAGCTAAAGCGGCTAAGAAAGCTGGTAATATCGCTGCTGAAGGTGCTATTTTAATTAAAACTGCTGGCGGCGTTGCTGCATTAGTTGAAGTTAACTGTCAAACTGATTTCGTAGCAAAAGATGATAACTTCTTAGGTTTTGCTAACGAAGTTGCTGATGCGGCCCTTGCTTCAAAAGTAACAATCGCAGAGCTACAAGCACAATTCGAAGAAAAGCGTATTACGCTTGTGACTAAAATTGGTGAAAACATCAATGTTCGTCGCGTAGAATACATTGAAGGTGTTACTTTAGCATCATATAGCCATGGCGCTACTATTGGTGTTGTTGTTGCTGGTGAAGGTGATGCAGAATCACTTAAGCATATTGCTATGCACGTTGCTGCAAGCAAGCCTGAGTTCTTAACTCCTGATGACGTTCCCGCTGATGTTGTTGCCAATGAAAAGCGCATTCAAATCGAAATGGCGATGAACGAAGGCAAGCCTGAAGAAATCGCTGAGAAGATGGTTACAGGCCGCATGAAGAAGTTTACAGGTGAAGTTTCTTTAACTGGTCAAGCTTTCATCATGGAACCTAAGAAAACTGTTGGTGCTGTTCTTACTGAGAAAGGTATCACTGTTTCTAACTTCGTACGTTTAGAAGTTGGTGAAGGTATCGAGAAGAAAGAAGAAGATTTCGCTGCTGAAGTAGAAGCACAGATTGCTGCTGCTAAAGCTTAATTCGTTTTATTTGATAGTTTAGTTTTATTACTAGCAGAATCAAATAGCCTGAATTACTAAAAAACGTCTACTTTGGTAGGCGTTTTTTTATGCCTATTTTTTACTCTTTATGGAATAAAAATAGAGTTTTTTCAGTTTAGACTATCGTGTGTGGGCTAAACGTATTAAAATAGCCGCGGTCTTTTGACCTCGGCTATTTTTTTGCTTAAATTTTATTACTTTAACCGCGACAGGAATTTCTCCCTATGACAACCAATCCTAAACCTGCTTATCGACGAATTCTATTAAAACTCAGTGGTGAAGCGCTAATGGGGGACGAGGGTTTTGGAATTGATCCTAAAGTACTTGACCGCATGGCTCAAGAAATCAAAGAGCTGGTAGAAATGGGTATCCAAGTGGGTCTAGTTATCGGCGGTGGTAATTTATTTCGTGGTGCTGGTTTAGCTGAAGCCGGTATGAATCGTGTTGTTGGCGATCAAATGGGTATGCTTGCTACCGTAATGAATGGCTTAGCAATGCGTGACGCGCTACATCGTGCATTTGTAAATACACGTTTGATGTCAGCCATAGATTTAGCCGGTGTATGTGAACGTTACAATTGGGCAAATGCCATCAGTTTATTAAAATCTGGTCGTGTAGTGATTTTTTCTGCTGGTACAGGTAATCCATTTTTCACTACAGATTCAGCAGCATGTTTACGCGGTATAGAAATCGAAGCTGATGCTGTATTTAAAGCAACAAAAGTTGATGGGATATATTCAGAAGATCCAGTGAAAAACCCCGAAGCTGAGCTTTATACTGAACTAAGTTATGATGAAGTACTCGACAAAGAATTAAAAGTGATGGACTTAGCTGCCTTTACTTTAGCACGTGATCATAATATGCCTATTCGTGTATTTAATATGAATAAAGCTGGTGCATTGAAATCTGTCATTATGGGCGGTAGTGAAGGCACAGTGATTTCACACAAAAAACGTATTGAGACTTAAGTCAAAACTAAGAGTGAGTAAGCCTAGAGGGATACAAAACCTGGGCTTAAATTAACTTATTAATATTTAGGGAAATTATCGTGATAGATGAAATAATTGAAGATGCTCAAGACCGTATGGGCAAAAGTATCGATGCTTTGAAAACTAGTTTGACTAAAATAAGAACGGGTCGTGCACATGCCTCATTATTAGATAATATTGTTGTTGAATATTACGGCATGGATACCCCATTAAATCAAGTAGGTAATGTTTCAGTGCCTGATGCACGTAATCTTTCTATTACGGTTTTTGATAAAGGTATGATTTCAGCTGTTGAAAAAGCAATTATGAAATCTGATTTAGGTTTAAATCCTCAATCGAATGGCACGCTAATACGTATTCCATTACCACCGCTTACAGAAGAACGTCGTAAAGATTTGGTTAAAGTAGTTCGTGGTGAAGCCGAAGGCGGCAAAGTTGCTATCCGTAATATTCGCCGTGATGCAAATTCTGATTTTAAAAGTCTGTTAAAAGAAAAGGAAATCAGTGAAGATGATCATCATCAAGCTGAAGATTCAATTCAAAAGATCACCGATATTTTTGTGAAGCAAGTGGATGAAGTGCTTGTGAAGAAAGAAGCGGAACTAATGGAAATATAAGTTCTTCTAATAAAATAACGCCATGTTGCTGCTATTCAGTCAACTGGCGTTTTTTTATTAATAGTGACTTAGATAATAAATGGAAAATTGTTAAGTGAATAAAATCGAAGTTTTAGCTGAACAGGCTGATAATAAAAATATTCCTCAACATATTGCTATCATCATGGATGGTAATGGTCGCTGGGCACAGCTACAAGGTAAGGGACGAGTTTCAGGGCACAAAGCTGGTGTTGAATCAGTGCGAGCGGTTGTTGCTAGTGCACGAAAATCGAATATTAAAGCGTTGACACTCTTCGCTTTTAGTAGTGAGAATTGGCAACGCCCGGCAAAAGAAGTTGGTGTACTGATGGATTTGTTTATGTATGTGTTAACTAAAGAAGTTAAGCGTTTACATAAGCATAATATTCGCTTTCAAGTGGTGGGTGATTTAAGCCGTTTTTCTGATAAATTACAAAAAAACATTGCTAAATCAGAGCAACTTACCGCAGATAATACAGGTTTAGTTTTATCTATTGCAGCAAATTATGGTGGTCGTTGGGATATCGTTCAAGCGGCTAAAAAATTAGCCTCTGATGTCAAGCAAGGCACTATGACCCTTGATGATATCAACGAAGAGTCACTCAATGAGCAAACCTGTCTAGCAGACCTCCCTACATTAGATCTGCTCATTCGTACCGGTGGTGATTATCGCATTAGTAATTTTCTCTTATGGCAAGCAGCTTATGCTGAACTTTATTTCACAGATACGCTATGGCCTGATTTTAATGAAATGCAATTTCTAGAAGCCATTAGCTGCTTTGATCACCGTGAGCGTCGTTTTGGTAAAACTGGCGAACAAGCAAGAAACGCAAAAATATAGTTAGCAAACAATATAATTAAGAAAAATATAATTAAAAACAGCAAGCCGAGTACCAGTACTCAGAGCTTGCCTGACTAGCGTATAGTCCATTAAACTATCTACTAAAAATAAAAGGGTAGCCCTTGTTAAAACAACGAATTATAACGGCTTTAATATTAGCACCAGCTGCAGTCTCAGCAATTTTCTATTTACCCATTAGCTATTTCGCAGGACTTTTAATGGCAATTATTGCCATAGGTGCATGGGAATGGGCCCGTTTTATGGGGTTGGTTAATACTATTCAACGTTTAGGCTATGTTGTAATGACTAGCGCTTTAATAGCGCTTTTATGGTTTATGTTACCGGTGGATGAAACATGGTTAGTGATATCTGGTATACAACATGAAATTACTTCAATGCTGTGGTTAAGTACTATTTGGTGGTTATTCGCTGCTTTTTTGATGTTTTCATACCCCAAGTCGAGCCCCTTTTGGGCCAATAATAAATTTATAATTGCATTATTTGGTTGGTTAACTTTAGTACCTACATGGCTTGCCTTTATGGTTTTGCGTACTAATGATTATATGTTAGATGAGTTTCAAGGTGCGCAGTTGTTGATGTACTTGTTTATGCTGGTGTGGAGTGCGGATGTAGGTGCCTACTTTGTCGGAAAATCACTCGGTAAACATAAACTAATGCCCAATGTTAGCCCTGGGAAAACCATTGAAGGTTTTTTAGGTGGTGTTGTTTGTGCTGGCATATTAACCGTGATAGTCGGAATTTCATTACAATGGTCAAGTGATAAATTCATGACTGCATTGTTAGTGACACTATTGATTACCTCAATTTCTGTTTTAGGTGATTTAACCGAGAGTATGTTTAAACGACAAGCTGGGGTTAAAGATAGTGGTACTATACTACCCGGTCATGGCGGTATCTTAGATAGAATAGATAGTCTAACGGCAACAGCACCTGTTTTTGCTCTTTGTTACCTATTACTTGCTTGATAGTTTCTTTATTTTCTAGCATTTTGATAAATTAATTGGGGTAAATACGTGTCTAAACGTCAACTTTGTATATTAGGTTCAACGGGCTCTATTGGTTGTAGTACTCTCGATGTGGTAAGACTCCACCCTGATCGTTTTCAAGTAATCAGTTTAGCTGCTTTTACTAGTGTTGAGGTGATGTTTGAGCAATGTATTGAATTTAAACCATCGCAAGTAGTGCTAGTTTCTAGTGAGCATGCCTCTTTGCTTTCTCAAAAACTACTTGATGCTGATGTTAGTGATATTGCCGTGTTATCAGGCAAACAAGCCTTAATTGACATTGCCGAGTGTCAAACTTCAGATACAGTGATGGCATCCATTGTCGGCGCCTCTGGTTTGTTACCCACACTCGCAGCCGTGAATGCCGGGAAACGTGTGCTATTAGCAAATAAAGAAGCTTTGGTGACATCAGGCGCTATTTTTATGGCTGCTGTGAAAGCCTCTGGGGCAGAACTTTTGCCTATCGACAGTGAGCATAATGCCATTTTTCAATGTTTGCCATCTCAGCAACAAACTAAAATAGGGGAGTGCCAACTGCTTGCTAACGGTATCAGTAAGATATTGTTAACTGGCTCTGGCGGACCGTTTAGAACCCGAGCTATAGAAACCCTCGAATCTGTAACACCTTCAGAGGCATGCGCCCACCCCAACTGGGATATGGGCCGTAAAATATCAGTTGATTCAGCCACTATGATGAATAAAGGCCTTGAATTTATTGAGGCTAAGTGGCTCTTCAATGTTGAGGCTGAAGATATTCAAGTAGTCTTACATCCCCAAAGCACTATACATTCAATGGTACAATACAAAGATGGTTCGGTGATCGCGCAAATGGGCAATCCAGATATGCGTACCCCAATAGCCCACGCTTTGAGTTTTCCTGATCGTATTGAATCGGGTGTAGCACCGCTAGATTTTTTTAATACTAGCTCTTTTGATTTTCAAGTTGTTGATTTTGAAAGGTATCCAAATCTAAAACTCGCGATTGAAGCGTGTAAACAAGGTCAAGCTGCTTGTACTGCCCTTAATGCAGCCAATGAAATAGCTGTCGCTGCTTTTTTAGACGAAAAAATAAAATTTACCGATATTTATAAAATAAATGAAACTTCTGTGAAAAAATTTGTCTCACAGAAGGTAGATAATATTAATGAGGTCATTGCCCTAGATGAGCAAGCGCGTTCATTTGCGCAAACATTGTTAACAGATTTCTTGCAAACAATGTCGGTATTGCGAAAGGGTAATAAGTAACATGATTGATTTTTTTTGGAACCTAGGATCTTTTGTTATTGCTTTAGGTATCCTAGTCACAGTACACGAATATGGCCATTTTTGGGTTGCTAGAAAAAACGGTGTTAAAGTTGAGCGATTTTCTGTTGGTTTTGGTCGACCACTTTGGCGAAAAATAGGCAAAGACGGCACTGAATATGTTTTGGCAATAATACCTTTAGGTGGCTATGTCAAAATGTTAGATGAGCGTGTTGATGATGTTCGGCCCGAAGATAAAGATAAAACATTTAACGCGAAAACGGTTTACCAGCGTATCGCTATTGTCGCAGCAGGCCCTTTGGCTAACTTTATTTTTGCGATACTTGCTTTGTATATAATGTTCCTCATTGGTGTTCCAAGTGTAAAACCAATGATTGGCAATATTATACCAAGCTCAATTGCAGCAAAAGCTAATCTAACAAAGGACACAGAGATTGTTAGTGTCGCGGGCAGTACAACTCGGGACTGGCAAGACGTTAACCTTGCGCTAATTGGGCAAATTGGCAATAAAGAAATTACAATTAGAACGAAAAAAGGTGATAGCCAATATGTTTCTACTTTTACCTTAGATACCAGTAATTGGCAGTTCTCGCCAGAGAAAATGTCGGCCTTAACAAGTTTAGGTATTACGCCTTTTAGACCTAAAGTACATAATGAATTGGCTGCTGTGGCAGAAGCGAGTCCTGCTGAGTTGGCTGGTCTTTTAGTCGGTGATAAGCTCATTGCTGTTAATGAGATATTGACCGATGACTGGATAGCTTTTGCTAAAGAGATAAAGCGCTTCCCAAAAGAAAAAGTGCCACTAACTATTAATCGCCAAGGTAAGATCATAACTTTATCTGTGATTCCTAATGCAGTAAAACAATCTGGAAAGATCATCGGATATATTGGTGTTGCTCCTAAAGTAGATGCATGGCCAAAATCATTATTAATTGAATTAAGCTATGGGCCTATTGATTCTCTCAAAGAAAGTGCTCAGCGTACTTGGAATTTGACAAGTTTAACATTCAGTATGATAGGGAAACTTATTACTGGCGATGTATCGGTAAAAAATCTAAGTGGCCCTATTGGTATTGCTCAAGGTGCAGGTAATAGTGCAGGTCATGGTTTTGTATACTTTCTAGGCTTTTTAGCGTTAATTAGTATTAATTTAGGAATAATTAACCTTTTACCGCTTCCAGTACTTGATGGCGGACACTTACTCTATTATCTTATAGAGCTTTTAACTGGTAAAGAAGTGCCAGAGAAAATTCAAGAGACAGGATTTAAGTTTGGCGCGTTAGCATTATTAATGTTGATGGCTATTGGTTTATTTAACGATTTTAGTCGTGTTCTGGGTTGAATCATTGTAAAAAAATTTGCCAATATTACGTTTATAAAAGCGTGCGACAAAGAAGTAACTGAAAAATTTTAAGAAATAAATGTAAGAATAATTTTACGTTAAACAGTTTGAAGGAAGGATACGCTCTATATTGCTATTAAGCTTTATGAGATTTCAAAGGAAGGATAAAGGAAGTCGAAGAGGCTAGTTTTAAGGTTAAAGCCTTAACACTCTAATATTATAGACTAAGAATCATTTAATGAACTCAGTCTAGTGTTAGAGTCACTGCAGTATATTGAGTGTGTAGCTAACCGTTTTTATAAAAAGAAGTAACGAAGTTTATAATATATGATCATGAAAAAAATTGCCTTAACCCTACTCTTAGGTGCGCTAGGAACATCAGTACCTACTGCTCAAGCTGCATCAAGCTTTCAAGTTGAAGACATCGAAGTTAAGGGTCTACAACGTGTTGCTTTAGGGGCCGCGTTAACTCATATTCCTTTCAATGTTGGTGATGAACTTAATGACTTTCGAATTTCACAATCGATAAAGGCCTTATATCAAGCCGGTCACTTTAATGATATTCGAGTTTTTCGTGATGGTAACCGTCTGGTCTATCGTGTTAGAGAACGAGAAACTATAAGTGAAATTCTGTTTGATGGTAATAGTGACCTTAAAGATGAACAGCTAACAGAAAGTCTTGATGGCAGTAATATTCGTGTAGGTGAAACCCTTGATCGCACCGTTATCTCTGGTATAGAAATGGGGTTAGAGAACTTCTATCATAGTGTCGGTAAGTACAATGCTAAAGTCACTGCTAAAGTTACTCATTTACCAAGAAACCGAGTTAATTTAGAGTTTTCTTTTGTTGAGGGCGATTCCGCAGCTATCAAGCAAATAAATATTGTCGGTAACGAGGTTTTTTCTGATACTGAAATTCTGGATAAAATTGAGTTAACGTATGATTCCCCTTGGTGGAATTTTATGGCGCAAGATAGATACCAGAAGCAAACGTTACAAGGGGATATGGAAACGATTAATAGTTATTATCTTAATCGTGGCTACTTGCGCTTTAAGGTAGACTCTACTCAAGTATCAATGACACCAGATAAAAAAGCGGTTTATATTGCCCTTAACGTCAGTGAAGGTGAAACTTATACCATCAGTGGTGTTGATTTTGTCGGGGATATGGCAGGTTTTGAAAATACCATCCGTGCTATTAACCCATTACAAGCAGATGAGCTATATAACGGTGCAGAGGTTACTTATACTGAAGA
Source organism: Colwellia psychrerythraea (assembly GCA_002163005.1). Lineage (GTDB taxonomy): Bacteria > Pseudomonadota > Gammaproteobacteria > Enterobacterales > Alteromonadaceae > Colwellia > Colwellia psychrerythraea_C. The sequence continues at coordinate 51,501 of MAAF01000024.1, read as the reverse complement.
AGTTATTAGTAAATTCTTAGGGCGCTATGGTTATGCTTACCCTAAAGTGAGAACCATTCCAGAGGTGAATGATGAAAACCACACCGTTAAATTATCAATATCAGTTGACCCAGGGAAGCGCGTTTATGTAAATCGTATAAACTTCACGGGTAATCATGTCACTGCTGATAACGTATTACGCCGTGAAATGCGACAAATGGAGGGTGCCTGGTTATCTAACAGTGTGGTCGAGTCATCAAAGTCCTGGCTACAACGTCTACCATATATGGAAACTGTTGAGTTTGAAACTAAGCAAATTGAAGGTGAAGATGACTTAGTTGATATCGACTTTACCGTCAAAGAGCAGCCTTCAGGGTCATTTAATGCGGGTATAGGTTACGGTTCAGAAACAAAATTAAGCATTAATGCTGGTGTACAACAAAATAACTTTTTAGGTACTGGTAATCAACTTGGTTTTAATATAGCGAGAAATAGTTATCAGAAAAATGCCACGATCTCGTACACTGACCCTTACTTTACCGTTGATGCTGTTTCGCTTGGTGGACAGGTGTATTACAGTGAGTATGATGCTGGCAATGCCAACTTGGTTGAATATAAAAACAAAACCTTTGGCTTAGGTCTTAATTGGGGTTTTCCAGTCAATGAATATCTTCGTTTAAACTTTGGTGTAGGTTGGAAATATAACCAAATATCACAATTACAAGCATATGATCAAATTCAAAACTTTTATGACATCTATGCCGACCCTAACGATCCCGATGGCCAACTTGCCTTTAAAACGTTAGATTTAAATGCGGGGTTATCGCGAAGTACATTAAACCGAGGAACTTTCCCTACGTCAGGCTCTCAACAAAGATTTAATGCGAAAATGACGTCACCAAAGTCTGATTTACAATACTTCAAACTAAACTATGATGCTAAATTTTACTTCCCACTAACACGAAGTCAAAAATGGTCAGTATTAACGCGTATACAGTTAGGTTACGCCAATGGTTACGGAAGCGTTGATGGCAATGATCAATTATTACCATTTTGGGAGAACTTTAGTGCAGGTGGTTCTGATTCTTTGCGTGGTTTTGAAAATAACAGCGTTGGACCTCGCGCAGTATACCGTAGTCCGAAACAACTCCCCGGTGGTGGTTGTTGTTTAGGCCCTGACAATGACTCTATTGCTTTATCGCAAAGCTCTGTCGGTGGTAATGCGATGGCACTTGCGGGTTTAGAATTAATAGTGCCAACGCCTTTCTTAGATGAAAGTTACTCAAACAGCGTACGTACCAGTATTTTTTGGGACGCTGGTACCGTTTGGGACACAGAATTTAACATGGCAAGTTATTCCAATTTATCGCCTGAAGAATTCGCTAAAATTGATGACTATTCAGATCCAGGGCGCTTTCGTAGCTCCGCAGGTATTTCATTGCAATGGCTTTCGCCAATGGGACCAATGATTTTTAGTTTTGCTAGATCGGTTAGAGAAGAAGAGGGTGATGATTTATCATTCTTTAGCTTTAACATAGGAAAAACATTTTAAAATGCAGGTTTTAACTGCGTGAAATGAATTAATCTTGTTATATTAATCGGCAGGTATACTTACTCTGTGAAAATTGCAAGTAACAAATAATAAATAAAGGGGAACAACGTTGAATAAAGTTATCAAAACTATGGTTATGGGCGTCGCAGCATCAGGTATGTTATTAGCAAGTTCAGCTATGGCAGCAGATCAAAAAATTGGGGTAGTTAACTTTCAAGAAGTGATGAGTAAAATACCGCAAACGGCCGCATTAATGCAAAGCTTAGAAGCCGAATTTAAAGACGAAAAAGCTATTATTACACAGCTTGAAAAAGATATTAAATATTATCAAGAAAAGCTCAAGCGTGATGGTTCATTAATGAGCGTAAAAGAAAAAGAAGAGCTTAATGTAAAAGTTAAGTCTCTATTTCAAGAATACCAAGTAAAAGGGAAAGCTTTGCAAGAAAAAGCTAGCCAACGTCAAAACCAAGAAACTAATAAAATTATAGCCTTAGTTCGTCAAGCGGTAGACAATATTGCAGTTAAACAAGATTATGACTTAGTGCTTTCTCAACAAGCTGTGGTTTATGCTAAACCAGATGCTAGCCTCACTGATATTGTGGTAGAGCAAGTAAGTAAACTTAAATAGGCTACTTAATTATCATTAAGACAGATACTTATGTTACTAATCACAGTAAAGGCCCATTATGACTTACACGTTAGCTGAAATTGCTATCAAGCTAGACGCTAAATTAATAGTGCCAGCAGCGCTAGAACAGCAAGCACTAACTAAAATCAGTGGCTTAGCAACCTTAGCAAATGCTGGCACAGGAGATATAGCTTTTCTTGCTAATAGTAAATATAAGCAACAACTGAGTTCAACTAATGCGAGTGCCGTTATTGTATCCCCTGATGCCGTAGAATGCTGTCCAGTGAGTGCACTTGTTATGGATAACCCCTATATGGGCTATGCCATGCTTGCGAGTTTACTCGATAGTACCCCAAAAGTGTCTTGTGGGATTCATCCCAATGCTGTTATTGCCGAAGATGTTTTTATCGGTGAAAATGTTAGCGTTGGCGCTAATACGGTTATTGAGTCAGGTGTACAATTAGCTAATAACGTTAGTATTGGTGCAGGCTGCTTTATTGGTCATGGTGCTAAAATTGGTGAGTCAACGACACTCTGGGCCAATATTACTATTTATCATCGAGTAGAAATTGGCCATCATTGCTTAATTCAGGCAAACACCGTTATTGGCTCGGATGGTTTTGGCTATGCGCCTGTAACAGGTCAGTATAAATGGCATAAAATTCCACAGCTTGGCAGCGTAATTATTGGTAATCATGTTGAGATTGGTGCGAGTACTACTATTGACAGAGGGGCACTGGATAATACTGAAATAAAAGATGGTGTAATTTTAGATAACCAAATTCAAATAGCTCACAATGTCATCGTTGGCGAAAATACTGCCATAGCAGGTTGTACTGTTATTGCTGGTAGCACAGTCATAGGTAAAAATTGTACTATTGCTGGTCTGGTAGGCGTTAATGGTCATATCACTATTGCCGATAACTGTGTATTTACTGGTATGGCAATGGTAACTAAGAATATCACTCAAGCGGGGGTGTATTCTTCTGGTATGCCAGTAGTACCAAATAAAGAATGGAATAAAAATAATGCGAGACTTAAACGACTCGATAGCTTGACTAAACGTGTTAAAGAGTTAGAAAAATTACTCGCGAAAAACTAGCTATTAACCCCACCAATGAGTAAAATACTCCAAAGTCTTTCTATCACTCAAGACGACGCTGACGTAAATATAGTGAGCGGTTAGCTAATTTATTAGTTAATCGCGCTAGCCAACAAGGAATATTCATTTGGAAACTGTAAAAAAACCTATCGATCTTAACGAAATAAAAACGTTGATACCTCACAGATACCCGATGTTATTAGTAGATAAAGTTATTGATCATGAACCAGGTAAAACGTTACATGCTATTAAAAATGTCACGATAAACGAGCCTGTTTTTACGGGGCATTTTCCTGAGTTAGCAATTTTTCCAGGTGTTTTGATTTTAGAGGCGTTAGCACAGGCGACAGGTATTTTGGGTTTTAAAAGCACAGAAGGACGTGATGCCAATGAGATGTATTTATTTGCCTCAATAGATAAAGCTAAATTTAAAAAACCAGTATTACCAGGAGACACCATGCACTTGCATGTTGAGTTTATTAAAGAACGTCGAGGTATGTGGAAGTTCTATGGTGAAGCTAGGGTTGATGGTAAAGTGGTTTGTAGTGCCGATCTTATGTGTGCAAGACGTCCTTTATAAATTGCCATTACATCTGTTATTTAGAAAACGCTTACTTACCTATTAGAAGATTAAATGTATGATTCATCCTCAAGCTATTATTGAACCAGGTGCCGTTATCGGCAAAAATGTTTCCATAGGTCCATGGACTTATATCGCTAGTAACGTTGTTATTGGTGATAACTGTGAAATCAGCTCGCATGTGGTTATTAATGGCCCAAGCCGTATTGGTAAAGGTAACCGTATTTTTCAATTTGCCAGTATTGGTGAAGACTGTCAGGACATTAAATACGCTGGCGAACCAACCGAATTGATCATTGGTGACAACAATACTTTTCGAGAGTCTTGCACTGTTCACCGTGGCACGATTCAAGATAAGAGTATTACTCAAATTGGCAGTAACAATTTATTTATGGCTTATACCCATGTCGCCCACGATTGTATCGTTGGTAGTCATTGTATTTTTGCAAATAATGCTTCTATTGCAGGTCACGTCCATGTCGGTGATCATGCCATTATTGGCGGCATGGTAGGTGTTCATCAATTCTGTCATATTGGCGCTCATAGTTTTATTGCTGGTAATGCCTTAATACTGAAAGATGTACCTGCTTATGTTATGGCTTCAGGTCAACCGGCAAAACCATTTGGCTTAAATAGTGAAGGGTTAAAGCGCCGTGGTTTTACTAAAGAGACTATTTTAACAATAAAACGTGCCTATAAAGTACTATATCGCCAAGGGCTTTCTGTTGAAGAAGCATTAAGTGCTATCAGTGACATGCCTGAACAATCTCCAGAATTACTAGCATTTTGTAATTCAATCAAAGAATCTAATCGCGGTATCATTCGTTAAACATGTGCCGTTAGTACTTGTATTAAGTATTCATCTTAATACAAGTACTATTAACTCTAAGTACCTTTAACGCCTATGACTACTCAAAATCAAAATGCTGACCCACAAACTATCTTTGCCATTGTTGTTGGTGAACATTCAGGTGATACGCTCGGTGCAGGCCTTATAACTTCCTTACGCCAGACTCATCCGAATGCTAAATTCATCGGTATTGGCGGTCCCAAGATGCAAGCATTAGGTTTTGAAAGCCTATTCGCTATGGACGAATTATCGGTCATGGGACTCGTTGAAGTGCTTGGCCGAATCAGACGTTTATTACATGTCCGTAAAACCTTAACCGATTTTTTTATTACTAATAAACCTGATGTGTTTATTGGTATTGATGCACCTGACTTTAATATAGGTCTTGAATTAAAGCTTAAAAAACAAGGTATTAAAACTGTTCATTATGTTAGCCCGTCAGTTTGGGCGTGGCGTGAAAAGCGTATTTTCAAAATAGCCAAAGCAACAGACATGGTCTTAGCTTTGTTGCCTTTCGAAAAAGCATTTTATGATAAGCACAATGTGCCTTGCACCTTTGTTGGTCATCCTCTTGCAGATGATATTCCGATGCAAAGTGATAAAGTTTTAGCTAGGAATAATCTTGGTTTAGCACAGGATAAAAAAATTCTGGCATTGATGCCGGGTAGCCGTGGCGGTGAATTATCACGTTTACTTGAAGACTTTTTTGAAAGTGCTAAGCAATTGCAAGATCAAGATAGTGAGCTGCTTTTTGTGGCGCCTATGATCAGTGAGCAGAGAGTCGAGCAATTTAAAACCCTTAAAGCAGAGTTTGCTCCTGACTTAACTGTAGAGATTATCCTTAATCAAACGCAAGAAGTAATGACAGCAAGTGATTGTCTATTAACTGCTTCAGGTACTGTCACTTTAGAAGCAGCGTTAATTAAACGGCCCATGGTTATTTGTTATAAATTTAGCCCAATAACCTTTTTCTTAGGCCGTAGGTTTGTTAAGTTAAAGTGGTTCTCTCTTCCAAACTTATTAACAAACAAATCCTTAGTACCTGAATTATTGCAAAAAGAAGTTTGCCCTGAAAATATTGTGCCTTTGGTTAAAGAGCGTCTATATCAGGATCAAAGCCAATTGAATGATAGTTTTACTGCAATACATCAACAACTAAAATGTGACGCGAGTAAACAAGCAGCTAAAGCGGTACTTGATGTTTTATCTACTAAGCCTTTAGCAATAACAACTAATAACTAACAACCAACTAATAATATAAGAATATATTTATGGCGACTAAGCAAACTTTTCCCGATTTTGAGTACCCGATAGCCTACTGTATCGCTGGTGTTGATGAAGTTGGCCGCGGTCCTTTGGTTGGTGATGTGGTTACCGCGGCTGTTATTTTAGATCCCGACAACCCTATTGAAGGATTGATGGACTCAAAAAAACTGTCAGAAAAGAAACGCACCTTATTATCTATTGAAATAAAGAAAAAGGCAGTTGCTTGGTCAATAGGGCGTGCAAACCCACAAGAAATTGATACCTTAAATATATTACACGCAACTATGCTTGCCATGCAGCGCGCTGTTGCAGGCCTAAATGTTGAACCTGATTTTGTACTTGTCGATGGTAATCGTTGTCCTACATTCCTGTGTAATGCTAGTGAGGCGGAGCAACACAGTTTGAAAATAGCTAGCCAAGCAGTGGTTAAAGGTGATGCTCGAGTGGCAGAAATAAGTGCGGCTTCCATAATTGCTAAAGTAGCACGTGATAGTGAAATGATTGCTTTAGATGAACTCTACCCCCAGTATGGCTTTGCCAAACACAAAGGTTATCCAACCAAACTCCATTTAGAAAAAATTATCGAGCATGGCGTACTTGATTGCTATCGACAAAGCTTTAAACCTGTAGCGAGAGTATTAGGTACATACCATGACTAAAAGCACGACTGAGATATTTACAGAAGAAGAACCAAACGTTTTTGTACCACCTAAATTTATCCATTTACGCGTACATAGTGACTTTTCTATGTGTGATGGTTTAAAGAAAGTTAAGCCCATCATTGGCAAAGCTGTTGAGCTCAATATGCCAGCGCTTGCCTTAACAGACCAAACTAACTTATGCGGTCTTGTTAAGTATTATCATGCTGCTCATGGTGCTGGTATTAAACCCATTATAGGTTGCGACTTTTGGGTGAAAAGTGAAGAGTTAGAAGATGAGCTATCACGGATAGTCGTGCTTACAACTAACAATGTTGGTTATAAAAATATAACTGAACTTATCTCTAAAGCTTATATGCGTGGACACGTACAAAATAAAGCCGTTATTGATAAGTCATGGCTAGTTGAATTTAAAGAAGGTTTAATCATTCTCTCGGGGGGACGAGAAGGAGATATTGGTAAAGCCTTATTAAAAGGCAATACAGAATTAGTTGCTGAAATGGTCAGCTTCTATCAGCAACATTTCGATCGTTGTTTTTTTCTTGAATTAGTGAGAACGGGTCGAGACGATGAAGAAAATTACATCCACCTTGCAGTCGACTTAGCCGAACAAGAAAACTTACCCGTGGTCGCCACTAATGAGGTGATGTTTCTTTCTCCTGATGACTTTGATGCGCATGAGATCCGTGTAGCCATTCATGATGGTTTTACCCTAGATGATAAACGTCGCCCTAAACGTTATAGCTCAGAGCAATACTTACGCAGTGAAGCGGAAATGTGTGAGCTTTTTAGTGACATCCCTGAAGCTTTAGCCAATAGTGTCGAAATTGCTAAACGCTGTAATGTCACGGTCACCTTAGGTGAGTACGTATTACCCGATTTCCCCACGGAAGGTTTGGAGATAAATGACTTTTTTATTAAAGTATCTGAAAAAGGTTTAGAAAAACGACTTGATCAATTATTCGACCGGCAAGCGGATGATTTTGCCCAAATAAGAAAACCTTATGATGAACGTTTAGCTATTGAGCTGGAAGTTGTTAATAACATGGGCTTCCCCGGTTATTTCTTGATCGTGATGGAATTCATCCAGTGGAGTAAAGACAACAATATCCCTGTTGGCCCTGGGCGTGGTTCAGGTGCAGGCTCTCTCATTGCTTATGCACTCGATATTACCGACCTTGACCCACTTGAATATGATTTGCTTTTCGAGCGCTTCTTAAATCCTGAACGTGTCTCTATGCCTGATTTTGATATTGATTTCTGTATGGATAGACGTGACGAAGTTATCGATCACGTTGCTGAACTTTATGGTCGTGATGCGGTTTCACAAATCATTACTTTTGGTACCATGGCGGCGAAAGCGGTTATCCGTGATGTTGGTCGTGTGCTTGGGCATCCTTATGGTTTTGTTGATAGAATTTCAAAGCTGATCCCACCAACTCCTGGCATGACTTTAGCGAAAGCGTTTGAAGAAGAGCCTAAATTACCTGAAATATACGCGCAAGATAGTGAAGTAAAAGATCTCATTGATATGTGCCGTATTCTTGAGGGAACAACGCGTAATGCCGGTAAACATGCCGGTGGCGTTGTTATTTCGCCTACTACTATTACCGATTTTGCACCTTTATATTGTGATGATGAAGGTAATAACCCAGTAACCCAGTTTGATAAAAATGATGTAGAAGACGCTGGCTTAGTTAAGTTCGATTTCTTAGGACTAAGAACACTGACCATTTTGCAATGGGCCATTGAAATGGCTGATGCAAAATTGCTTAAAGCCGGCAAAGAGCCAATTGATATCACCAAAATTAATCTTGAAGACAAAGCCAGCTTTAAGTTATTACTTGCCTCGAAAACTACAGCAGTATTTCAGCTTGAATCTAGTGGAATGAAATCTTTAATTGATAAATTAAAGCCTGATTGCTTTGAAGATATTATCGCACTGGTGGCTTTATTTAGACCTGGGCCATTACAATCAGGCATGGTTGATAACTTTATTGAGCGTAAGCATGGCCGTGAAGAAGTCAGTTATCCTGATGCGACTTGGCAACATGAAGATTTACAACCTGTGCTTGAGCCAACATACGGAATTATCTTGTATCAAGAGCAAGTAATGCAAATTGCGCAGGTACTTGCCGGTTATTCCCTTGGTGGCGCAGATATGCTTCGCCGTGCAATGGGTAAGAAAAAACCAGAAGAAATGGCTAAGCAGCGAGCCGGTTTTGAACAAGGTGCGAAAGATCGTGGTGTTGATGGCGAACTTGCCATGAAAATATTCGATTTGGTTGAAAAATTTGCTGGTTATGGTTTCAACAAATCGCACTCTGCGGCTTATGCATTAGTGTCTTATCAAACGTTATGGATGAAGACACATTTTCCTGCACCGTTTATGGCCGCGGTAATGTCTGCTGATATGGACAACACTGAAAAAATTGTCACCTTAGTTGATGAGTGTGGCAATATGGAAATAGATTTATTGCCACCCGATGTTAACGCTGGGCAATATAAATTTACCGTTAATGATGATAACCAAATTGTTTATGGTATCGGTGCTGTTAAAGGGGTTGGTGAAGGCCCTATTGAAGCCATTATTAGTGCCCGACAATCAGACGGCCCTTTCACTGACTTATTTGATTTTTGTGCCCGTCTTGATCTTAAAAAAACCAATAAACGCGTTTTAGAGAAATTAATCAAATCGGGAGCTATGGATAGTCTCGGTCCTAAGTATGTACAAGGGACCGCAAAAGAGCAGGGCGCTAACCGAGCGGCTCTCTTTGAAACCTTACCTGAAGCAATTAAAGCAGCAGAACAACATGCGAAAGCAGAATCGTTAGGTCAAAATGACCTATTTGGTTTAATTAATGACGAACAAACTGATTCCAGACAAACTTTTAAAGAAGTCAGAGCTTGGCCAGAGGAAAAGTGGTTAGATGGCGAAAAAGAAACCTTAGGGCTTTATTTAACCGGTCATCCCATTAATCGCTACCTGACTGAAATAAAAAAATATTCTTCGAGCCGACTAGTTGTCATGCAACCAACGGGTCGAGATAGGCAAGCGGTTGCTGTTGGTTTAGTGATAGGTGTGCGTGTCTTAGTCAATAAACGCGGGCGTCGCTGGGCATTAGTGACTCTAGATGATAAAAGTGCCCGCATGGATATCCGTCTTTTTCCAGATGACTATGATCGTTTTGCAGAGATGCTGGTAAATGACGCTATTTTGGTTTGTAGTGGACAGGTCAGCTTTGATGATTATTCTGGTGGTAATACAATGACCGCTCGGGATATAATGACAATCACTGATGCGCGAGAAAATTATCTTAGCTCTATTGATATTCAAGTGGATAACAGCTTGATAGCAGATGATTTTATCGAACAGTTTACTCAGGTATTAACCCCTTTTAAAGAAGGTACCTGTCCAGTGAGAGTTTTTTATCAGCGCGAAGAAGCCCAAGCTATGCTTGAGTTAGGCGTTCAATGGCGAGTAACGCCAACCGATATGTTACTATACGAATTAAAAACATTGCTTGGTGAAGAACGTGTCGCCATGGAATTTAAATAATACCATTTGGATTAGCTAAGATTACAGAAATCAATGAGATTAAATTTTCAAGAACAAGACGTTTGATTGAGCAATAGGGAGTATTGGGATTGAAAGCAACGACGTTATTGGATATTTAGGCCATTTGAAAATGACCACTTAGTTAGTGCAATTGGTATAACAACTACTTAGCTTAAGATATTGAGTAAGTGTACTTTATGTGAAGTATTGCTTAAGGTACTAAACTCAAGGTATTTTGGTTAAGTAGTGAAAAACGATTTTAAAAAATTAACTAGATTTATTAGGTAAAATAAGCATGTCATTAAACTTTTTAGATTTCGAGCAGCCTATTGCTGAGCTTGATGCAAAAATAGAAGAGCTACAGTTAGTCAATAACGGCCAAGAATTAGATCTTGATATAGAAGATCAAATCGCACAATTACGCGAAAAAAATAAAGAGCAAACGAAGAAAATTTTTGCCAATTTAGACCCATGGCAAACTGCGCGAGTGGCTCGTCACCCACAACGTCCATATTCGTTAGATTATATACCGCGTATTTTTACTGAATTTGATGAATTAGCAGGTGACCGTGCTTATGCTGATGACAGTGCTATTGTTGGTGGTACAGCACGTTTAGACGGTAAACCTGTTATGATCATTGGTCATCAAAAAGGTCGTTCAACCGCTGAAAAAGTTAAGCGAAACTTTGGTATGCCTCGTCCAGAAGGTTACCGTAAAGCGCTACGCTTAATGGAAATGGCGGAACGTTTTAATATGCCAATTATCACCTTTATCGACACTCCCGGTGCATATCCTGGTGTTGGCGCAGAAGAGCGCGGACAAAGTGAAGCTATTGCCCGTAACTTAAAAGTGATGGCACGTTTATCTGTTCCTATTATCTGTACTGTTATTGGTGAAGGCGGATCGGGCGGTGCATTAGCTATTGGTGTGGGCGACAGAGTTAATATGCTGCAATATGCAACATATTCAGTCATTTCACCTGAAGGTTGTGCCTCTATTTTATGGAAAACAGCTGAGAAAGCGCCTTCAGCAGCAGCAGCAATGGGGATTACAGCACATCGTATCAAAGAGCTAGATTTAATTAATAGCATCGTTGAAGAGCCATTAGGTGGCGCGCATCGAGATATCGATCTAATGGCTGCTCAGCTTAAACAAGCTCTCAAGAAGGACTTAACTGATCTCGAAGGCTTAAGTAAAGAAGAGCTTATCGAGCAGCGTTACGATAGATTAATGTCATTTGGTTATTGCTAAACAGACTCGTAATACAAGTGTCAAATATACCGTCGACAGTTTATAGCTGTCGACACTTTTTCCTATGAATAAACTAACTTCATCCCTTCATAACACCCTCAAGCTTCTTTTCGAAATACACGGAAATATTGAGTTAATTATTGCCTATAGTGGTGGTATCGACTCTCAGGTGCTCTTGCATGCTTTAGCTCAACTAAAGCAAAAAAAACTTATCAGCAATGAAATCACTGTTTGTCATGTTAATCATGGCTTGAGTGACAATGCTAAGCGCTGGCAGAAATTTGCTAAACAAGAGTGCGCTAAGTTGTCAGTTAATCTTGTTGTTAAGTGCGTCAATGTACAGTCAAAAGCACAACAGTCATTGGAAGCATTGGCACGCGACGCCAGATATGATGCGCTTAAATCATTGAGGAATAAAAAGTCCTTAGTGTTAACGGGGCATCATAGCGATGATCAAAGTGAAACCTTTTTATTAGCACTTAAACGTGGTGCTGGTTTAAAAGGACTCTCTGCAATGTCAGTGCAAACTCAGCTTGGTCAGCATCTATTAGTTCGTCCTTTACTGAAAGTGTCTCGACAGGAAATAGAAGGTTATGCTAAAACTCATCAACTTAGTTGGGTGGAAGATGAATCAAACCATGATACTTGTTTTGATCGTAATTTTATCAGACAACAAATAATACCACTCTTGCGTGAGCGTTGGCCTAGTATTAATAACACGATTAACCGTAGCGCTAGTCACTGTTTAGCAGGGCAAGAGTTATTAGATGAACTTGCCGAGCAAGACTTAACGGTTTGTAAAACGGGTGAAGCGGGCTTACATATTGAGGCATTAACGGCACTATCGCCAGCACGCTTTAATAACCTAATTCGCTTTTTTATGGCGCAAAAAGGTTCTTTAATGCCAAGTACAGAACAAGTTAATCAAGTAAGACATCAGCTGCAGGCTGATGAAGACAAAAACCCTCAAATTAAAGTCGCACAGCACGTTTTCAGACGCTTTAAAGGTATATTATTTTTAACGCCAGCATATAATGATATTAGTGACTGGCAAGGACAAGTTGAATTATTCCAAGATACCCTACCTCTTGGTACTAGTGTATTGGCCTTACCGGACAACCTAGGTGAACTGATTTTTAATACTAATAGTATGATAAATTCTACTCTTGGTAAAAATCAAAACAACCCATTGCCCCGTATTGCTTTGCCTAAACGAGATCAGCTCGTTAGCGTTCGTTTTCGCCATGAAAACCCGAAATGCTTGCCTCATTTTAGACAACACTCTCGTACGGTTAAAAAAGTACTACAAGAGTTAAATATAGCGCCATGGCAGCGTAAACGTATTGCCTTTTTATATTACGACAATGAATTGGTAGCGGCAATTGGTCACTTTATCTGCCAACCCTTTATTGTCAGTGACTCACAATTAGGTATGTATATACGCCATACTTAGTTAACCGGCTAATTAGACAATAAAGAGTAGGCTGTTAGGCGGAACGTTCAATTAAATAAAAAGGCGCATAGTACAATTTGTACTATGCGCCTTTTTTATAAACACTGCTTCTGGCAACAATTTTATCCTAGTAATACCAATCAGATTAATTAATGGTTCAAATTTTAATGAGGATAAATTTTCAAGAACAAGGCGCTTGATTGAGCAATAGCTGGCTTATTGTGATTGAAAGCAACGATGTTATTAAGTATTTAGGCCATTTAAAAAGATCACTTAGTTAGTCTGATTGGTATTCGTTATATGGTGGGAAGCTGCCGCGGAAAACACCACATCAGTAGAGCTGTTTAAAGCCGTTTCAGCTGAGTCTTGAATAACACCAATAATAAAGCCAATAGCAACAACCTGCATGGCGACATCATTGTTAATGCCAAATAAACTGCAGGCTAATGGGATGAGTAATAGTGAACCACCGGCTACACCAGAAGCGCCACAAGCTGAAATAGAGGCAACCACCGATAATAAAATAGCCGTCGCAAAACTAACTTCAATATGTAGACTATAAGCAGCGGCTAAAGTTAATACAGTAATTGTAATCGCAGCGCCCGCCATATTAATGGTTGCGCCTAATGGAATCGATACTGAGTAGGTATCTTCATGTAAATCTAACTTTTTACACAAAGCCATATTAACCGGAATATTTGCGGCTGAGCTACGGGTGAAAAATGCGGTAATGCCAGACTCTCTTAGGCAAGTAAAAACTAAAGGATAAGGGTTTTTCTTAGTGATGATAAAGACAATTAAAGGATTAACTAGCAAAGCGATAATTAACATTGCACCAAGCAGTACTGCAACCAAATGACTGTATTCAGCTAAAGCCCCAAAACCAGTAGTGGCGATGGTATTGGCCACTAAACCAAAAATACCTAGTGGCGCAAAACGTATTACAATGCGCACAATACTAGAGATGGCTTCACTTAAATCATGCACCATCCTCTTGCTTGATCCACTTGCATGCTTTAATGAAAAGCCTAAACCTAATCCCCAAGCAAGCACAGCAATAAAGTTACCACTAGCAACAGCCGTCACTGGATTTTCAACAACTTTAAAGGCGAGCGTAGCCAATACTTCTGTTAATTGTTGTGGAGGATTAGCAGTGGCTCCTGCAAGGTTTAAGGTAAGTTCAGTGGGAAAAGCAAAGCTTAATAGAACAGCAACAAAAGCGGCACTTAAGGTGCCTAAAAAATATAAGCCAACAATAGGTTTTAGTTCAGCACTGCTATCAATTTTTTGGTTAGCTATTGCTGACGTAACTAATACCAAGACGAGAATAGGAGCAACAGCTTTTAAGGCGTTAACAAATAAGCTACCGAGCATGCCAAATGCTTTGGCTGATTCGGGAGATATTATTGCGAGTAAGCTAGCTAAAATAATAGCGATAATTATTTGGATAACCAAACTGGTTGATTTTATTTTGTGAATAAAAGATGTGTTATGTGTCTTTTCGCTCGTCATAGGTAAGCCTGTTATTGAAGGTTTTATTATGAGCGAGTTTTATCATTGAAGAATAGGCATTGTCTAGGGGAAATACCAAATTCATTAAGTTTCTTTCCACTCAGCGAGAATTAAAAGGCTTTTAAGCAAGGCATTGATTGCTGAGAATGGTTATTCAGGAGAATAAGCTCCTGCATTCTCTAATAAGCTGCATCCATGCATCGTCCTTGTCAAAAACAATAACGAAGCATAGAAGCCTTTTAAGTTCGCCCTTGGGAGCTTCTTTGTAAAATAATAACGGCACAAATGTGTTCGATTTAAAATAATTAGACCATCACAAATTTTATTTGTTCTTATCATACAAAGACAGCTCTGAGCGGGGAACAAAATTAGTGAAGTTGGTATTATCGTTAAACAAGGATAATTAAGCGTTAAAGCGGGTTTTTTCATAGAAATATAAGATGATGCGAGTATAATTGCGCCATTAAAACAATGATCATCTTTGGAAAAACTATGCCTACAGAACAAGCATTAAAAAAACGTAGCAATAATAGCTGTGAATTATGTACCAGTACAGAAACCTTGGTAGTTTATCCGGTACCGCCAACCAGTGATTTAAGTGCTCAGCAATCTATTTATTTATGCCCAAATTGTTTATCTCAAATAGAAGGACAAAGTGAGTTAGACCTGAATCATTGGCGCTGCTTAAATGACAGTATGTGGAATCAAGAACCAGCCGTTCAAGTTATGTCTTATCGTATGCTGCACAAGCTTTCTTCTGAGAGTTGGGCACAAGATGCTTTAGATATGATCTACTTAGAAGATGAAGTTAAAACGTGGGCAGAGCAGGGCATTGCTGCAGAGCGCAGTAATGGACCAACGCGTGATAGTAATGGTGCAGAACTACAAGATGGTGATAATGTCACCTTGATTAAAGATTTAAAAGTTAAAGGGGCAAACTTTACTGCTAAGCAAGGTACCATGGTACGAGGTATTACCTTAACTGATAATCCTGAGCATATTGAAGGCAAAGTTAATGGTACTCGTATCGTACTGGTTTCAGCTTACTTGAAAAAAGCATAGAAGCTTCTCTATTACAAAAAAACGCTATGATATTTCTATCATAGCGTTTTATTTATATATAGCTTAAAAGTGAGTTGGAAATTTCGCTTTTATTGATTTTTCTTTCTATAAGCTTCACAAGCAATTTCATCTTCACATTCACCGTAAAGGTATAAGCTATGATTAGTTAGCTTAATCTTATGTGCTACAGCAATATCACTTTGTCTTTGTTCAATGACATTATCTTCAAACTCAACAACTTTGCCACATTTTAGACAAACTAAATGGTCGTGGTGAGCCTTGTGGGCTAGTTCAAATACGGATTTACCCCCTTCAAAATGGTGACGGGTAACGATGCCAGCATCATCAAATTGGTTTAATACTCGGTATACAGTCGCTAAACCAATTTCTTCATTTTGTTCTAATAATATTTTATAAACATCTTCTGCACTGATGTGCTGATTATTTGGCTGTTGAAGAATACTGAGGATCTTTATTCTAGGCAGGGTGATTTTTAATCCAGCTCTTTTTAGTTCTTCGTTTTGTTCAGCCATATTAAGTCTCTAAAGTGATTAAGTAATTTAATATTAAAATTATAGGGGGTTATCGAGAAAGAGAAAAGCTTTAGTTTTATTCTTTGAAGAAATTGTTCGCTTTGGTCGTAAAAGCTAAAAAAAAAGCCCAATAAATGGACTTTTCTAGCAGTAACCATGTTTTAAGTAAGGTTACTAGGCGAATTCGGCTAGACACATTTCATCATTTAATTGAGTAAGCCATTTATCTACACGCGCTTCAGTTAACTCACTTTGTCTGTCTTCGTCAATGCATAAGCCAATAAAAGTATTCTCATCGACAAGAGCTTTTGACGCTTCAAACTCATAACCATCGGTTGACCAGTTACCAACAACGATGGCACCTTTACTCTCAACGATATCACGTAATGGTTCCATAGCGTCACAAAAGTATTCGGCGTAATCTTCTTGGTCGCCTAAGCCAAAGATCGCTACTAATTTATCAGTAAAATCTATTGCTTCTAAATCAGGTAAAAAGTCATCCCAATCACATTGGTTTTCGCCGTAATACCAGGTAGGGATACCTAAAATAAGTAAATCGAATTCTGCGATTTCCTCTTTAGTGCTCTTGGCGATGTCTTTGACATCAACCATTTGCTTGCCTAATTTTTTCTGGATCATTTTACCAATTGCTTCAGTGTTACCTGTATCACTGCCAAAGAATAAACCTACGATTGCCATGAAATATTACCTTATTATGCTTTCATATTACTTAATATGTGCTGCTAATGACTCTATTAGTAGCGACTCGATTAATTCGCTACGACTCACTTGTTGAGTTTCAGCTAATTGTTCTAATTGTTCGAATAAACTGTGATGGACTTTAAACTCTACTCGCTTTAAACCCTTGTTTTTATCACGTTTTACCTGATTTCGTTTGTTGATTTTTATCTGTACACTACGCGGGTTAGGGTTTGTTTTCGGACGCCCTGGACGTTTTTCATCGCTAAATAAGTCGATAGTGGTTAAGTCGGTAATTTCTTTTGCCATGAGCTAACCAACACCCTGACTTTCCCAGATAAACTGGATAATGCCTTTCGCGATAAAGCCTGCGCAGCCTAAAAATAAAACAAAATAAACGACCACTTTACCCATTTTTGGCACATCGTTTTTATTCATTACATCATAAATAGAAAGGCCAATAAAACCAAAGATAAAAAGGAAAAATAAATTAAGGCCAATTGCCTCAATAAGTTCTAAATGTTCTGCTAGCATAGTGGTTGTTTGTTTCTTATACACTAAGGCCAAAAAACATTAAGGCCAAAAAAATTGGCCGCATTATAACACACCATTTGCGCCATACCATTAGCATTTGTGGCTATTAACAAAATAATAATAGCGTTTGTTGCTGGTAAGCATTTTGATCTTTATCAATGATAGTAGAACTGATAGGTATAATTTATCTATTATAATTAATGTCCTGGCTACTCAGTCTTTATAAAATCGCTGACTATTTTATTAAAAGCAATAGTCTTTTCAGCATGAAGCCAATGTCCTGCGCCTTGAATAATTTTGGCTTTGCTATTGGGTAATAGTGCTGCGATAGCTGCTCTATGTTCAGTTTGAATATAATCAGAATCACCTCCCTTGATGAATAAGGTTGGTCCAGCATAAGCCTTTTTATTATCAGGTATTTGATTCGCTTTCATTATCTGCGGATAGCATAAACTGATATTGGCAAGGCTGCATTTAAAGGAAAATTTACCTTGTGAATTTAATGCTAAATTACGTAATAGAAATTGCCTAACTCCCATATTATCGACAAAGGGCGCTAATTGCGTATCAGCGTCCCTACGCTTCATAACTTTTGATAAATCGATAGCTTGTAAACCTGCTATTATTGTTAAATGATGTGGTGGGTAACTAACGGGGGCGATATCAGCAACCAGTAATTTTGTAATACGATCTGGTTGCTCTAGCGCGACCTGAATGGCAATTTTCCCGCCCATTGAATGCCCTAATAACAGGCAAGAATCAATATTTAAATGGTCTAATAAATTAATTATATCTTGTGCTAATTCAGTGTAGTCCATGGAACTAGCATGAAATGAATCACCATGATTCCTTACATCGACACAGGTAACACAATAGTCTAGGGCTAATGGCTTGGCCACCATATTAAGGTTTTCTAAACTACCAAATAAACCATGGATCAGTACTATATGCTTGCCAGTACCCATTTGTTTATAGTTCAGTATTGATGATTGTATTGTCATTATGTTATTCGTTTTTATCTGCCAATTATTGGGAATATTGTCATATTTTTAACTACTATTTGCAAATATCCCCGTTAAATAATAAAACCATGAATAACTATGCTTAAATTAATTATCTTGCCTAAAGTCATGTTATACCAATTATACTAATAAATTGATCAACTTAGAGTTATATTAGCGAGCTTAAAACAATCAAAATTACTTAAACATAGTCATTCTATATTTCTTTAATTTTGAGCGGTTATTAGTTTGCTAGTGAACTCCCAAAGGGCGAGTTTAAAAGGCTTACATGCCTCGTTATTGATTTTGAGAAGGGAATAACCATTCGCTTCAATCAATGCCTTGCCTCTAAGCCTTTTAATTCTCGCTAAGTGGTTAATTAATTAATGTACTTGGTATTAATTCCCACTGTAATTATGCACTTTGAATGGTAATGGGTATAAATGAGTTCAACCGACTGCCATTTCCCTATATAATCTTTCGCGAATTATTTAAGTTAAGGGTAACAATGAAAAACATCGAAATAGATGAAGAGCTTTATCAATATATTGCCACCAATACTCAGTTTATTGGTGAGAGTGCTTCTGCCATTTTACGTCGTTTGCTAAATTTGGGTGTAGAAACCAAGCTTGAGACCGTTACCGTTAACGAACCTTCAGATGTGGTAGAAGTGAATACACTTCCTGAGCCTGAAGAGAGTGCAGCAGAAGTTGAAACTACTGAGCTTGATGAGCCAAAAAATAAAACAGCTGTTAAGGTTACCTCTGATAGTCATGAAACAGTTTTTAACTTTATTAATAAAGAAGAGTTGGCAATGCAACGTGGTGCTGTAGGGCGGTTCTTATTAATTCTTGCTGCGTTATATCGTGCTCACCCTGAACAATTTTCTGTGGTGACTGAGATAAGTGGCCGTGATCGATTATATTTTGCTAATAGTGAAAATAAATTGGCAGAAAGTGGTAGTAGTACCAAACCTCGCCAAATACCAGAAAGTCCTTTTTGGGTCATAACCAATTCTAACACTACGCGTAAAAAAATGATGTTAACTAAAGCCTCAATCTCATTGGGTTATAGTGATAGTGATGTAGAAAAAATTCGTGAGTTACTCTAGCTTTAAAATTAATGTGACTTAGATTAATACTTATACCCAAACTACCTGAAACACGCATCTTCAAGTGGCTTGGGTATATAAAAATTAGGAAGATGAAATGAGTATCCACCCTTTTGCTGGTAAACCTGCACGTCCTGAAGATAGAATTAATATTGGTCAGTTAGTTAGTGACTATTTTTTGCAAATACCTGATGTGAGCTTAGCAGCAGAGCAAGTTAGCTTTGGTACGTCAGGTCACCGAGGTTGTGCTAATAAGCGTAGCTTTAATGAACAACACATTATCGCTATTTGTCAGGCTATCGCTGAATATCGTCAGCAAAATGCTATTAGTGGACCACTTTTTTTAGGTAAAGATACCCACGCGTTATCTGAGCCGGCTTTTGCCAGTGCTATATCAGTACTCGTTGCAAATGGCATTAATGTCGTTATCCAAAATGACTCTTTATCAGGAAAGGGCTTTACGCCTACACCAGTAATATCCCGCTTAATCATTAGTCATAATAAATCAGCTTCTGAAAAAGTTGCTGATGGTATTGTTATCACGCCTTCCCATAATCCACCGAGTGATGGCGGTATTAAGTATAATCCTCCTCATGGCGGCCCTGCAGAAGGCGATATCACCAAAAAAATTGAGCAGCGCGCTAATGAAATTATTACCGCAAATTTAACAGATGTTAAACAGTTAGCTTACCAACAGGCGTTACAATCACCATTACTCACTAAAGAAAACTTTATCGACCATTATGTTGAACAGCTTAATCAAGTTATTGATATGCAGGCGATTGCTAAAGCTGGAGTAAACATTGGTGTGGACCCTCTTGGCGGGTCGGGCATTGCTTATTGGCCTGTTATCGCTGAGCACTATAAATTGAATATTACCGTTGTTAATGAAGTAGTCGATGGCAGCTTCGCTTTTATGCCATTGGATAAAGACGGTAAAATTCGCATGGATTGTTCGTCAAAATATGCCATGGCAGGATTAATTGCTATGAAAGATGACTTTGATATCAGTGTCGGTAATGACCCAGATTTTGACCGACATGGCATTGTAACGCCAAGTGGTGGTTTGATGAACCCTAATCATTACCTCGCTGTAGCCATTCATTACTTAATGACCCATAGAGATTGGCCAAAAAGCTGTAAAATTGGTAAAACGTTAGTGTCAAGCTCACTCATTGATCGCGTTGCTAAGCAGCTTTCACTGCCGTTATCAGAAGTACCTGTAGGTTTTAAATGGTTTGTTGATGGTTTAGCTGATTCAAGCTATGCCTTTGGTGGTGAAGAAAGTGCTGGTGCATCTTTTCTATCTCGTGATGGCAGTACGTGGACCACAGATAAAGATGGCTTTATATTGGCTTTATTAGCGGCTGAGATTCTTGCTGTTACCGGCAAAGACCCTTATCAATATTACCTCGAATTAACTAAAGATTTGGGTCAACCCTGTTATGGGCGAGTTGAAGCTGTTGCTTCCTTTGAGCAAAAGCGTGTGCTAACAGGGTTATCTTGTGATGACGTTAAAGCACAAAACCTTGCCGGTGATAAAATTCTCCACGTGCTTTCACATGCGCCAGGTAATAATGCCGCCATAGGTGGCATAAAAGTGGTAACAGATAACGGTTGGTTTGCTGCTCGTCCTTCTGGCACGGAAGAAATTTATAAAATCTACGCTGAAAGTTTTATTGATGATAGCCACCTCCAGAGCATTATTGGTGAAGCGCAAGCCATTGTAAGTGCTTCATTTAAAGCGGCTGGCTTGTAAGTTGCTACTATTAAAGAGTTATTACTAAACTTAGTAATAACTCTTTAGCTCGTTTAACCCCCTTCTATTTATTTATTCTAACGCCACTGTAAAGAATGTTGCTCACTTTTTGTGACTTACAAGTCAACTCATTGTCTTCGTTTATTGAATGTCAGTTAACGTAAAGGTAAGGTTGAAAATAGGTTGTCACGGCAGACCTTACCAATGTATATCCCCTTAGCATTCAAGTGCACGGTGAATTATGCATTTTGATTGGTAACGAGTATAAATTGTCTATACTAAAAAATAATAAGCCTAGCTAATACCCATTTAATTTACTAACAACTCAGAGTTACATGAGCGTACTTAAAATAAACAAAATTTGTTAAGTATAGTTTCTCTATATTTAATCAACTTTCGCAGACTTTAACCGCTAAATATTGCGCGTTAGGGAAACAGAAGAGAACATTATGAGCACAGAACTTTATAATGATGGACCCGTAGTGCATCAAGCTACTTTTATTGATGGAACCAGCGTTGAAATTCCTGAATTAAGAATTTTAGACCAAGACGGTATCACTTACCCCGGTGCTGATTTACCGGATATAGATCAAGCGTTGGCGACTAAAATTTATCATAGTCTTGCCTTTCATCGAGTATTAGATGAACGTATGGTTGCTTCACAGCGCCAAGGTCGTTTGAGTTTTTATATGACAGCATTAGGCGAAGAAGCTACTAGTGTTGGTGGTGCTGCGGGCTTAAAGCCTCAAGATATGATCATGATGCAATATCGTGAACAAGGCGCCTTAATATATCGTGGTTTTGATCTTGAAGACCTAATGAATCAGTTATTTAGTAATGCGGGTGATTTAGGTAAAGGCCGTCAAATGCCAATACATTATGGTTCTAAAGCACTGAACTGTATGACTGTTTCTTCACCGCTTGCCACACAAATTCCGCAAGCAACAGGTTATGCGTATGGGCAAAAATTGCAAGGTGCTGATGCGGTAACCATTTGTTACTTTGGTGAAGGCGCTGCATCAGAAGGTGACTTTCATGCGGGTCTCAATATGGCAGCAGTACAAGAAGCCCCGGTAATCTTTTTTTGCCGAAATAATGGTTATGCTATCTCTACGCCTTCAGATGAACAGTTTAAAGGTAACGGTATTGCTTCTCGTGGTGTTGGTTATGGTATTAAAACAATCCGTATTGATGGAAATGATATTCTTGCAGTACTTAAAGCAACACAAATTGCTCGCGCTTATGCGGTAAAAGAAAGCAAACCTGTCTTAATTGAAGCGATGTCTTATCGTCTTGGCGCACATTCTACTTCGGATGATCCATCGGGTTATCGTACCAAAGAAGAAGAGGCTAAATGGCAAAGTCATGATCCTATCTTACGGATGAAAAACTGGTTAATAAAACAAAACTGGTGGGATGAAGCACAAGAAACGACTTTATTCGAAAAGTATCGAGAAGAAGTGTTAGCGGCAGTCAAAGTAGCGGAGAAAATTGATAAACCACATATAGATACCATGATAACGGATGTTTATGATGTGCCATCAGCGCAGTTACAAGCGCAATTAGAGGAAGTCAAAGCTCACGTTAATAAATACCCAGAAGCTTACCCATTTACCGCAGGGAAATTTTAATCATGACGCAAATCCTTATTGAGCAAGTGTGTAGTATCAACACTGACTTCCATGAAGCTTACCCAACTACAGCAGCAGGGAAATTTTAATCATGACGCAAATCCTTATTGAGCAAGTGTGTAGTATCAACACTGACTTCCATGAAGCTTACCCAACTACAGCAGCAGGGAAATTTTAATCATGGCGCAAATAAATTTATTACAGGCTATTAATAGTGCACTTGATATTGCCATGGCTGAAAATAAAAGCACGGTATGTTTTGGTGAAGATGTAGGTCATTTTGGTGGAGTGTTTCGCGCCACAAGTGGTCTGCAAGAAAAGTATGGTAAAGCACGTTGCTTTAATACTCCATTAGTTGAGCAGGGGATTATTGGTTTTGCTAATGGCCTAGCTGCCCAAGGCAGTGTTGCTATCGCTGAAATTCAATTTGCCGATTACATTTTCCCAGCTTTTGACCAAATCGTTAATGAAGCGGCCAAATTTCGTTACCGTAGCGGTAATGAATTTAATGTTGGTAAACTTACCATTCGTAGTCCATACGGTGGCGGTATTGCGGGTGGCTTGTATCATAGTCAATCGCCTGAAGCTTACTTTGCTCATACGCCTGGTTTAAAAGTGGTTATTCCACGTAATCCATACCAAGCTAAAGGCTTATTGCTTGCTTCTATTCGTGATGATAACCCGGTGATATTTTTTGAACCAAAGCGTTTATACCGAGCATCAGTTGGCGAAGTACCAGAAGAAGATTATCAATTGCCTTTGGGTAAAGCTGAAGTGGTACAAACAGGTACTGATATCACTTTACTCGCTTGGGGTGCGCAAATGGAAATCATTGAAAAAGCAGCGCAAATGGCTAGCAATGATGGTATCTCTTGTGAAGTGGTAGATTTACGTACTATTTTACCTTGGGATATAGAAACTATTAGTAATTCTGTGATGAAAACAGGCCGTTTGCTTATTAGTCAAGAGGCACCATTAACGGCTGGATTTGCCAGTGAAATTGCCGCCACTATTCAAAGTGAATGTTTTTTACACCTAGAGTCGCCTATTGCTCGTGTATGTGGTCTTGATACACCTTATCCATTAGCGTTAGAAAAAGAGTATGTTAGCGATCACTTAAAAGTATATGAAGCAATCATAAAGAGCGTTAATTTTTAACGATAACCCTTATTAGCAGGACACAGAACATGAGTATTGATTTTATATTACCTGATATTGGTGAAGGTATCGTTGAGTGTGAGCTCGTCGAATGGTTAGTTAAAGAAGGTGAAATTATTGTTGAAGATCAGCCTATTGCTGATGTGATGACAGATAAAGCCTTAGTACAAATCCCAGCAATGCATTCAGGTGTTGTAGAAAAGCTTTATTATAAGCAAGGCGAAATTGCTAAAGTGCATTCGCCTCTTTTTGCTATGACTCCTGAAGGTGATACTGGCACTAACGATACTGTTGCCGCTGAAACTGAAGTTAAAGCACAAGTTGATACCGTAAAGACGAATTTTGTAGCAAAAGAAGTCGCAACACCATCAGCTGCTCCATCATCAGTAAAAGATGAACCTGTAAGTGGTAAAGCATTAGCAAGCCCTGCGGTTAGACGTGTAGCTCGCGAACTTGATATTAATATTCATCAAGTTGAAGGTAGTGGTAAAAAAGGGCGAGTCTATAAAGGTGATGTCGTTGCTTATAGTCAAAATGGCTCGAGTGTTGTATCCGCTGTTGTGGCAAATAGTACTGTTATTGGAGGTACGAGCGTAGAGCCTATTCGCGGTATTAAAAAGGTGATGGCAACAGCGATGCAAAACAGTGTCAGTACTATTCCTCACTTTACCTATTGTGAAGAAATCGATTTAACTGAACTTATCGCTTTACGCGGAGAATTAAAAGAAGTCTACGCTAAGCAAGATATTAAGTTAACTATGATGCCATTCTTTATGAAAGCTATGTCATTAGCGATTAAAGAGTACCCATTGGTTAATTCAAAAGTAAATGATGATTGCACTGAGCTCACTTACTTTAATGATCATAATATTGGTATGGCGGTTGATTCTAAAGTCGGTTTACTTGTACCTAATATTAAACAGGTACAAACTAAGTCAATATTAGATTTAGCTAACGACATTATGCGCTTAACAAATGATGCCCGTAGCGGACGTGTTGCCAGTGAAGATCTAAAAGGGGGCACTATTACCATTTCTAATATTGGTGCAATCGGTGGAACTGTGGCAACCCCTATCATTAATAAGCCAGAAGTTGCTATTGTTGCATTGGGCAAGTTACAAAAATTACCGCGCTTTAATGAGCAAGGCGAAGTCGAAGCACGCAGTATTATGCAAGTGAGCTGGTCTGGTGATCACCGAGTTATAGATGGCGGGACTATCGCACGCTTTTGTAACCTATGGAAATCATTCCTAGAGAAACCAAGTCATATGTTAGTTCATATGAGCTAGCGCTTTAATCATAAATAGTTAAGTTACATATTTTCTAGTTACTTATCTATAGCATTAAAAAAGCCCCGTTATCATTGGTTAATACCAGAAGGTAACGGGGCTTTTTGTTTATAGCCTGTTAATTAAAGTTAACTGGCTGGTATTAATTAATACTTGAGTATTAAAAGCCACACTGTTTACCTTGATTTTTGTTCTTAAGCCATACATGTAATGGTGCAAAGTAATCTAAAATAGCGGTAGCATCCATTTGTTCATTACCGGTAATGACTTTATAAGCTTGTTGCCATGGCTGGCTTGAACCCATTTCTAACATGGTATTAAGTGCAGTACCGGCGTCTTTTGAGTTATAGATTGAACAGCGGTGAATTGGATCAGTATTCCCTGAAATTTCACACAACGCACGATGAAATTCAAATTGCTGAATGTGTGCTAAGAAATAACGGCTATAAGGAACACCTGCGGGTACATGATACTTAGCACCAGGGTCGAATGCATTAACATCGCGGTCAATAGGCGCTGCTACACCTTGATACTTCTCACGTAATTCCCACCATGACGTGTTGTAGTTTTCAGGGGTAATCTCACCTGAGTAAACTTTCCAACGCCATTGATCAACCATCAAACCAAATGGAATGAAAGCGATTTTATCAAGAGCTTTTTTCATTAATAAGCCAATATCCTTTGACTCATCAGGAATGGTCTTAATTAGGCCTATTTCTTTTAAGTATTTCGGCGTAACTGACAATGCAATAGTATCGCCAATTGCTTCATGGAAACCGTCATTAGCACTGTTTTGGAAATATACTGGTTGGTCTTTGTAAGCACGTTGATAGAAGTTGTGCCCTAATTCATGGTGAATAACGTTAAATTCTTCACCTGTTTTTTGAATACACATCTTGATGCGAATATCATCTTTGGCATCAAGGTCCCATGCGCTGGCGTGACAAGTTACGTCTCTATCGGCAGGTTTAGTAAATAATGAACGGCTATAAAAAGTCTCTGGTAAAGCATCAAAGCCCAATGACGTGAAGAACTTCTCAGCGCCTTTAACCATTTTAATTTCATCGTAGTTATGTGCAGCTAATTGCTTCGTTACATCATAACCGGGATCGGCATCTTCTGGAGCGACTAAATCATAGATGTTACCCCAAGATTGAGCCCACATATTACCGAGTAAATGTGCAGGAATAGGTTTGTCTTGGGCTACTTTATCAGTACCGTAAGTTTCACCTAACTCACTTCTTACATAACAATGTAAGTCATCATATAACGGCTTAACTTGTCCCCATAAACGATCAAGCTCTTTAGCAAAATCATCAGCAGGCATATCATAATTTGAACGCCACATTGCACCTAAATCTTGATAACCTAGGCCTTTAGCACCTTCGTTGGCAAGCTCAGCTTGACGGGTATAAAGTGGTTTCATTTCAGGGCTAATTTCACGCCAGCCAGACCACATTTCAAGTAGCTCATCATAATCACGAGAGGTGGCCATTTTAGCTGTCATATCGCCTAAGCTAAGCTTTTCACCTGCTTTAGTGGTATAGCTACCTTTACCGTAAATGCTGCCAAGTTTAGCGCCAATAGTTGCAAGCTCAGCTGACTTATTTGAATCTTGTGGAGCGGGCATAACCAAGCTTTGTTTTAATATATTTAGCTGACGTCGCTGTATCGCATTAACGTCTACCTTATCAAAAGTCGCTGCTTGCATAGCGAATCTAACACCAGCATCGGTCGAATTCTGATCGGCTTCAGCGGCTAATGAAGCCGTATCCTCAGTTATGAAATTAGCGTAAATCCAAGCAGCACGTGAACCTTCTAAGTTTAATGTCACCATTTCTTTTGCAACATTATCCAAGAATTGTTGTGCATCTGTTGCTGTTAATGCTGCTTGTTTACTAATTTCTACCGCTTTATTTTCTGAGGCTTGTTGACTTGATTCTTGAGTACACGCAGTTAAAGAAGCGGCAATAACTAAAGCAAGACCTGTAAATTTAAATGTTTTCGTAATATGTTTCATTTTTATTATCATTATTAAAGTGCAGTTGTTAGGTGAAGCTAGTATATAAAATTGGTGGGGTGATACACAGTTTATAAGTAAAATAGTTACTTAGGATAAAAGTAGCTTGAATTTTGAACAAAAAAAAGCTCATTCAAAATGAATGAGCAAACTACAACATGAAACAGGGTTGATATATAAAACAATAATAAACAAAAACAATGATATATGGGGGAGTCAATAGAAGCAGATAGTATTTTAAATCACTGCTTGTTAGAAACTGAGTTAATAATAAATGCTCAGCCCGTATTTTACTGTATAGATAGCGTAACGATTTGTAATAGAGTTGGTATACAATACCTTTTGAATAAACTTGGTCCAACAGCCCGAATTTTGGGCAAAAAAAAGCTCATTCAAAATGAATGAGCAAACTACAACATGAAACTGGGTTGAGATATAAAAACAATAATAAACAAAAACAATGATATATAAGGGAGTTAATAAGAGCAGAGAGTTGTTAAAATCACTGCTTGCTAGAAACTGAGTTAATAATAAATGTTCAGCCTGTGTTTTACTGTATAGATAGCGTAACGATTTGTAATAGAGTTGGTGTATAATACATTTTTAAAAAATCTGGTTTAGTGATTGTTAAAAGCTTGACCTGTTTACAAAGAATACGCTATTTTAAACGGATGTTTAAAATAGTTGTTTGGTTTATATGCTAAATCGTTAAATAATTAAAACAGCAAACAGTTAGAAGTTGAAGTATGAGTACCAAAAATAAAATATTAGATGCCGCCGATGTACTTTTTGCCAATAAAGGCTTTAATGGTACTTCCTTAAGAGAAATTACTAGCCAAGCTAATGTCAACTTAGCGGCCGTAAACTATCATTTTGGCTCGAAAAAAGAGTTAATTAAAGCGGTTATGTCACGCTACATGGATGAGTTATCTCCTCGATTGGAGTCAGCGCTTTCACTCATTTGCCAAGCAGAGCTTAAACCAACCTTACATGAGGTGTTCTCTGCTTTTATAGGGCCACTTTTACACCTTAATGAGTTTAAAGAAAATGGTACCAGTACTTTTTTGCAGTTATTAGGACGTGGCTATACCGACAGCCAGGGCTTTTTACGGTGGTTTCTAACAACGCAATACCCTGATGTTTTTACTAATTTTACCAAAGCAGTTAACATAGCTTACCCAGAATTAAGCGCAGAAGAAATATTTTGGCGTTTACATTTTACGATGGGTACTATTGTTTTTACCATGTCCTCAAGTGAAGCTTTGATTGATATTGCTCAAAACGACTTTGACAATAAGCTAGATATAGCCGGCGTTATTGAGCGAGTTATTCCTTATGTTGCTGCGGGTGTTGGCGCGCCAATTACTAAAATTGAGCCATTGTCTCTAGTTTGATGCTTTTATCTTAAACATCAAAAACACTACAGTAAACTTCTCATCAATTCAGTATGAATGAAGTAATCATAAATTTTAGTTAGAGCATAACTTACCTTGTTTATTCGCACTTAGTGCGATAAGCGAGGCTAATTAATTTCACTATGATGATAACGACATTACTTTCAATGTAACTAACAATCTACTAAGTCGTTCTCGGTGTGTTTTTATGCCGATAATCCTAACTTATCCACCTGAAAATAACTCTTCTTACTAAATATGCAAACTAATTTTTCAAGACTAGTTCTGCTTTTAACGACAATTTGTATTATAATCCGCGCCAATTATGCTATTTCAGTATTTTACAAGTTTATTTAGGGTTCAGGTGACATATGAGTGTTGATGCAATTGGCTTATCAGCAGATTTATTAAAAGCAGTTAAGGCGTGTGGTTATAAGAATTTAACCCCAATTCAGCAAGAAGCAATTCCAGTTATTCGCCAAGGCGTTGACCTTTTAGCAAGCGCACAAACAGGCACAGGTAAAACAGCTGCTTTTAGCTTACCTATTTTAGATGCAATTGCCAAAGCCAATCATGCAGCCAAGAGTTCGGCTATTTCTACAGATGAAAATTCTGGCGATGAAAAAAGCGCATCAGGACAAGCAATTCGAGCGTTGATTTTGACACCTACCCGTGAACTTGCCAATCAAGTTAGCGATAACATCAAACAGTTTAGCCAATACCTACCGATAAAAAGTGGTGTGGTTTATGGTGGCGGTAAAATGGCATCACAAACAAAGATGCTAAAACAAGGTCTTGATGTATTAGTGGCGACACCAGGTCGTTTGTTAGAGCACTTAGCTCTGCACAATGTTGATTTATCACAAGTAAAATTTCTTGTGCTTGATGAAGCTGATCGCATGTTAGACATGGGCTTTTTAACCGATATTGAAAAATTATTGCTAGCTGTTAAGCATAAGCATCAAACGTTGATGTTTTCGGCAACTTTTTCAGACCGCGTAAAATCGTTAGCAAATCAGTTATTGAAATCACCAAAAACAATCAGTGTTTCTAAAGAAAATACGACTTCGGGTAAAATTAAACAAGCCGTTTATTGGGTTACCGAAGAACGTAAGCGAGAATTACTTTCAGAACTCATTGGCGTGAATAATTGGCAGCAAGTACTGGTGTTTGCTGGTACAAAAGAAAGTGCAAATACGTTAGCAAAAGAATTAAAGCTTGATGGAATCAAAGCCGCGTTATGTCATGGTGATAAAACTCAAGGCGCAAGAAATAAAGCATTAGAACAGTTTAGTGAAGGTAAAGTACGTGTATTAGTCGCTACAGATGTTGCAGCTCGAGGACTAGATATACCAGATCTTGCTTATGTTGTTAACTTTCACTTACCATTTTTACCTGAAGATTATGTCCACCGTGTTGGTCGTACGGGTAGAGCGGGTAAATCAGGTACGGCAATTTCTTTAGTAAGTCCTAAAGATGAGCGGTTCTTAGAAAATATAGAGCAATTAATTGAACGTAAATTTGAACGTATTGTAGCTCCTGGTTATGAATTTAACCGACTAGAAGCTAGTGAGTACCAAGAAGCAACGGTCAAGCGTGATAGTAAAAATAGGTATCGTGCAACCCAAGAAAAGAATCAAAATTTAGCGAAAAAAGACGTAAAAATTAAAAAACTAAGTAAAAATAAAACGGCACGAACTAACAGTAAATATAATAATAAAATTCAGAAAAAACGCTAAAGTTTGTCTGATCAACATGTTAATAGTAAGTTAGTAAAACCAGTGGCAACAGCCGTAGTGATGACAGAAACGCCTTTTGATAAAAGGCATTGTTGCTGGTTTTGTGGTGAGCCTAGCCATGTTGTTTTTATTTTTCAATCTTATAGTTCCCTTTTTCCTGATGAGAGTGATAAGTACTTGTCACTCTCAAGTTCATATCCCGCAATCTCTGTTCCTAGTTGTCGCGAATGCCAGCAACTTGCAAATAAAGCCAAAGAAAATACAATTTTAGCAGCCAAAGGTTATGTAAAGAAACAGCTATTAAAGCGCTATGCTAAAGACCTTGCTATTGGTGTTAATTGGACAGAGGAAGAGCTGGCAACCAGTGAATTTGACCAAGGGAATTTTTCTGGTTTTGCTCGAAGTGCCTGGTTTATGTATCAAGTGGCAAAGGCGAGAGTCAGCTATTTAGGTTGGCCACTGGTAGCTAATGGTATTGAACTTGAAGAGGTTGATCTCGAAGAACTAGAAGTCGAGACCTTTAACTTTGACGGTGTATTGTATCCCTCTTTATCTGATGCTATTGCCCATTATGCAAAGATATTTTTATTAGATGAACACTATGTTACCGCTGTTTTACAACACTTGGACAATGGTGGTATTGATGAGAAATCATTTGCCCAAGCGGTCCGTTTTTGTCGGTTATTGGTTAATGCCAGCCCAAACGAGCGTAAAGTGGCTTTCAAGGCGCTAATCGCTAAAGGTTAGTGATTACTTCTCGATTACTTGGTAATTGTAGAAGCTTAGACAACACTTAAGTGCGTAGATACTTTCATCTTTCTGCGGTAAAGTATTTCGTCTGCTCGCTCAAAAAAGCTTAATTCATTATCTGCTCTGTTCATAAACGTTGAGCCTATACTACAACCAAGTTGGTATTTATTTAATTGTAGATTATTAGCCAGCGACAGGTTTATTCTGTTTTCAATGATGGTTAAAGCGGAATCGTTAGCATTTTCGACAATTATTGCAAATTCATCTCCGCCAAACCTAAATAGGCTATCTGAGTCTCGGGTACATAGACGTAAAACATTAGCAAACTCTTGTAATACATTATCTCCAGCAATGTGACCATAAGTATCGTTAATCGCTTTGAATTTATTTAAATCACCTAAAACTAAGCCAACCAAACTATGATGTCGGTTAGCGTTATGCATTGATCGTTTTAATTGCTCGTCAAAATATCGACGATTACCTAGGCCCGTTAAACCGTCTTGCATAGCAAGTTGCATCGCTGCATGATAAGCAATGGCATTTTTAATCGGGTGTAATAGGCATTGGTGAAGTTGTTCTAAAACTTTAAAGTTAGTTAAGCTGATAGGGCTATTAATACCATAGGTGAGTGTACCTATAAAATTATCATCAACTTTTAACTCGAAACGCTGCTCTTTCTTAGCCTTTCTGCTGCCGGGAAGCACAGTATTCAAATTCAGGCTTTTAAAGTAGAGGCCCGAAAAATCAATATACCGTGTAACTTCTATTGCAAAAATATTTAATAGTTCATCAATATCAAGTGTAGTTTGTAACTGCGTCATCAGTGCTAACATTTGACGTTTATCAAAAACAGTATCCGTAAAAGTTTCAGCAACAAGTGCATCTGTGCTTAATGTGCTATAGGTATTGAATGGTGAAAACCTATTATCAAGTACGTTCAGTGTTTGCATACGACAACCTCATTAACTTTATCTTATAGCGTCAATTGACAAAAAATGGTTGCTCTAAGAGCATATTTTGACGGTATTTTTTAGCTATTATGATAAAAGCAATAAACGTACCACTTAATAAAAGTTCGTTTTTTTTCAGGTTAATGCTACTAATTTTCGATGAAATATATTTACTGATTGAAATGTGAATTATTTTTGTTGTTAATATACTTTAAGGCTAGGTAAACTATGAATAGATTATCAGTTTTTCACTTGAGTCATAATGTGGGCGGCAATATTTTGCCGCTTGGCAAATGAGGCTAAATCTTAGCGATGTTATTGACCACATCTAAAATTATCAAAGCAAACGAAAGGAAGTTGTGTGAGCGGTTATTTTGAAATACTTGCGATATTAACCTGTGCTGTATTTGTGGTATGGCTTTTTCGTCGGCTAAATTTACCAGCGATTTTAGCTTACTTAGTCGCAGGCATGGTTGTTGGTCAACATGGTTTAAATATAGTTCATGACCAAGTCGATTATGATCACTTTGCCGAACTGGGTATTGTATTTTTACTCTTTACTTTAGGGCTTGAATTCTCATTACCACGATTAATGGCTATGCGCCATTTGGTGGTCTCTGTAGGTAGCTTGCAAGTAGGGATTTCACTGCTTGTCTTTAATATTGCAGGGCTGTTTTTTGGCTTAAGTTTTTCTGAAGCTTTTGTTGTTGGCAGTATACTCGCACTCTCTTCAACCGCTATTGTTATCAGGCAGCTAAGTGAAACTGGTGCCATGAAACGAAAATCGGGCCAGCTATCGGTCGCCATTTTACTGTTTCAAGATGTTGCTGTTGTACCGTTATTAATCATTATTCCTATGTTGGCTATGGATAGTCAAAGCTCTATGGTCTGGGCGTTAATGCTAGCCATGGTGAAAGGTGTCGTGGTTGTCGCATTATTATTATTAATTGGTAAGTGGTTACTACCAAAAGTATTTAACATTATTGCGCAAGTGCGTACTGATGAACTCTTTGTGTTAACCACTTTATTAGTGACTTTATTAGCCTCAGCTTTCACCCAATGGTTTGGTTTATCAATGGCGTTAGGTGCTTTTCTTGCTGGTATGATGTTAAGTGAGAGTGAGTATAAACATCAACTTGAAGCTGATATCAGGCCTTATCGAGATATATTACTCGGCTTATTTTTCATCACTGTCGGTATGAAACTTGACGTGAATTTATTAATCTCATCACCATTTAGCTTATTAGGGCTGATGCTCTGCTTTATGCTAGTCAAAATTATGGTTATTAAAATCCTTGCGGTTAAGGCTGGCGAATCGAGTAAAGATGCTTGGGCATCGGGCTTAATGCTGGCGCAAATGGGGGAGTTTGGTTTTGTGTTAATAGCGTTAGCAAATCAAAGTCAAATCTTGCCGCTAGATGTTGCTTCAATGTTACTTGGCGCAGGTGTTATCAGTATGGCGATTACTCCTTTTATGATCAACAACGCCAGATCTTGGGCACTATTTTTGAGTCAAGAAAAATCACCGGAATCGCTCGATTTATCGCAATTACCTGAAAATAAAGTATTAGAAAATCATGTTGTTATCTGTGGTTTTGGCCGAGTAGGACAAACAGTCAGTCGATTTTTAAAACAAGACGAAATAGATTTCGTTGCCATCGATGTTGATCCACTTCGTACTCAAAAAGCGAGAGAAGCAGGAGAGAAAGTACTCTTTGGTTCATCTAGACAAACTGAAGTCCTTAATGCGGCTCATTTATCTGAAGCTAAGTTAGTAGTCATTGCTTTTGGTGATGATAAGCAATCACTAGAGGTGATTCAAAAAATTAGAAGCATGAATGAAGATGTCCCTATTTTGGTAAGAACTCGTAATGATGACCAGCTTGATGCGCTACAGGCGGCGGGCGCTAATGAGGTTGTGCCGGAAAGCTTAGAAGGTAGTTTGATGTTAGTTTCACAAGTGCTATCGCTTACAGGTGTGCCATTTTCTCGCATTATGCGTCGTGTACAAAAAGAACGTAAAAACCATTATAATCACTTGCATGGTTTCTTTCAGGGAGAGCACACTGATATGAGCCCACAAGCGATAGATAGAATTGAATTTGCTCACGCGATTTTAATTAATGATGATTCTTTTGGTTGTGGTAAAAGCATTGAGTCATTAAATCTTGGGAAAATGAAGGTGAATGTTGTTGCTTTACGCCGTGGTGAGATTGAATGTGAATCACCAGAGGAAAATACTATTTTACAATCTCAAGATACCCTGATTATCCGCGGTAAGCCTAGAGGAGTAGAAAAGGCAGATCATTATGCACAAGAGGGTAAGTAATTTTTTAATAGAACAACTATTATCTTCTTTAGGAAAAGAACAGTATTTTTAATAAGAGCAATATCCTTTAATAAGTGAGAACTGCTCTTAAAATAATTAGCTCTAAATAGATTTCTCTAAGAAGATAGATCCTAAGATGGTGCCTTTAGGGGAATAGCTAAACTTTCACTCTAAAGCCTACCTTAGCATGATCATATATCAAGAAAGCTTCTAATGGTCTGTTCTTGCTCCATTGCATCAGCAAACCCTAATCTTATTAATTCTCCACAAAAATTCTTTTCAAATAATAAATAGCTGACAAGACTTGACTCAGAATCGTTTCCTATGCCTGCGCAACGTAATAGCAAGCGAATAGATAAGGGCAAGTCATAATAATACTGCGCCGCAATCTCATTAAAATCATGGCTAGGATTAATAACGAAACTATCTATATGCTGTAATCCCTCGTTTTCCTTTCTATTTTGAGCTGATATCAACTTAAGTGTTTCGTTTATACGTGCCATACGTTCAAGATCGCTATGCATGGTATCTGAAAAAATGGAATCGAGTAGATGACCCGCGATAGTTGCTGAGCTTGGAGGATGAGGTGTGTTTTCTCTTGCATGTAGAGGCTCCTTTGGTTGATCTACACCAATCACAAAGATTTTTTTTGCGCCTAAATGTATCGCTGGACTCAATGGGGAAAGTTGATGCACTGAACCATCACCAAAGTGTTGGTTCTTAATTTTAACCGAAGGAAAAACCATGGGAATTGCAGCTGAAGCCATTAAGTGCTCTGTGTTTAACTGGCATAATTCACCACGTCTTTTAACGCGGGACCAAGGTAGTGCTAAACCATCTGATTGATAAAAGCTAATCGAATCACCATTGCTATAACTTGATGCCGTAATTGATACAGCTGATAAGTAGCCGCGCGCTATATTATTATCAATGCGATTAAAGTCGAGGATTTGGTTAAGTAATGCTCTAAGAGGGGCGTTATTAAGTAAACTCTGAGGGTTTTTATTCGCATAATCAGCTTGGAAACTAGCTAACATCCCTTGAGTTATATGACTAAATACATTGAGCGGATCACTATGGTAGATACTTGATATATTGAAATTCTTCCAGGCCCATTCCAGCTTTTTAACCCCTAATTGAAAGCATGATGCATAACAAGCTAATGAGGTGGTATTAATCGCTCCAGCGGAAGTGCCTGAAAGGATAGAAAAGGGAATACCATGATTTCTAGGGATAAATTTTGAAATAGCTGATAAAACACCAACTTGATAGGCTGCACGGGCACCACCTCCCGTTAACACCAAGGCGTTTTTATTATTAAGATAGTTTCTTTTTAGTGTCATAGATAATGATTTTTTTATTTTTAAACAGTAATTTATTAATCGGCTTCAATGACTTAAGTGTAAGTGCTTTTGATTTACTTCGCTAGGCATTGATAGGATTATTATTAGGGATGAGTAGAGCTTTAGACAAAAAAAAGCCAGCAAAGCTGGCTTTTTATCAAATGACATAGAATTATTAAATAGTATAGCTTTTACTCATCCATTTTCATTGCTAAAAGGTATTAAGGTCTACTTTAAAATAATTTTAACTGCTAACGCGAGCGTTGGCAGCGTCTATCAATGGTTGCGATCCAGTTTGAAGAAACGCTAGGTTCGCAGAAACTACTTTCTTTGGTAATTTTGAAATCATCAAAGAGCCAGTTTTTACGGAGCCAGAGGTTGATGCAAACTCTAATAAGTTCTTACCATTACACTGAATACCGTCGAAAATACGACGAATTTTAAGTTTATTAGTCTTTAAAAATGAACGCATGCGTTTCTTGTCATCGGCTGCCACGTACTCACATATACTTGTTGCAATGTCAGCAGCTTGTGCCTTTGGTGTCGTTAGTGCAGAGGTTAATGTTAAAGCTGTGATGGTTGAAGCTATTAATAATTTTTTCATTTTATAAACCTTAATAATGGAGTTAATAAAAGAAAAAACCACGGGATGTACCTATTAACGAGGTGACTCCGCTGTCATAGATAAAGTAGAAATAATTAAACTTTACCCTTAGACCGGTGGTTTTGCGTGACACGTTTTCGCGTGCTTTGCCTTTTCTTTGTCAAAATTAGTATCACGTAATTGTTACCAAAGTGCAAGTGAAATGGGCTAGAGGGCAACATAAAATGGGAGAGGAAATGGAAATAATACTAGACTAAACGTGTAAATAAAAAAGGTAATGGTTTGATTCCTATTACCTTTTTGTTGATTTTTCAGAACAATGCATCTCTTTGCTTTCGCTCAGAAATAAGGTGTTACTTAGTTACAAAGTACTATAGAATTAAAACTTCATCTCTGGTATATCACCAGTCACAACAAGTTCGCCTTCAGTTAACTTAATTATTTCTTCAACTGAAACACCAGGGGCACGTTCAAGTAAATGAAACTTACCTTCTTTAATTTCAATAAAAGCTAAATCAGTTAATACTTTCTTAATGCAACCTTTACCAGTTAACGGCAAAGAACAGCTATTAAGTAGCTTTGATACGCCATGCTTAGAAGCATGTGTCATGGTGACAATAATATTATCTGCACCAGCCACTAAATCCATAGCGCCGCCCATGCCTTTGATCAATTTACCTGGGATCATATACGAAGCAATATTACCGTTAACATCGACTTCAAATGCGCCCAGAACAGTTAAATCTACATGGCCGCCTCGTATCATGGCAAAAGACTCTGCAGAGTCAAAGACAGACGCACCAGTTGCCATAGTGACTGTTTGTTTGCCGGCATTAATCAGATCAGCGTCAATTTCTTCTTCAGTTGGAAATTGTCCCATACCAAGTAAACCATTTTCTGATTGCAACATCACTTCAATATCTTGCGGAACATAGTTTGCAACAAGGGTAGGGATACCTATGCCTAAATTAACGTAATAACCATCCTTTAGTTCTTGGGCGACACGCTGGGCTATTTGTTCTCTTGTTAAAGCCATGATTATTCTCCCTTTGCTTCGTGCTTGTCTGATGGACGCGTAGTGCGTTGTTCGATGCGTTTTTCGAAAGTGCCTAGAATTAGGCGATCAACATAAATACCAGGTGTATGAATTTGGTCTGGATCTAACTCACCCACTTCAACTATTTCTTCTACCTCAACCACCGTAATTTTACCTGCGGTTGCCGCCATAGGATTAAAGTTTCGCGCCGTTTTTCTAAAAACTAAATTACCGTATCTATCAGCTTTCCATGCTTTGACAATGGCAAAGTCACCAGTAATGGCTTCTTCTAAAATATACTGACGGTCATTAAATGTTCGTTCATCTTTGCCTTCAGCTACTGGCGTACCAACACCAGTTGCAGTGTAAAAAGCTGGAATACCGGCACCACCAGCGCGCATCTTTTCTGCAAGCGTACCTTGTGGTGTTAATTCTACTTCTAGTTCTCCTGCCATCATTTGACGTTCAAATTCAGCATTCTCACCAACATAAGAGGCAACAATTTTTTTTATTTGTCGATCAGATAATAAAACACCTAAACCAAAATCATCAACACCACAATTATTAGAAACTAAGGTCAAACCTTTAGTGCCTTTGCGTTTGATTTCACTGATCAAGTTTTCAGGGATACCACATAAACCAAAACCACCTGCAATAACGGTCATGTTATCTGTTAGTCCAGCCATGGCTTCCTCATAGCTTGATACTACTTTGTCGAATCCTGCCATTTTATTCTCCTCATTCGGTTTGATATTTTATAAAAATTTAACAGAGAGTAAGAATAAACAAAAGAATTAATCAGTCTATTTGTTGCTTTTATCTCTGTGCGAAGAAACTGCTATTCTTCTGAAACTTTTTCTTGTGCTAAATAAGCATTTGATACTTTAGATATAGGTGTTTTACCTAACTTATCGCTAATAAACCAACCTGCCTGTAATAACTTCTTGAAATTGATGCCTGTCGTTATACCTAAACCATTAAGCATATAAACAACATCTTCAGTAGCTACATTACCTGAAGCTCCTTTAGCATAAGGACAACCGCCTAAACCAGCAATAGCACTATCGACTACCTTGACACCCAGTTGTAATGCAGCGTAAATATTGGTTAACGCTTGCCCATAGGTATCATGAAAGTGAACCGCTAGTTTATCTGTTGGTACACGGGCACTAACGGCTTGTATCATTTTTGTTACGCTGTCTGGGTTACCAACACCTACGGTGTCACCTAATGAAATTTCGTAACAGCCCATGGCAAAGAGTTTTTCCGCGACTAAAGCAACTTGCTCAGGAGCTACATCACCTTCATAGGGACAACCTAATACACAAGAAACATAACCACGTACTTTGATATTAGCTTTTTTAGCCGCTTCCATAATAGGCGCAAAGCGCTCAAGGCTCTCTTCAATAGAGCAGTTTATGTTTTTTTGGCTAAAGCTTTCAGAGGCAGCGCCAAAAATAGCGACCTCATCGGCGTTGACTGCCATTGCAGCTTCAAAACCACGCATATTAGGCGTTAATGCGGCATAGGTTACCTTCTGATTGCGATTGAGTTTTTCAAATACTTCAGTAGAGGTTGCCATTTGTGGCACCCATTTAGGTGAAACAAAACTGCCACTTTCAATATAACTAACACCAGCAGCGCTGAGTTTTTCTATCAGCTGAATTTTATCGTTAGCACTAATGGGAGTCGCTTCATTTTGCAGACCATCTCTAGGACCAACTTCAACAACTTTAACCTGTTGTGGTAATTTGTTTGATAACATCATTGCTCCTAATCTTCACTGCTATTTTCTTGTTCAGTGAACGCTAATAACTCAGCACCACCATCTACCATGTCACCTACTTGGAAAAATATCTCATCAATAGTACCGTCGCTTGGCGCTTTGATAGTATGTTCCATTTTCATCGCTTCCATGATCAATAATGGTTGGTCTTTACTCACCTGTTCGCCAGATTTAACCAAAACACTCACCATGGTGCCATTCATTGGTGCTGCTAAACCACCATGATTATCATCTTCGTTATGCTGACCACAGTCTGGCAGAATATGAGTAAAGTTAAATACGCCATTAGTCCTATATAGATTTATGTTATTTTCAAAGTGATTAAAGGTAGTTTGGCTACGATGTCCGTTAATAGTCGCTATGATAGTGTCATTATTATGGGGCGTAGTTAATATTTCGCCTTGGCAATCAAACTTTTCACCATTTACATTAATGGAATAATAGGCATCATTACCCTGACGTTTTTGTTCAACTGTTACCGTGTGCTCGGTATCATTGTGCGCGAGTATTAGCGTATGTAAATTAGCTTCATTTAGGCGCCATGCATTCGCGTTATACCAAGGCGAATGTGGGTCATTACTTTGTTGCGCTTGCTGTTTTGCCTTGCTTTCTTTAGATAGAACAAGGAATAACGCTGCAATAGGTAACTCATTAACTAGTGGTTTTTCATCGTTATGAAAAATCAGGTCATGATTTTTTTCAATAAAACCAGTATCAATATCAGCGGCTTTAAAAGGAGCTGATGTGGCTAAATTATAAAGAAAATCAATATTAGTCGTTACACCATTAATACGGTATTCACTCAATGCTTTTGCTAAGCGCTGCAGTGCCTTTTCACGATTTTCATCCCAGACAATCAATTTAGCAATCATGGGATCATAATACACACTAACGTCATCGCCTTGACGAACACCGGTATCTATACGAACATGTTCGCTCTCAATAGGTGTTTTTAATAGAGTCAACTTTCCTGTTGCGGGTAAAAAGTCGTTATTAGCATCTTCTGCATAAATACGCGCTTCAAAAGCATGACCGTTAAGTACAAGTTGTTGTTGTGTTTTAGGCAGTAATTCACCAGCGGCTACGCGTAACTGCCATTCTACTAAATCTTGTCCACTGATCATTTCAGTAACAGGGTGTTCAACTTGTAAGCGGGTGTTCATTTCCATAAAATAGAAAGAGCCGTCGATATCAAGTAAAAACTCAACAGTACCAGCACCTTGGTAGCCTATCGCCTGGGCAGATTTTATTGCAGATTCGCCCATTTGAGCGCGTAATTCTTCGCTCATGCTAAAAGCAGGGGCTTCTTCAATTACTTTTTGATGGCGACGCTGTACTGAGCAATCACGTTCAAATAAATAAACAGCATTTTTGTGATTATCACAAAACACTTGGATCTCAACATGGCGAGGCTGCGTTAGATATTTTTCAACTAACATAGTGTCATCACCAAATGATGACATCGCTTCACGTTTTGCAGCGGCTAAACCTTCATCGAATTCTGCTTCGCTCCAAACTTGGCGCATGCCTTTACCACCACCACCTGCTGTGGCTTTTAATAGCACTGGATAGCCCATGTCGTCAGCCGCTTTTTTGATGATATCACGTGACTGATCATCACCATGATAACCAGGCACTAATGGCACGTCGGCTTTTTCCATAATGTTTTTAGCGGCAGATTTTGAACCCATCGCTTCAATGGCGCCAACAGGAGGGCCGATAAAGGTGATGTTCTCAGCTGCACAGTTACGACAAAAACCAGCATTTTCAGATAAAAAGCCATAACCAGGATGAATCGCTTGTGCTCCTGTCAGCTTGGCGGCAGCGATGACTTTATCACCTAACAAATAGCTTTCGCGTGATGGCGAAGGGCCAATGTAAACGGCTTCATCGGCCATATGAACATGCAAAGCATCTTTATCGGCATCTGAATAAACGGCAACGGTTAATACACCCATTTTCTTGGCTGTTTTAATAATGCGGCAGGCAATTTCACCACGGTTGGCAATTAAAATTTTACTGAACATTTATCTATCCTTTTATTCTTTTAGTATCACTTAATATCACTTAACAACGGATAACTAGACGCTAACTTTTACCAATTAGGCGCTCGTTTTTCAAAAAAAGCGGTTAAACCTTCTTGTCCTTCAGTTGATACGCGAATAGCTGCTATACGCTCACTGGTGTCTTTGAGTAAGTTTTCATTAATTGTTTGAAAGGCGACATCTTGACTAAGTTTTTTTGCCTGTCGTCTAGCTTGACTACCATTAACTAATAACTTGGCTACCATCGAATTGACTTCATCAGTTAACGCATCAGGCGCTACCACTTCATCCACTAAACCAAGTTGTTGCGCTTTATCGCTAAAGAAACGTTCGGCAGTTTGAAAGTAACGGCGACTAGCCTTTAAACCAATAGCATCTACTACATAAGGGCTGATAGTTGCGGGTATTAAACCCAATTTGACTTCACTTAAACAAAAGCTTGCTTTAGTGCTCGCGATAACAATGTCACAACAGCTAGCTAAACCGACAGCACCACCAAAAGCGGCACCTTGAATTTTGGCAATAGTCGTTTGTGGCAAAAAATTTAATGCCTTTAACATTTGCGCTAACGCGTTGGCATCTTTCAAGTTATCTTCATACGAGTAACCAGCCATACGCTTCATCCAACCTAAGTCAGCACCTGCACTAAAACTCTTGCCGTTTGAGGCTAAAATCAGAATGCTAATGTCATCGCGCTGACTGATGTCATTAAAAATATCAGTTAACTGTTTAATGATGACATCATCAAAAGCATTGTGTTTTTCTGGATTGTTCAAAGTGACGGTGGCAATACCTTGCTCATTAACTTCTAAC
This sequence comes from Colwellia psychrerythraea, assembly GCA_002163005.1. Classification (GTDB taxonomy): domain Bacteria; phylum Pseudomonadota; class Gammaproteobacteria; order Enterobacterales; family Alteromonadaceae; genus Colwellia; species Colwellia psychrerythraea_C. Next base: position 9,523 of record MAAF01000024.1, on the reverse strand, counting down.
AAAACTGTGTCGTTATTGGACTTCATAATAAGTACGCTTTACCCTTGTTCATACGATTACATACGGAAGATGCCAAACTTGGTCTCTTCAATTGTTTTGTTTAATGAGGCTGAAATAGCTAAACCTAAAACTTGTCTAGTATCAGCAGGATCGATAATGCCATCATCCCATAAGCGCGCCGAGGCGTAATAAGGATGACCTTGGTGTTCATAGTTATCTATGATAGGTTGCTTAAAGCTTTGCTCGTCGGCTTCGCTCCAGCTTTCACCCAGTTTCTCTTTTTTATCACGTGTTACTTGTGCCATAACGCCAGCAGCTTGCTCGCCACCCATCACTGATATACGTGAATTTGGCCACATAAATAAGAAGCGAGGATCATAAGCGCGACCACACATGCCATAATTTCCTGCGCCAAAACTGCCACCAATTAAAATGGTAAACTTAGGTACTTGTGCTGTCGCAACAGCGGTAACCATCTTAGCGCCATGCTTAGCAATACCGCCTGACTCATACTGTTTGCCAACCATGAAACCAGTGATGTTTTGTAAAAATACTAGGGGAATTTTTCGTTGTGCACACAATTGAATAAAGTGGGCACCTTTTTCGGCAGACTCACCAAATAACACCCCATTATTAGCGACAATACCAACAGGGTAACCATAAATATTGGCAAAGCCACAAACTAAGGTATTGCCATAAAGGGCTTTAAACTCGTTAAATTCACTGCCATCAACAATACGAGCAATAATTTCACGTACATCATAAGGCTGACGAGTGTCTTTAGGGATAATGCCGTAGATATCGTCACTTGGATATTCGGGTTCAACAACTTCTTGGAAATCTATTGTTACTGGTTTTACTCTGTTCAAATTTTTAACGGCAGAGCGGGCTATTTCGAGTGCATGGTGATCGTTTTGTGCATAATGATCGGTAACACCTGAAGTACGACAATGTACATCTGCACCACCGAGATCTTCAGCGCTTACTACTTCGCCCGTAGCTGCTTTAACCAGTGGAGGACCAGCTAAGAATATTGTACCTTGTTCTTTAACAATAATTGATTCATCTGCCATCGCAGGAACGTAAGCACCACCTGCAGTACAAGAGCCCATGACCACAGCAATTTGAGGAATGTTATTGGCTGACATATTCGCTTGGTTAAAGAAAATACGACCAAAGTGTTCTTTATCTGGAAATACATCATCTTGATTTGGTAAGTTAGCGCCACCAGAATCAACTAAATAAATACAAGGCAGGTTGTTTTCTTTTGCAATAGATTGTGCACGAAGATGTTTTTTAACTGTGAGTGGGTAATAAGTCCCCCCTTTAACTGTGGCATCATTGGCAACAATAACACACTCTTGTCCAGCCACTCGGCCTATACCTGTGATAATACCAGCACTAGGCACGTTATCATCATAAACTTGGTAGGCGGCAAGTTGCGAGAACTCTAAAAATGCGGAGCCATCGTCTAGTAAAGCATTGACTCTGTCTCTTGGTAATAACTTACCACGTCCGACATGTCGCTCTCGAGAACGTTCGCCACCGCCAAGTTTGATTTCACTTAGTTTTTCTCGTAAATCATCAACTTGGGTTTGCATATGAGCAGCATTGTCAAGAAAGTCTTGGCTGCGAGTGTTTATTTTACTTATTATTTTTGCCACGGGAGAGAGCCTTTTATTTGATAGTAATAATTTATTTTATTGCGATTTAACTCAACTACTGCGTTTAAAACTGCTCATTGACTAACGTCAACTCTGCTTTTTTGCCTTGTATTTGAATTAAACCGCTGCAAACTAAACAATTACTGGTTAACTAATTACCTGTTTAAATACCCATTAAATTAGTTATTTGAGTAATGATTCAACTTAAAACTGAATTACTAGTTAGATTCGTTGAATAATTCACGGCCTATCAACATGCGACGAATCTCTGAAGTACCAGCACCTATTTCATACAATTTGGCGTCACGGAGTAAACGACCAGCTGGGAATTCATTGATATAACCATTACCACCAAGTAATTGAATGGTATCAAGTGCCATTTTAGTTGCTAATTCAGCGGCATAAAGAATAACGGCGGCAGAATCTTTTCGAGTAGTTTCACCACGGTCACACGCTTGGGCAACCATGTAGGCATAAGATTTAGCTGCATTCATTTGAGTGTACATATCGGCTACTTTGCCTTGTACTAATTGAAATTCACCAATGGATTGGCCAAATTGTTTTCTGTCATGAATATAAGGTACGACTAAATCCATGCAAGCATCCATAATCCCTAAAGAACCGCCAGATAAAACGACACGCTCATAATCTAAACCTGACATCAATACACGAACGCCTTTTCCTTCAGTACCTAAAATATTTTCCGCTGGTACTTCACAATCCTGAAAAACTAACTCACAAGTGTTTGAGCCACGCATGCCTAACTTATCTAATTTCTGGTGACGAGAAAAACCAGGATAATCTCGCTCAACGATAAAAGCGGTAATGCCTTTTGAACCCGCACTGGTATCTGTTTTAGCGTAAATAACATAGACATCAGCTTCTGGGCCATTGGTTATCCACATCTTGTTGCCATTAAGAATGTACTTATCGCCTTTTTTATCAGCGCGAAGTTTCATGCTTACAACATCTGAACCAGCATTAGGTTCACTCATAGCTAGTGCACCTACATGCTCACCAGTACAAAGCTTAGGTAGATACTTTAACTTTTGCTCATGTGAACCATTTTTACGTAATTGGTTAAGGCATAAGTTTGACATTGCACCATAGCTCAAACCTACAGATGCTGAAGCTCTACTTATTTCTTGCATAGCAACAATGTGTTCTAAATAGCCTAAACCTGAACCGCCATATTCTTCTTCAACAGTCATACCTAAAAGACCCATGTCGCCAAATTTTTTCCATAAGTCAGCAGGGAATTCATTATCAATATCTATTTGTTGGGCGCGTGGCGCAATTTCATCACGGGCAAAAGCGTTAACAGTCTCGCGGATCATATCCACGGTTTCGCCTAAGTTATAGTTAAGTGAGCTGAATTTTGAAATCATGCTTTATCCTTTTAGTGAAACTCAGTCCCGCTTTGCAGTGGTGAGTTAGTAACGGTTGAATGGGTTTAGAAACGCTTTATGGGGCGTTATTGATTTCGACAATAGAATAACTATTCTCTTCAATCAATGCCTTGCCTAAAGGCATTTCTAATTCCAGCTGAAACCTGTATCTTCAGGTAGTTTGGGTATATATTCTTTATAAAATTTTCGTTGTAATTAACTGTTCTCAAGTGTTTTGAGTGTGGTTTTACAATTATCCTCTAAGTCATTTAGTTCTATTAATATCGCGTTGATATCTTCAAGTTGCTGTTTTAAATCGTTCTTCTTGTTGTTAATCAAAGTCATTATGGTACTTAACTGTGTAGCACTGGTTTTATCAACATCATAAAGCTCAAACAAACGGCCAGTTTCGGCTAATGAAAATCCTAATCGTTTACCACGGAGAATCAATTTCAGACGAACTTTATCCCTTTGATTGTAAATTCTTGTTTGCCCTTTACGCGCAGGAAAGATTAGCCCTTGATCTTCATAAAAACGAATGCTGCGTGTAGTGATATCAAATTCTTTTGATAAATCGCTAATAGAGTATTTGGCTTGGCTAATTTTTAGGGTCATTTATTTACTCGTATATCTCTTCTTGAAAATCATTTATTGATTTATCTTATATTAAGTTTACGTTAACGTAAAGGGTAAGTTTTAAGGTGGTTAATCTATTAAATTTTTCAGTAAAAATAATTTATAATTTTCCTGACTATCAACAAGATTAATTTAATCCAATCTAAGTCAGCCTAATAAGACTAAAGTTCCGTTGACGTAAACTTAAATGTTAGGTTAGGCTAAGCTATCAATATTTTCGAATTTATTTAAACTTATTATCATTCAGAAACTGGAGAGTTCAATGTCATTATCAGATCCTATTGTTATTGTTTCCGCTGTAAGAACCCCTATGGGTGGCTTTGGCGGTTGTTTGTCGCCGGTAACTACGCCTGAATTAGGTGCTACCGCAATCAAAGCCGCTATAACCCAAGCTAATTTAGCCAATGATCAAGTTGATGAACTCATTATGGGCTGTGTTTTACCTGCAGGTTTAAAGCAAGCACCAGCAAGACAAGCAGCGATTGCTGCTGACTTATCTTTATCTACGGTGTGTACCACAATCAATAAAGTATGTGGTTCAGGCATGAAAGCTGCTATGCAAGCGCATGACGCATTACTTGCGGGCTCTATCGATGTTGCCATTGCTGGCGGCATGGAGAGCATGAGTAATGCGCCTTATATTTTACCAAAAGTCAGAACCGGTTTACGCATGGGGCATGGTCAAGTCATAGATCATATGATGCAAGACGGCTTAGAAAATGCGTATGACGGAATTTCTATGGGGTGTTTTGCTCAAGATACTGCCGATGAAGCTAGCTTTACGCGTGAAGCAATGGATGAATTTGCTATCCGTTCATTGAGTCGTGCAAATCAAGCGATTGAATCTGGCGCTTTTAAAAATGAAATTGCAGCTGTAACCGTAGTTAATCGACGTAAAGAAACTATTATTGATACAGATGAACAGCCAGGCAATGCTCGTCCAGATAAGATCCCATCATTGCGTGCAGCATTTAAAAAAGAAGGCACTATTACCGCGGCTAATTCAAGCTCAATCTCAGACGGCGCAGCAGCGCTTGTGATGATGAAATTATCAGAAGCTGAAAAACGTGGTTTATCACCACTTTGTAAAGTTGTCGCTCATGCTACACATGCACAAGCACCGGCAGAATTTACCGTAGCACCAGTAGGTGCGATGAATAAATTACTAGATAAAGCCGGTTGGACTGCAAGAGATGTTGATTTATTTGAAATTAATGAAGCGTTTGCTATGGTCACTATGCTTGCTGTTAAAGAAATGGATTTAGATATCAATAAAGTCAATGTTAATGGTGGTGCTTGTGCCCTAGGTCACCCATTAGGCGCAAGTGGAGCGCGCATTATGGTAACGCTTATTCATGCATTAAAGAATAAAGGTTTATCAAAAGGTGTTGCTTCTCTTTGTATTGGTGGCGGTGAAGCGACTGCAATCGCATTAGAAATGTTGTAATTACACATTTGATTGCACAATAGCTCATTTTATATATCAAAAGTACTCATTGATTATCGTCAATGAGTACTTTTTTCTTTTAATAGAAGCATAAAGATTTAACCTGAACAATTATAAGTGGTTATATATAGATGTTTTATTAATATAGGAATTATTGATGAATTTTGATTTAACTGAAGATCAGCAAATGTTTGCTGATACCGCTAAGCAATTTAGCGACAGCGAATTATTACCCAATGCGGCCAAGTGGGATGTAGAGCATACCTTCCCAAAAGAGGTGATAGCCAAAGCTGGAGAACTTGGCTTTTGTGGTTTATATGCACCTGAAGATGCAGGTGGATTAGGATTAAGTCGATTAGATTCATCAATAATTTTTGAACAGCTCTCAATGGGATGTACAACCACAACGGCCATGATGACTATTCATAATATGGCTACTTGGATGATCGCCACGTGGGGGAAAAAATCTATAAAAGATAGTTGGTGTCCTTCATTAGTAACAGGTAAAAAACTTGCCTCGTATTGTTTAACCGAGCCAGGTTCAGGCTCTGATGCAGCATCACTTAGCACAAGTGCCAAAAAAGTTGGTGATCATTATATTATTAATGGTTCAAAGGTGTTTATTTCTGGTGCAGGTGAAACCGATGTACTGGTGGTAATGGTTCGCACGGGAAAAGCGGGACCTAAAGGCATTTCCGCTTTAGTTATTCCTGCTGATCTTGAGGGAGTTATTTATGGCAAGGCAGAAGAAAAGCTTGGTTGGAATGCACAACCAACCAGACAGATCACCTTTGATAATGTCAAAGTGCCTGTTGAAAACTTACTTGCCAATGAAGGGGAAGGCTTTTCATTAGCGATGAAAGGTTTAGATGGTGGGCGTATTAATATTGCTACTTGTTCAATTGGTACAGCACAGCAAGCACTTAATTCTGCAATGACCTATATGAAAGAGCGAGAACAATTTGGAAAACCTATTGCAGCATTTCAAGGATTACAATTTAAACTCGCTGATATGGCCACTGAACTTGTGGCAGCTAGACAACTAGTGCGTTTAGCGGCTTATAAATTAGATAATAATAACAGTGAAAAAACCGCATATTGCGCTATGGCGAAACGTTTTGCTACCGATATAGGCTTTCAGGTTTGTGATGCGGCGCTGCAAATCCATGGTGGTTATGGTTATATCAAAGAATATCCATTAGAGCGCCACTTTAGAGACGTACGTGTCCATCAAATCCTTGAGGGCACCAATGAAATTATGCGCGTTATTATTGCTCGCCGCTTGTTAGCCGAAGGGGCAGGGCAATTATTATAGCTTATTATACCCGTTATCATTCAAGATGCAGGTTTAAGAGTGCTTTGATTGGTAACGGGTATAGTTGCACAAGGTGAAGAATAAAGTCCTGCTGTAATAGCCTGTAAAAATTAATTCAAAGAAATCGTGTTAGACCAATTGAACAAGCGTCAGGCTTTTGTTGAGTTATGTAACTCACCTTACCAAAAAGAAGGCGTATAACTTTTTCAGATTAACCTAAGCCCGTTTGGCTAAATAAGTAGTCTTGGTACTTTAAAACGTAAACAAGACTAATATAAGAAAAATTATGAATAGGAGAAATTATGACAGATGTAGTTATTTTTCAAGAAGTCGATTGTAGTAATGGTAAAAAGATTGGGCTAATCACCCTTAATTCACCTAAATCCCTCAATGCATTAAGTGGCGAGATGGTAGCTCTGCTTTATCCCCAATTACTTACATGGCAGCAACAGCAAGATATTGCCGCAGTATTTTTGCAAGGCGAAGGGGAGAAAGCATTTTGTGCCGGCGGAGATATCGTACATCTATATAGTGCTATGAAAAACTGTACTATGAAAAGTAATAACAGCACTGGAAATTTAGCTGAGGCATTAAATGCAGACAATAAATTTGCGCCAGAAATTGAAGATTACTTTACCCAAGAATACCAATTAGATTTTTTAATTCACACCTTTAACAAACCTTTTATCGTTTGGGGTAATGGTATTGTCATGGGTGGAGGATTAGGTATGCTCGTTGGAGCGAGTCATCGAGTCGTAACCGAAAGTTCTCGTATAGCCATGCCAGAAATCAGTATTGGTTTATTCCCTGATGTGGGCGCCAGTTATTTTCTAAATAAAATGCCTCCCGGTTGTGGTTTGTTCTTAGCGTTAACAGGGGCATCTATCAATGCGGCAGATGCCAAGTATTGTCAACTTGCTGATTATTTTGTTGAGCAACAACACAAAGATAACTTACTTACTCAACTTAAAATGGTCAACTGGGGAGAGACAATCCCACTAAATCATGACAAAACCTCACAACTGTTACAAGAGTTTGAGCAAAGCTCAGCAAATAAATTGCCAATGTCACCTTTAAGAGAGCATCAAACATTAATAACTCAGCTTATTGATAAGCCGGCTTTAACTGAAATTGTAGCTGCGATCTTAAGTATTGAGACCGAAGATAAATGGTTAAGCCGAGCACAGAAGTCATTAAAAAATGGAAGTGCCCTGAGCGCTCGATTAGCCTACTCACAATTAGATATGGGCAAAGGTATGTCATTAGCTGATTGTTTTCGTATGGAATTAAATTTAGCGGTAAAATGCGGTCATTTCGGTGAATTCTTAGAAGGTGTCAGAGCATTATTAATAGATAAGGATAATAATCCTCAATGGCATTTTCCATCGATTGAATTAATTGATGCTAAAGTACTTGATTGGTTTTTCGAGTCTATATGGTCAAAAACAGAGCACCCACTCGCTAAATTAGCTTAGTTAACAGGTAAAACAAAAAACAGTTGATGAGGAATAGTCATGGTCAATGTCACTTTGACTTCTTTAATGTATTTAATAAAAGTAAGTAGATAAAATGAAACTACAAGATAAAACAATCGTTATAACAGGTGGTGGTCAAGGTCTGGGTTTGACTATGGCTATTAGCTTTGCTCAATCTGGCGCTAATATAGCGTTAATCGATTTAAATGAAGAGCAATTAAAAGAAAGCGTTCAGCAAGTTAAGTTGGCAGGTGTTGAAGGAATCAAAGTAGCTTACTACCTTGCTAATGTGAGTCAAGAGGCTGAGGTTGAAAAAACCTTCCAACAAATTAATAAAGACTTTAACGGTATTGATGGTTTAGTTAATAATGCCGGAATATTACGTGATGGTATGTTTGTTAAAGCCAAAGATGGTGTTGTAAGTAAGAAGATGTCTTTAAAAAGCTTTCAATCTGTCATTGATGTCAATTTAACAGGTGTCTTTTTATGCGGTAGAGAAGCTGCTGTTCATATGATTGAAGGTGGCAAACAAGGCGTAATCATTAATATGTCTTCAATTGCCCGTGGTGGCAATATAGGTCAAACCAATTATGCTGCCGCAAAAGCGGGTGTTGTAGCAATGACAACAACATGGGCAAGAGAGCTTGGTCGACATGGTATTCGTGTTGGCGCTATTGCACCAGGAGTCATACGAACTGCAATGACAGATGCAATGAAACCAGAGATGAAAGACAGGTTAGAGAAAATGAAACCCGTTGGGCGTTTAGGTGAAGCAGAAGAAATTGCCCATACGGCAAAATACATCTTCGAAAATGAATTCTTCACTGGCCGCGTCATAGAAATCGATGGTGGCCTTTGTATGTAGTTTTTTTTAGGCAGATAATGTGTTTTTACGCGTTTTTATTAACCAACTTCACTCATTAGGGAATACTTTTGTTTGATAATTAATCGATCAAACGAAAAGTTGATAATTGCGTGAAAAAACACTTGATCAAAACTAAAAACTCTCTACAATGCGCTCCAGTTCCAAGGGGTTCACGCAAAATGAATCATCAACGAACTGTTTTGATAAGTTATCTAAATGCTTTTTAGCTTAATTCGATAACTTAATGTTAACTTTTAAATTGTTTTTAAAATACTTTGAAATAAACGTTGACATCAAAACTAAGGAGCGTATTATACGCCTCCTGCTTCGGGGCAACAGCAACGAGCAACGCTACGTAAAGTAGTCAAGGTAAAGAGCGAATGCGACTCTTACCTAACGTTTCAATCGAAGCGTTTTCTTTAACAATTAGTTATCATGCAATTTGTGTGGGCACTCACATTACAGTTGTTTTACTTAGTTTCCTTTGGAAACAAAAAACGCTTAATGATGATGTCACACAGATAAATATATACTTATATATGTAATGCGATATCAACTTACTTTAATTAGTGATTGGTATCACGACAGAATTCATTGAGCAGCGAGTTTATCTCGCACAAACGATTTTTAATTGAAGAGTTTGATCATGGCTCAGATTGAACGCTGGCGGCAGGCTTAACACATGCAAGTCGAGCGGTAACATTTCTAGCTTGCTAGAAGATGACGAGCGGCG
>MAAF01000100.1 GCA_002163005.1 Colwellia psychrerythraea | reverse complement strand
CGCTGAAGCCCCCTGCTCCTTGTCTTCCTGACATGATTAATAATATACCTAAATATTATTAATCGAAGCGAATTAACAACAAAGATCAAAATGTAAAAAGAATGTAAGATCATTTTATTGTAATTTATCCTTGTTAATCAGTAAGATATGCTTTTTTGTTATGATGTTTTAGCAGAAATTGCCAATATATCTCACAGTGATGTAAGATATGTCTTACAAAGAATACAGCAATTTGTCAGTGCTATTTTTGTGAGGGAATGAACTGGATAAAAAAGGCCATAGTGGTAGTTATCTAGTTTATTTTTTAAGCTAGATACATTTCAACCTATAAAAAATGCGACTCATTGAGTCGCATTTTTATAACTAGCTTATATGGTGCGTCCTGCACACATATTTAATGATCTCATTTCTTCCTTGAACAACTATCCTTAGCATATCCCTTATGAGTCCACTCATATCCATTTAGAAAATAATTAACTTTCCTATTTAATCATCCATAATTAGTGTCTTCCTGACCTTGGCTATTCTCATCAAGCCACATCCTTTTCATTTCTTCCATTGTGGTATCCTACCACCAGACTCAATCCTTAAAGTCTCCCTATCAAACCCTTTCCTAGATAACAGCAAAGTATTATTTAGAATTAAAGCATCCTGCTTTAGGTTTTCTTTTTATCTGGCACAAGCATCCTTACTTATATCTTCCTTGAATAGCATCCTTTGCATCCAACCTTGGCAACTCAATCCTTAAGTTATAATTACCATCCTCGGTAAGTCCTTAAGTCACTAGATTCCATCTCAGTAACTTGTATCTTCCTTAATTGCATCACAAGTAATGCTGAAGCCCCCTGCTCCTTGTCTTCCTGACAGGGTTAATAATATACCTAAATATCGTTGGTCGAAGCAGGTTAACAATAAAGATCCAAATGTAGTAACAACATTACAATTAGTCTCAATAATTAATAACTATTAATCAGTAGCTTATGAATTTAACTTTAATAAATCAGCAGAAATTGCCAATATATCTCACAGTGATGTAAGACATGTCTTACAAAAAAAATAGCACTTTGTCAGTGCTATTTTTATTGGGGAATGAAATTAGGGAAAAAGAGACCAACAGTAGCCTCAAGAAAAGCAAAGAATTAATATTTATTCTTCTTTTGCTCGATAGTGAACCATCACAGAACCACAGACATTTCCGACTGTGACCTCTTTTACTGTGTGGTAATCAACATGTTTAAAGAACTCTTTAAATTTTCCTGATGTGGCATATACCGCGACACCCTCACTATCTGGATGTTCATCAAGAACGGTATTTACAGCAGCCATTAAGTAGTGACCAAAACCATGCTGCTGGTGTAGTGGGTGAACTGCGATAAAGGATAATAAATGAAATGTTTTTAACGGTACTGCAGCCAATACGGTTTGTTCTTTTTGCATCATCTGTTTAGTACTAAAGTAACCGGCATTCAGCAGCATTTTTAAACGCCAGTGCCAGAAACGATCACTTGTCAATGTTTCATCTGGACTGTTAATACAAGCAACACCAACCATAGCCTCGCCAAGATACAGTCCAATCATAGGTTGTTTAGCTTGCCAGAAAGCATTAAGTTCTTCCCTGATAGCACCACGAAGACGTTGCTCATAATCTTCTTTATCGCTTTTAAAAATATCTAAAAAAACGGGGTCATCATGATAGGCTTGATATAAAAGTGACGCGGCTAACTTCAATTCATGAGCACCCAAATAAGTGGCTCGAATATTAACGTCTTGATTTATGTTGCTATCAACACTACTTTCTACCGATACTGTCTCACTCATTATTACCCCTACTCTGACGGTGGATTTTTTTTAATCTAACAACCCACCATACCAGTATAATTTCAAATAGGTCAAATATAATAAGTTTTATGACAAACTCCGGGCATATGTGGAGACAAAAAACACCCCGCAATGCGAGGTACTTTAGCGCAATTAAAAATTATAATTAATTTCCTATAACCTTGTCGATTTTTGAATAATCTCCACCATTCCCTGTCTCTACTAGCTGACCATTAATAAATTGTAGGAAAGTACACTCATCTTTTGTTGTTAAACCATCTTTATGTTTACGTTGGGTACGATAGTATAAAACGCGGACTGTGTTATCACCATCAGCATAAGTCTCAGAAAAATCAGAAACACCTAACTTTTCTTGAATATCCATAAAAGAAGTACCTAATTGTATTTTGTCAATTTTCTCACGGTTTTTATAAGTTCGGTCTTCGTTATCTCCTACAAAGCCATGATCCATGCCATCATCATTTATTTTGATAACACAGCCAGATAATGTCATAGCTAGTGGTGCTGCAACCAGTAAAGCAATTATTGATTTTTTCATGTTGATACTTCCTAAGGTATTTTAGTATTTATTATAATGTTCAACGTATTTCAGCAAAAAATGAGCCAAATAATTAAGTTATTGAATTAATTGAATTTAAAAAAATAGAGAGATTAAAACCAAGATATCTTTAGCTATATTGGCTAAAATATAGTTAAATTAATTAATTATATTTTAAATCAGTAAGCAAAATGACAGTTATCGATGAAATTTTAATCTGTGCCAATCAACTGGCTAATGTAGGAACAAAGCCTACAGTTGCTTTAGTAAAAGCAAAGCTAACTCAACGTGCTCCATTAGCGATAGTAATAACTACGCTGAAAAACTGGCAGCATCAACCCGATTTCATTGCTCCCATTAACAATGAAAAAAAAGAAATTAGTGACGATTCATCTACAAAAGATTCTTCAGAATTACTGGAATCTTTACTTGAAAATGGCGTGATAAAAAAAGTGATTCAACAATCGTTAGCCATAGAGTTAGCAGAATTGAAAAAAGAGCTATCTGAAATGAAATTGCTCATCAATAACTTAGGTGAGCAACTAGCTAAAAAATAATAACACTTTTAATCTGCGCTCTTATTATTTTTCACTCACTGAACTATTAGGTGTTAACTGACTTATAAATTCAGCTAATGAGTCGCTAATTTTTTTATGCGGCTTACAGCCTACCCGTTCAACCCAGACTTCCCCGCTATTATTGTCTACAGAAATAATCATATCTTCCTCATCGGTTACCGCGAAAAAAATAGTTTCATCTTGCTTTAATCTTTGTTTCATTAAGATATGACCAATAATATTTTCTTGTAATCGTTCAAAATCTTCTTTATTCCAAGCAAAGAGAAGAGATAGCTCGCCGTCATTACACAGTGCTTCAATATCGCCACTAAACATGGTGGTGAAATATATTTTAATATCCGGATGTAATTCAATATTTAATGCTGACTCAACATTAGCAAAAGAGAGTGCCTCTTCTTTGTTATCAAGCAATTGCTCACTTTTCATTTCTACTGCTTGCCAGTAATGGTGGTTAGTATCATGTGAGCCTGACTCACAAGGTGATAACCATTGCTTATCATGCTCGACGATAGGAAGATGCCCAAATTTTTCGATGTGTTGTTGACTATAGTCTTTACTAAAGTTTAAAAGCGCTTGCGTTAAAGTTTTATTTGTAGATGTCATATAAAGAAAAGATCCTTTAAAATAGCAAGATACTAGCTCACTACTGAAAAATTTATGGCCAATTATCAAAATGCAACGGAACTCAGCAAGTTAACACTGGGTAAAAGTACACAATATTGCAGCGAATATACCGCAGATTTGCTACAAGGAGTACCTAGAAGTTTAAATAGGGATGACTTAGCACTAAATCAAAGCAATTTACCTTTTGTTGGTGAGGATGTTTGGTATGGTTATGAATTATCGTGGCTCAATGAAAAAGGTAAACCGGTCGTTGCCGTAGCTGAATTTCGCTTTGCTTGTACCAGCGAAAATATTGTGGAGTCAAAGTCATTTAAACTTTATTTAAATAGCTTTAATCAAACACGCTTTGCTAGTGTTAAAGACGTTGAGCGAATATTGACTAACGACCTATCAAAAATAGCTGGCTCTGAGGCAAGCGTAAATTTATTTGGTGTTGATCACTGTCCCGCCTTAGATATTGCCAAAAAAGCTGATAAATGTTTTTGTATCGATGGGGAAGATATCAGCATAGATAACTATCAATATGACGCACAACTACTCGCTACAGCACAAGATAAAGAGAAAGGCTCTCAAATTGAAGAATATTTAGTTAGTCACCTATTGAAGTCTAACTGTTTAATAACCAATCAACCGGATTGGGCAAGTGTCTACATTCACTACCGTGGTAAAGCGATAGATCATTCAGCATTGTTAAAGTATTTAATCTCCTTTCGCCAACACAATGAATTTCATGAACAATGTGTCGAAAGGATCTACTGCGATTTACAGCAATTCTGCCAACTTGATGAGTTAACCATTTTCGCACGATACACCAGGCGCGGTGGCTTAGATATCAACCCATTTAGAAGTAGTCATACTGAAAAAGCTCCTTTTGCCAGAACATTACGCCAATAACAGATATCATTTATACCCAAGACACTTCAAAATGCGAGTTTCAGGATTTTGAAGTAACTTGGATATATCAAAAATAAAAAAGTATAAAGTGACATAACGTACGCGATTTATGCTTTTATATGGCTATTTTTTCTCTGGAAAATCTACACCCGTCCATGCTTTAAAAAATGCTTTTTGCTCAGTACTTACCTTTGCAATGGGAATGATTTTTAACTTGTTTTTAGCTATTGCAGCTAATTTAAGGGTAGCAGTTGCTAACTTATCTCTTCGAAAATATGTAATCGTGATAGTTTGCTTAGGTGTAAAGTCTTTTAAACGGTTATCTAGTCCACCTTCAACCATACGTAAACCATCAACGGCGACAATAACATCTTCTGTAGTCAGACCTGCATGCCATGCTGGACTATTATTCTCTACCGATGAAATAATTAATTCATGAGAACCCGGCTTAGTTTTAAGACCTGTCCATACTTTAAATTGCTCACTCGATTTATCCTTAACACTTTTAGCATAACTCATCTTTAGACCCGCTTTAGCTAATAAAAGGGGAAAATCAATTTTTGTTGTACCTTGGATATTCTCTTGCCACCAAACTTGATAGTCATCACCCGTTATGTGCTTTAATATAGTTAAAACATCTTCTTCTTTATAACTTTTTGGTAGCCGGTGTTGCTGATATAGTTGATTGTGTGCATTACGATAACTTTTCGATAGTGCCGTTTTAGTGAGAATATCAAAATCAAGTAACCAAGAGGCTAAAAATCCTTCTGCATATATGTTTACGCTATGATTATTACCATAATCTCCGCCCTCACTTATCCAAGCATCAAAGCTTGCTTGTGACACACTTTGACTTACTTTCCCTGGTTTATGACCATGTGCAGTAATACGTTTAGCTAACGCAGCAAAAAATTCATCTGTCGTCATTAAATTACCACGTAATAAAAGCTGGTATTGCAAATAACTGGTTGAACCTTCTACCAACCATAACAAGTTAGAATAATTTTCCTGTTGGTAATCGTAAGGAACAATACCTTCAGGGCGATATTGTTTTACATTCCATGTATGAACAAACTCATGCGCCGCAGTAGCAATAAAACCAAGATAATCTTTTCGGCTGGAAAATTTAAAGCGCGAACGCTGGATTATGGTTGAATTAACATGCTCTGTTGCACCGCGAGCACCACTCGTTGCATGCACCATAAAAACATAACGTTTAAAAGGATATCCCTGCCAAATATGTTTACTTTGCTTTACTAATATTTGTAAATCTTTAACCATCTTTGCACTGTCGTAATTACCTTCTCCCCATATGATCAGTTCATACTGTCGATTATCAACGCTAAACTGATGATGTTCGTTAATACCGCTTTCAATGGGAGAATCTACTAGTTGATCATAATTATGGGCAATAAATTGATGGCTATTTTTCCCGGATTCAAGACCCGAAAAGCTTCGCCATAATTTAGGTACTGAAAGCTGCACAATATGTTCTGAACTTCTACTTGCCTTACTGTACATAACAACGGCAGAGCTATCTAAAAAAGCATGACTATCATCAATATGGCGAGTTCTTTTCGCCAATTGGTTTGCATATATTTGGTAAGTTAAAGTAATTTTCTTGTTTTGAGTATCACTCACCTGCCAAGTGTTTTTATCTATTTTATGCCAGCTAAGTACATTACCTTGGCTATCTTTAGCAATGAATTCACGAATTCCATTAGCTAAGTTTAACGTCTGGTAGCGACCGGTACGCCAAGTAGGAAGATAAAAATTGACCTTGCTCTCGTTTACTTGATCAAATTTAAGTTCTACGATAGCAATATGGTGTTCTGGTTGATCTACGCTAATGTTAACTTCTACACTCGCATTAGCGGGTATGAGTTGTGTAAAAAATAAAGATATTGCTATAATTAATTTTATTTTAAAGTTAAACAGACGAGTAAGTCCTCTCATTATTGGGTACACAAAATAGTTGCTATAAGATGGCGCTATTTTACCAATGAAAAAAGACTCAATACTATCAAAATTTAGTATAGAACAATGAAAGTAATTTTTTTTCACTCACATACTGATAAATAACATTTTTATGGTATAAACTGTCTTATAATAGGAATAAAGTAGTTATCAAATTAAATAGCAGTAAAGAAAACATTAATTATGTTATTTTGACTATATTACGCACTAACTATCCCTCTGCATTAAGGATTTATTGGTTTTATGAATGACAGTTCTGTTGCCCAAAAGCAACTAGTTGCACTAAAAAGAAGACTTGATACCGCAATCGAGTCTCGTAGTTCACTAGAAGATGATTTTAATCTACAATCCATTCTGCTCATTCAATTTATTGGTAAATTAACTTTAATTTCCAAAGGTATTGATCTTGAACTAGATAACCGCCTAGCACAATTAAGAACCCTATTTACTAAGTCAGCTCCCATTTCTGAAATTGAAGAAAAAATTTCTGTTATTTCTAAATTGTTACAGCAACACAGCATAACCAATAGCAAAAACATTTCTCATGTGCATGAGCAGTTTAATCAAGCAGGAGAGAGCTTACAAAAAATCAATGGTTTACCTGGCGACTTACGTAGAGATCTGCGCGGTTTGTTAACAAAAACTAAAGATAGTAAAGATTCTTTAATCCAGTATGTTCCTCTATTAAGTCAACTATTGACCTTTTATGATCATGCGCTAAAAGCCAAAAATGATATGCCTAATCAAGGCATTTTGCAGGCGCCTCCAATTACGTCATCCGAAAGTAAAAAACCTATAGCAACAGGCTCTATAGTTCTGGATGCTAGCTTCCTTGAAAAAATTTCAGTTTCACTCAGTGCTTTGCCATTATCTAAAGGGCATACCAATGATTTACTAGCCATTAAGAAAAAACTAATGACTAATCAATCAAGTGATAAAGTACTTCAAAATTTTATTGATATTTTTGATGTTATTGTCGCTGACTTTAAGGATGAGCAAAGAAACGCTAAAAACTTTTTAACCAGTCTAAGTGCAACGTTGACGACGGTACAAAGTGCAGTTAAAGAAACTATTGTTACGCAAAAAAACTCTCAAAAAACAAACGAGCTAATCAATCTTAAATTGCAAAGTCAACTACTGGATATGACTGGAACCGTAGAGAAAGCGCTAACATTGAATCAAGTAAAAGAAGATATTAACGAAAAGCTACAAATCATCTCTAATACGCTAGAACAAAAATCAAAATTTGAACAACAAAATCACCAGCAATTAGCTGAAAAACTCAATGATATGTCGGCAAAAGTTGAACAACTGGAACAACAGAGCGAGTTGTTTGAAGAAAAACTTGCCGAACAGCAAAGAAAAAGTATGCAAGATGCGCTAACTAAACTCGCTAATAGAGCAGCTTTTGATGACTTCTTTGCTAAAGCGATGATCCGTTTTCTTCGTAAGCCTTTTGAGCTTGCCTTGGTTGTTATTGATATCGATGACTTTAAAAAGATAAATGATAGTTATGGCCATACGGCAGGCGATAAAACACTACAAGTCATTGCTAATTCGATTGTGAAAAAGGTTAATAAAGGCGTTTTTGTTGGGCGTTATGGTGGCGAAGAATTTGTGCTAATTTATTCTAAAATAGATGAAGAAGCATTATTTTCTGAACTCAATGCCCTGAATAATTTCGTAGCTCGCCTACCTTTTAAATTTAAAAGTAATAAGGTCAGCATAACCCTTTCAATTGGCGCAACGCATATAAAACCTGACGATAATATTCATATTGCTTTTGAACGCGCAGATCAAGCGATGTATAAAGCTAAAAAACAAGGCAAGAATCAAGTTGTTTACGTTAAGTAGTGATATAAAATAACGACTTAATCAAACCTATACCCTCTCACCAGAACAGCTGTATTTTATCATAAGTTATTAGCATAACAGGAGTGAGCTATGCATACTCAAATTAATCCGGTTGGGAACATGAACTTGCTTTCACAAGCAGAAGTTGACCAACTACAACATTCAGTCAGCAGTACCTTATATACACTTTATCGAAACTGTTCCCTCGCTGTCCTCAACGCCGGTTCAAATACGGATGATGCCGAAGAGATTTATCAAAAATATCTTTCATTCGAAATACATGTATTAAGACGGGAGCGCGGCGTCAAAATTGATTTAAAAAACCCACCAGTTCACGCCTTTGTTGACGACAAAATAATCCGAGGTATTAGAGAACATCTATCAGCAGTATTACGTGATATTCTTTTTCTCCATAGTCGCTACAGAACAATGCCATGTTCATCAGAAGGTATCACCGATGCAACTTTTGATATTTTAAGAAATGCCAATGCCATCTTACCAGAAACCGAGCCGAACTTAGTCACTTGCTGGGGTGGTCATTCAATCAAACACAATGAGTATAAATATACTAAAGATGTCGGTTACCAACTTGGTTTACGCGGATTTAATATATGTACAGGTTGTGGTCCTGGTGCTATGAAGGGTCCGATGAAAGGCGCAACGATTGGTCACGCTAAGCAGCGTATTAAAGAAGGACGTTATATTGGCTTAACCGAACCAAGCATTATTGCCGCTGAACCACCAAATCCAATAGTCAATGAATTGGTAATCATGCCTGATATTGAAAAACGCTTAGAAGCATTTGTGCGCATGTCTCACGGCATTATTATATTTCCTGGTGGAGCAGGAACTGCGGAAGAATTGCTCTATATTTTGGGTATTATGCTCAATGAAAATAATTCGGAACAACAGTTACCTATTATTCTTACAGGCCCTGCAAACGCTATTGAATATTTTAATGAAATAGATCTTTTTATTGGTGCCACTCTAGGTAAAAAAGCCCAGTCGTTATACCAAATAGTCGTTGATGATGCCGTTAAAGTAGCCCAAGTAATGAAGCACGGCTTAGATAAGGTACTTGCACATAGAAAAGCAACGGGTGATGCCTTTCATTTTAACTGGTCACTTATGATAGCCGATGACTTTCAGCACCCTTTTGAACCAACACATGAGAATATGGCAAACTTAAACATTAGCCATGACCTTCCTACGGCTGAACTCGCCGCAAATTTACGTAGGGCCTTTTCAGGGATAGTCGCAGGTAACGTAAAATCTGGTGGCATCAAAGCTATTAGAGAGTTTGGTCCCTTTGAAATATCTGGAGATAAGAAGATCATGGCGCTAATGGATAAATTACTTGCTTCGTTTGTAAAACAACAACGTATGAAGTTACCTGGTAGTGAGTATATTCCCTGCTATAAAGTTATTGAGGGTTAATATTGTCCGCTCACTTAATACTTATTGATGCTCTAAATTTAATTCGTCGTGTGTACGCAGTGCAAGAGCGTCCATTTATCCAAATAAAACAGGACCACGACGATAAGCTATCTGCTAGCACATTAAAACAAGTACTATTTAACACGCAAAAGACCAGTGTAAATGCCTTAATAAAAATTATAGGTCAACATCAGCCAACTCACGCATTGGCCGTATTTGATAGTCAACAGCCCTGCTGGCGCTATCAATTATTTGAGGGCTATAAAAAAGGCAGGAAAAAAATGCCTGATCATCTTGCAAATAAACTAGTCGATATACAAGATGCTTTTATGGACCAAGGTGTTGATTCATTGACATCCGATGAAGATGAAGCTGATGATCTTATCGCCACTTTAGCGGTAAAGATGGCACTTCACGGTCAAAAGGTTACGATTATTTCAACCGATAAAGGTTTTCTATCTTTACTTAGCCCTAACATTCATATTTATGATTACTTTAATCGCCGTTATTTAGATGAAGAGCATGTTCAAAATAAGTTTGGTGTTAAGACTTCTCAACTAATAGATTTTTGGACCTTAACTGGAGATAATACCAATAAAATTGAAGGTGTTAGTGGTATTGGTCAAGTTAATGCGGCAAAATTACTTAACCAATACGGTTCATTAAAGGCTCTACTTGAAGCGTCAGATTTAAAAGACTCTCTTACAGAGAAATTAACGCAAAGCCTTGAACAGATGGATTTAGCAAGAAAATTATTAACGTTAAAACAAGATATACCTTTAGGTTTTAATTTAAAAGATATCCGCTTAACAACGCCTTCATCTGCCCCTGAAATTCATGGTAATATAGGTGCTATTCATGATAACAAAAGCTAATATAAGAAAGATAAATAACGATGAATAAAAAAATAATTGGTCGAATTCTATTTGCCCTTACACTTTATGGCATTTTTGTTGCCCTTGTTATTACCTTTTATGATGACAGCCCGGATCAAATGAAATGGAAAGACAGGGAAGCCTATAATCGACAATTCATTGCAAAAGTAACGTTAGAAGATTTTACTTTTGAACAAGCGTTAACTCAATTAGGAAGCCCAGACATCACTGAAGCGAGAACAATTGATAAAGTAAACTACCAAGTTATGTTTTATCGTACTCAACACGTAAAATCAGATGGCATCACTACGCAAGATGAATGCACCTTCCTATTATTTGTTAATGGCGCTCTTAAAGAAATTGGGTTAGGAAATAATTACCCAGAGCAATGGGGCATAGTGAAAAATCATACCAGCATAAGTAAAAATCTAACCACTATAGACTAAAGTCAGATTGCTACTCACTACCTAACCCTCTACTATCATTTGTTAAATTACTAGACGGTCAAAGTATCAGTTTTGTCGGTACCAGTAAAAGCTTTCAAGCTCGCATACAGAGCATTTCCATGATATAAAATGCCCTAATAAAAGCACTAAGCTGACGTTTTAATATCTCAGCTATACATTACACAATTAATTAAATGTATGTTGTCGCTTAGTACAAATTAAGAGACGACATATTTCCTCCGAAGTATTATGACAAGGTGAACTTAATGACTAAACAAACCATCACGGTAATTCCTGGCGACGGTATCGGTCCGAGCATTATCGATGCTACGATTAAAATATTAGATAAAGCAGGCTGTGGTTTTGATTATGAATTCGCAGATGCGGGTTTAACCGCCTTAGAGAAGCATGGTGAATTAGTACCCGAAGAGACTATCAACCTTATCGAAAAAAACAAAATCACTTTAAAGGGCCCATTAACAACTCCTGTAGGTGAAGGTTTTACTTCAATCAACGTCACCTTGCGTAAGCAATTTAAATTATACGCAAACCTTCGCCCAGTATTATCATTTAAGGGCACAAAAGCACGTTATGAAAACATTGATATTCTAACTGTTCGTGAAAATACTCAAGGCATGTATTCAGGTGCTGGCCAAGTAACTTCAGATGACGGTACTGAAGCCCAGGCAATGAGTATTATCACTCGTGAAGGCGCGGAAAAGATATTAACATTTGCTTACGAGACAGCCATCAAAGAAGGCCGTAAAAAAATAACAGCGGTTCATAAAGCGAATATTCTAAAATCGACTTCAGGTTTATTTTTAAAAGTTGCTCGTGAAGTTGCTCTGCGTTACCCACAAATAGAATCAACAGAAATGATTGTTGATAACTGCTGTATGCAACTGGTTATGAACCCAGAACAGTTTGATGTTATCGTAACAACGAATCTATTCGGTGATATTTTATCCGACTTATGTGCTGGTTTAGTTGGCGGCCTTGGTATGGCACCTGGTGCTAATATTGGTGAAAATTGTGCAATTTTTGAAGCGGTACACGGTAGTGCACCAGATATTGCAGGCAAAAACTTAGCAAACCCAACGTCTGTGATATTAGCAGCAATTCAAATGCTAGAATATTTAGATATGGGTGATAAAGCAGAAAAAATTAGAGCTGCTATTACCGATGTTATTGCATCAGGTGATAGAACTACCGGTGATTTAGGTGGTACTCATGGTACTACTGACTTTACTGAAGCTGTACTTGAGAGACTTTAATACCAATCGGACTAATTTATTGATCACTTAGCGAGAATTAAAAGGCTTAGAGGCAAGGCATTGATTGAAAAGAATGGTTATTCAGGAGAATATGCTCCTGCATTCTCTAATAAGCTGCATCCATGCAGCGTCCTTATCAAAATCAATAACACCGCATGTAAGCCTTTTAAACTCACCCTTCGGGAGCTCATTAGCAAACTGATAACATCACAAAATGAATGAAATATAGAATAACTATGTTTAACTCATTTTGCTTGTTTTAAGCTCGCTAATGTAGCTCTAAGCAGACCAATAAGTTAACCCGTTTGGTATAAGTACTAGTTTCCTGATAGCAAACAGTATACAAAAAAGCCATCAAGTTCAGTAATGAACTTGATGGCTTTTTTATTTTCAGCGCTAGCTGATTACACTAAAAAGCGAATAACTACTCTTTAGCACTTAATGGTGCTGGAGAAAGTAAGCGTGCATGTACGGTGACTTCTTCACGATCATAATATAGGTGTTTTGCATAAAGCTCATACCTCACATTATGTTTACTAAAGGCATCTTTGATTGTTTGTAAATCGTCGATAACTTGTTGAAAACGCCCTTTCATTGGTAGCTTTAAGTTAAACATAGCTTCTTTACAATGACCATGTAATAACCACTCACTCATTAGCTTAGCTACTCGCTGTGGTTTTTCTATCATGTCACACACCAACCAATATACATTTTGCTTCATTGGAACGTATTTAAAGCCATCCATCATCTTATGCTTTACTTGTCCCGTTTCCATTAAGGACTCTGCCATAAGACCATTATCTATTGCGGTTACCATCATGCCACGACGTACTAATTGATAAGTCCAACCTCCTGGGGCTGAGCCTAAGTCAACAGCGTTCATACCTGACGTTAATCGTTCATCCCATTCATCACGAGGAATAAAATGTAAAAACGCTTCATCAAGCTTTAAAGTAGAGCGACTTGGTGATGCGCTAGGAAATTTTAATCTAGGGATCCCCATCACATGTGGAGAACTATTACGTGCTAATGAAAAGCCTAAAATCACTTCTTGTCCGCTTAGAAATAACGCATGTAAAATAGCGCCTTCAGGATCATCCGCTGAATTGTTACCCTTTTGGGTCAGCACTTTATTTTTACGTAAAGCTTGGCGCAAAGGTACTGAGAGTTTTCGACAAAATTTACTTAACGATTTACCGTCGTTATCATCAGCCATTTCCATACGTAAATCACTGTATTGCCACTCATTACCTAATGCTTCAGTAATAGCTTCAACGCGATTGTAATCCGGAAGGTCAATTTTATCCGTTACCGTAATAAACCACTGGCGAGCGAAAATAAGTCGCTTAAGCGGCAACTTATTCATTAATGCTTCACCATGTGCACTTTCGTGTAAGTGAAAAAAAACTAATCCTTGGTTTTTCTTTAACTCTAAATAGCCATACATTTCATTCCAAGCAGCTTTTTCTTGGATTTCTGCACCACACTCTTTTTCAAAGCCTGGTCGACAGAATAATACGATGGAGGTCATATGTTGTTTTACCTTCTATAGCTAACGTTCACCTTTATTGACGTATGAACATAAGCGTATTAACACTACAAAAAGTGTCGTTAAAAATTATTTTTACCTTCTAGCGCTAACAATAGCCAAGCGAGCGCAAAAGAAATACCACCAAAAGGTGTTAACTTCCCGATAACGGCAAGCTCAAAAAAAGACTTAATATATATTGTGCCGCAAAAGCATAAAATGCCCACGACAAAGGCAATACTTGCACCAAGTAATACCTTTGAAGGCTTAGCTACTTTCAACCAAACCAATGTAGCTAATAACGCAAGGGTATGAATAAATTGATATTGCAGTGCAGTTGCTAAGCTTGATTGCACATTTACAGGCAATTTTTGGCCACCATGTGCTAGCCAAGCGCCGAATAGTACAGAAAAACAGCCACTGATACCAACAATAATCACCATACATTTAAGTAAAACGGCCATGTTATTTGATTTTATATCTTGCTGCTGGTTTATATTAGTAGAATACATATCTTTTTCTCATGTTTGGCTTTGTTGTTAACTGCTAATAGTTAACCGTTCAATAAATGTCACAATTTCTTCAACAGCACGTTGCATATGTGCCGGATGAGTAAAGCCTGATTTAACTCTTGGTTTTAAACTATGATCACCATCTTCTAAAAAAACACATTGGCAGTGCTTAGGTAGCTGATAACTAGCAATCTCAACTTTATTACCTAAAGTATCACGGTCACCTTGTAAAATTAATACTGGCTTATTGGCATCAACCAAAGGTTCAAGACGTAGTTTTTCTGGTTTTTTAGCTGGGTGAAATGGATAACCTATACAAAAAACGCCAGAAATTTGATTAAGTAAACTACGCTTTAATAGATCAGAATCTGCCACTAGGCTTGCCGCAACTCGCGAGCCCATAGACTTACCACCAATAAATAAAGGTAATTGATGACTTAATTTTTTTTCAACTACGTATCCAATCACGGTTTCATAACAAAGCAACAGCTTAGGCATTCTATCAGGGGGATATTTTTTACCGGTCAGTGCCCTTTTATCCATAAAAGGGAAATTAAAGCGTAAAACATTAATACCCAAGTTATTAAGTAACCGCGATGTTTCATTCATGAACTCATGTGACATATTAGCGCCGGCGCCATGCGCAAAGATAACCTGTGCTTTAGCATTTTCTACAGTGCTCAATGTTATATTGATCTCACTGCCATCTTCCCTAGTAATTATTTCTTGAAGGTTCATTAAGTTATTTGTCCATCAGTAATTTGCTCTTGTTCAGCTTCAACCATGTCTAACATCCATTGTCTGAAAGCCGTAATTTTACCAATATCTTTTTGATTTTCACGACAGACAATGAAATAGGCATTCTTACTCACTAAAACATCATTAAAAGGACAGACTAAGCGCCCAGAGTCAATATCAGGTTTAGCTAAAACACTGTAGGCCAACGCAACACCTTGCCCATGAAGAGCGGCCTGTAAAACCATGGCAGAGTGACTAAATATGGGTCCATGGTTGACGTTTGCCCCTTTAACACCAACTTGCTTAAACCAGCGTTTCCAGTCTTTACGTGACGTATCATGTAATAAGGTATGCTCAGACAAATCCTCTACTGATAAAAGAGCTGGTTTGCCATTAGCAGCATTTTCTTGCACTAATAATGGTGAGCAAACGGGAATAATGTATTCGGTATGCAACTTATCCGCATGAATATTTGGCCAACGACCTCGACCATAATAAATAGCGACATCGACATCTTCTGTCAATGAGTTCTCAGGTTGGTCAACCGCTTTGATCCTAACATCAATATCCTGATGTAATGCATTAAAAGCTGCTAGTCTTGGCACTAACCATTGGATAGCAAAACTTGCCTGTGAGCTAACCGTTATTGCCCCTTTAGCGCCACGCGCAAGTAAACGTTCAGTTGCTTCATGTAAAGAGGTGAAAATTTCTTTTATATCCAAATAATACGACTGACCTTCCTCTGTCAGTAGTAAGGCTCGGTTTTTTCGCATAAACAATTTAATGCCTAAATGCTCTTCTAAAGATTTAATTTGATGACTTATTGCAGCCTGCGTTACAAAAAGTTCTTCTGCTGCTCGCGTAAAGCTAAGCTGCCTTGCCGATGCGTCAAATGCCCGTAAAGCGTTTAATGGAGGGAGTCTATTAGCCAAAATCAACCCTAAAATGTTCAATAAAATTTAAATCATGCCGTTAATAACTGCATAAAAACCTACAAACAAAGCATAACAATCTTTCATTAGTTTTTCTAATGAATAACATTAATTTAAGTCATTTTTATTTTTTAATCAACTTGCGTATTATTCACACCGTAGATGAAGGACAACATCTCAACGTTTTATAAAACTCAGGTATAGCGTGTGCTCCCAACCCACTTGCTTTATTTTGAAGAGTAAAACAAGTGCGAGAAAAGGTCCTAATAAATCTACAGGGTATTAAAATTTATTATTAGGTCATAAACAGGACAAAAAAAATGAAACACTGCATTAAAAAAACTAACTTACTTATTGTATTATTCGCCACTACTTTATTAAGCACTGTAGCCACTGCTGCGGTACCAAAATCGGCACTTGTTAAAGCTGAGCCAATTAATCAAACTCAACTTACTACTGCCGCACATGACAGCCTAAAGGTTTCTTTAGCGCCTACTAAAATTATATTTTCACAGCAGTCAAAAGACTCAGCCTTTGCGAAGCAAAAACAAACAGCCAATAAAAACAAATCTGTTACGTTAACTACAGCAAGTTTAATTGCTGAATAAATAAATTGAACTACACTGTGTTAAGGTAATGCTAACCACGGTGATTATCACTCCACATGCTGGTTCATTTTAACCCGCATGGTAATATATTTCAAAATGCTCGCACATTTACTGAAGTAAGATCTTATCTATTAAGATCGACAATAAAAAAGGTGTCCTAGGACACCTTTTTTTGTTTGTTTAAATTATGACGAACTCTTTACTTAGTTAATTTAATTGAGTAAAGAATATGAGCTCGCTACATGCCTAAATTACTAATCAGTAATAAGTGGTGTAAAACCTTTCACTAAATCATCTATCGCCTTCATTTGAGCTAAGTAAGGCGCTAATTTATCCAATGGTAATGCACAAGGGCCATCACACTTAGCTGCAGATGGATCAGGATGTGCTTCAATGAATAAACCCGCTATGCCTATTGCCATACCACTACGGGCTAATTGCGCCGCTTGAGCACGACGACCATCAGCGCTATCACTACGGCCGCCAGGCTTTTGTAGAGCGTGCGTTGCATCAAAGATAACGGGTGCGTAATTTTTCATTTCGTCCATTGCCAGCATATCTACGATCAGATTGTTATAACCAAAGCAGCTGCCTCGCTCACACAAAATAATGTTTTCATTTCCTGCTTCACCAAATTTGGTAATAATATGCTTCATTTCATGTGCCGCAAGAAATTGTGGTTTTTTAACGTTAATCACAGCGCCCGTTTTAGCCATAGCTACCACAAGATCAGTTTGCCTTGCCAAAAATGCGGGCAATTGAATCACATCAACCACTTCACTTACCGGCTGTGCTTGATAAACTTCATGCACATCAGTGATAATCGGCACATTAAACGTTGATTTTATTTCTTCAAAAATCTTCAAGCCTTCATCTAAACCTGGCCCTCTGTAGGAGTTAACGGATGAACGGTTTGCTTTATCAAATGAGGCCTTAAATACATAAGGTATACCTAGCTTTTGAGTCACTTCAACATAATGTTCAGCAATTTTCATTGCTAGATCACGTGACTCCAGCACATTCATGCCACCAAACAATACGAAAGGTTGCTCATTAGCAACGTCAATGCCTTTAACTGAAACTGAAACTGATTTAATTGTCATCATTTCTTCCTAAAAAAAGTATTCCTAAAAAAGTACCATAATTCTATTATCAGGTATGTGCTAAAACTAGCTTCAAGTAATGCTTTACGCCTACCTAACTAACAAGCTTAACTACCGATAATACGAAGTAACTGCCCACACATCCAAGCCATGTAAGTACCTAGGGCATAACCTAATACAGCAAGTAATACACCAACCGGTGCCAATGATGGATGGAATGCAGAAGCGATAACAGGGGCCGATGCTGCTCCACCAATATTTGCTTTACTACCTACCGCTAAGTAAAAAATTGGTGCTTTGATCAATCGACCAACAGCAAAGAGTAAAATAACATGTATTGCCATCCAAATTAAGCCGATAACTACATACTTTGGCGCTTCAGCTATTTGCGTAATATCCATGTGCAAACCAATAGTTGCAACAAGGATGTATAAGAAGCTGCTACCAACTTTCGAGGCGCCTACCGATTCAAGTCGTCTGACTTTGGTAAAGGATAAAGTCAAGCCAATAGAAGTGACTAAGACAATGATCCAAAATAATTTACTGTGTAAGCTGAATTTTTTCAGTTCAGGGAAGTTTTGCTGGAAAAATGGTACTAACAAATCTGCCGCAAAATGAGCAACACCAGCAGCACCAAAAGCAATGGCAATAATAAGCATAAAATCTTTTAATTCTGGCGTGCGTTTATTCTCTTTTTCAAAAGCTTCAACATCAGCAATTAATTTATCGATACCCGAAGTATCTGCGCCACTTTTGGCATCAATAGCTTTATGGTTTGCAGCAATATATAACAGGCATGCCATCCAGATATTAGCCACAACGATATCGACTGTAACCATAATCGTAAATATTCTGCCATCTGCTTCATAAATCTCTTTCATTGCCAGCATATTAGCGCCACCGCCAATCCAACTACCAGCAAGAGCAGCCATACCACGCCAAACAGCTTCAGGACCTGTAACGCCGATAAGCTCTGGCCAAATAGCAGAAACAATTAACAAAGCAATTGGTCCACCAATGACTACCCCGACAGTACCGGTTAAAAACATAATAATTGCTTTGCTACCAAGCCCTGCAATTGCTTTAATATCAATGCTCAATGTTAACAGTACTAAACAAGCAGGTAGAAGAAAATATTTAGCTACTTCATCAACTTGGCTAACTTCAGCACTCACTATGCCAAAGGTATTTAAAAAAGAAGGCAGTAAATAGCACATTAATAACGCTGGTACGTATTTATAAAATTTTTGACAGGCGGAATTTTTACTAGTGGAAGTATAAAACACCAAGCCTAAGATAAGCGCTAAAAGTCCTAATACTACCGCATCATTTGTAATGAGTGGCGCATTCGCCACAATATTTTCTTGCATCATTTTGCCTTTTATCTTTATTTATATTTTTATTTTTATTTTTTGTTCTTATTTCATTCTTGATAAAGTAAAAATTCTAGTGAAGTACGTTACTACCAACATCAATTTTTTCAAGTTGAATTTTTAATATTTTCGCGGCGGGATCTTTAGGGCATTGTTCTACGAAATAACGGTAATCATCTACCGCCACCTTAAAACAATCAAGCTGATGCAGCAAGAAACCACGGTCTCTACGTTGCAATGGATCGTCAGGATTTAATGACAAGATAACATCAACACACGTTAATGCCTTATCAAATGCCTGTTCATGGATCAAAACGTTTTTTAGTGCTGATAAGTGTTCTACCAAAGCAACACTGTCATCGATTGCTTGTAATTCTTGCTCTCCAGGATCGCCATCTAATTCATCTAAGCGCACATCAAGCTCAGTCCAATCCAGTGACTCACCTGTTATTGCATCAAAAATAATAGCGTATTGCTCATCGCAACACAGGCGTACCATAATTTTATTTGGAATAAATACTAAGTCTGTTTCAAAGCCACAAGCGGTAATGATTTCTTTAACTAAAGCCGCCTTAACAACAGGTGACATAGCACGTTGATTCAAACCTTTTGCGACACTATAAGCAGAAATAGGCCAGCGGGTCTGATAACGATCTATAAATAAGTGCTGAAAGTATAATTCATTAAGTAAAGCTTCTGCTTTTTCTAATGGCGACTCAATTTCGCTTATGATAGCAACACACTGGCTGATAATTAATTCTAAACTATCTAAAGATGCTTCTGTTTGCACAGGATCTTGAGCACTATCGGCAAAAACATGCTCTTCAATTAGTACAAGTTTTTGTAGTAAATCTTTATCGGCAGATTTTAATTCTGATAAAAACAATTCATTCATAACTAATTATTTTAATGACTCCGTTTGATGCTTAACCAATAAACTTGATTTTGCATTTTAGTTCAGACTTTAACTTTAGTTTTTAACTGTTAACTTTAGCTAAAAAACATCGCTTCGCGGGTTATTGCTAAGCGCACAATCAACATTACCCAGCCCATAGCACCTAAAAAACCAAGAATTTGCATCGGCCTATTACGCGCTAATTTCAAGGTATAATAGCCAGTAAATATATAAGCAAACAAAGCTAGAATCTTTTCAGCTAACCACATTTGTTCCATTGGATTTAAATGTAATTTTACTGCTAATGAAATACCGGCAATAAGTAAAAAAGTATCGATAACATGGGGACTTATTTTTAACCATTTACGATCAAGGTTTTTTGATGCCATTAACGTTAAAATAAAACGGTAGGTGAATAAGCTAATGCTAAGTACTGCAAGGGTTATATGTAAATGTTTCAAAGTTATTCCTTTTATTTTAGCAAATGGCTCTATTAATTCGTCCAATTGCTCATTCAATTATTTTCGCATAGTGTATCGATTTTAGGTTATCAAAACGTTTTAAAGTGTAACCTTATCGTAAAAATCAACGATTAAGTTAAACAATATGTATTAACCGACTTGCAATCTTGCCCAAGTGATACGCTCAT
Organism: Colwellia psychrerythraea; assembly: GCA_002163005.1. Taxonomy (GTDB): domain Bacteria; phylum Pseudomonadota; class Gammaproteobacteria; order Enterobacterales; family Alteromonadaceae; genus Colwellia; species Colwellia psychrerythraea_C. Next base: position 10,939 of record MAAF01000100.1, on the reverse strand, counting down.
GACCATTAAAGTCTCTAACAGTTTGTGCATTATCATAACCTAAAGCCGTTAAGATATTTCTAACCGCTTTACCTTGCTCAAAGCCATGTTCGAAAAATAGAGAACCGTGAGTATTGAGAAACTTTAGCGCTTGTTGTGCTATGTGCTTAATATCGCCAAGCCCTTGCTCATCGGCAACCAAGGCAGATTCAGGTTCAAAACGCACATCACCTTGGTTTAAATGCTCATCTAATGCATCGATATAAGGAGGGTTAGAAACAATCACATCAAACTTACGCTCATTAACCGCACTAAACCAATCACTTTGAAATATATTCACATGCGATAAGTGTAAGTCTTGCGCGTTTTGTTTGGCGAGGTTTACTGCATCAAGACTAAAATCAATAGCGTCAATTTGCCAGTTTGGTTGTTCTGATGCAAGTGCTAGTGCGATAGCACCAGTGCCAGTGCCAAGATCTAAGCAATGTAAGGTATCTAATTCACCAAAATGTTCAAGTACTAGTTCAACTAAAATTTCAGTGTCAGGACGTGGGATAAGCGTAGCCGGTGAAACCCGAAATGGCAGAGACCAAAACTCTTGCACTCCGACAATATAAGCTATTGGTTCACCCAAAATACGCCTTTGTAATAAGGCGATATACTGCTGTTCAGATTGCTCAGTTACTTCTTTCTCAGGCCAAGTAAGTAAGTAACTACGCTCCTTATCAAGCACAAAACACAAGAGGATTTGTGCATCGAGCTTAGCACTATCTGAACAGGAAACTAATTGTTCCTGTCCGTGTGCTATCCAGTGCGCTATGGTGGTATTTTTCATTGGTATTACTGACAAAGTGGCTGACAAAACTACGATTAATTTTGTTCAGCTAATTCAGCTAATAAATCGGCTTGGTTTTCCTGCATTATCGGCTCCATCACCAGTTGTAAACTGCCTTCCATAATTTCGTTTAAACGGTATAGAGTCAGGTTAATACGATGATCACTCATGCGACCTTGCGGAAAATTGTAGGTACGAATACGTTCAGAGCGATCACCACTAGCAACAAGATTACGGCGCGATGACTCTTCTTCACTGCGACGTTTTTCATCTTCAGCCTGCTGAAGCCGTGCTTGAAGTACTGACATTGCTTGAGCTCTGTTTTTATGCTGTGAGCGTTGTTCTTGACACTCAACCACAACACCCGTTGGTATATGGGTAATACGAATAGCTGAGTCTGTCTTGTTAACGTGCTGACCACCCGCGCCTGAAGCACGGAAGGTATCAACCTTTAAATCAGCTTTGTTAATTTCAATGGCATCCGATTCAGGCATTTCAGGCATAACAACCACAGTACAAGCCGAAGTATGCACTCGGCCTTGAGATTCAGTTTCTGGTACACGTTGTACACGGTGACCACCAGACTCAAACTTCATATGCCCGTAGACGCCTTCACCATTAATTTTCATGATCAGTTCTTTATAACCGCCCTGCTCACTTTCATTAGAGTTCATTACTTCAATTTTCCAGCCTTTCTTTTCTGAATAACGGCTGTACATTCTAAATAAATCACCGGCAAAAATTGCCGCTTCATCACCACCTGCTCCCGCGCGAATTTCAACAAAACAGTTGTTATCATCGTTAGGGTCACGTGGCAGTAGTAAAATTTGCAATTCATCGGCAATATCTGCGACCGATTTTTTCGCTTCTTTGTATTCTTCCTGTGCCATTTCTCGCATATCAGGATCTTCATCTTTAAGCATCAGCTCTGCGGTGGCGAAATCATCTTCAGCACTTTTATAATTATTAAAAACTGAAGTCACTGCATCAAGCTGCTTAAACTCTTTCGATAAAGCACGAAACTTTTCTTGGTCGCTAATGGTTGCAGGATCGGATAATAATGCCTGTACTTCTTCAAAGCGCTCTACTAGCACTTCAAGCTTTTGGTAAACTGATGATTTCATTGGAAGTGTTCTTATATTTTAGATGAGGAAAACTAAATTACTGCTATTCTAACACAGTAATAACGCAATCCACCATGTCCGCTGAAAAATGTCGTGGCGGTGCACTAGCAGAGTCAGGGGATGTCAATATTTCAGGGTTAAAATTTGTTCACTTTAAAGCGGATTTAATCACGGTAAAATTTCTAGCATAGCTGTGCTAAATAAAAAGTAATACGAGGTCTACTCTTGAGAGTCTATGTTAAAGATGTCACGTAAATAGATAAGTTTATCAAGTTCACCACCTTGGGCAGCAGACTGGAGAGCACTGGTGGGTGCATGCATGAATTTATTGGTAAGTTTATTGGCAAGTTCTGCTAGGACAGCTTCTGAATTTTTACCATTTTTTAATTGTATGAATGCTTTTTCGAGTAAAACATCGCGGTTATCTAAACATTGCTTACGATAACTGATAACAGTGTCCTGAGTATTTAAACCGCGTAGCCATGCCATAAAATTATCGGACTGGCTATTAACAATGCTTTCAGCCTGAACTGCAGCTTTACGGCGATTTGCAATGTTCTTAGCAATAATGCCTTGTAAGTCATCAACGGTATATAAAAATACATCTTCAAGTTCTGAAACTTGTTCTTCGATATCACGTGGAACAGCAAGATCAACCATAAAAATAGGTTGATGCTTACGTGACGCTAACGCATGCTCAACCATACCTTTACCAATAATAGGTAAAGTAGATCCGGTAGAGCTGATAACAATATCAGCATTACACATATGTTCAGGTATTTGCGCTAAGGTAATAACATCAGCGCCAATTTTCGTTGCCATGTTTTCAGCACGTGCAAGTGTTCGGTTAGCTACGGTAATTTTTCCAACATTATTTTCATATAAATGTTTTGCAACTAACTCAATAGTTTCACCTGCACCAACAAGCAAAACTTTTGTTTTTTCAAGGCCGCCAAAAATATGTTTGGCTAAATTTACTGAAGCAAAGGCAACAGATACCGCACTAGCACCAATTTCAGTTTCTGTGCGAACTTGTTTTGCCACGCCAAAAGTACGTTGGAATAACCGGTCCATAATCAATGACATAGAGCCAGCCGCTTTCGCTTGGCTATAAGCTTGTTTCATTTGACCCAGGATTTGTGGCTCACCTAAAACAAGTGAGTCTAAACCACAAGCTACGCGCATCATATGATTAACGGCTTGCTGGTCTTTATGCCAATATAGGCTAGGTAAAATAGTTGAGGCGGGTACGTTATGGAAACTTTCTAGCCATTTAATTAGGCGTTGCTGAGTAACATCAAAGTCACCTTCTTGTACTAGGTATAACTCTGTTCTATTACAGGTAGAAAGAATAGCAACTTCACGACACTGTACTGCATTAAGCATTTCTTGAAGGGCAATAGAAAGCTTATCTGGATTAAAAGATATTTTCTCTCTCACCGCAACGGGCGCAGTTTTATGATTAATTCCAACAGCAACGATAGACACAGTAATAAACCTATTTTGTAAACATTTCCGACAAGTTTTATAGCACTTGTTTTATCTAATAGCGTCAGTATACCCTAAGACCCGCTATTAAAATATGATCTGTGATAAAAGACCCTAAAAATAATACTGCTATTTACAAAGGCTAAAAAGCTATGTTTCAATGACAATTATCATCGTTTTAAGCACTTATCATTAATGTCCCTACTTTTTAAAACTAACCTTTATGTACCCTATTTACTCACCCTTGCCTTATTTACGCTAGTACTATCAGGTTGTAGTACTTTGCCTAATAATGAAACTCAGGTATTGATTAAACAAACATCTCAGCAAAGAATTAACGAGCTGCAGCAATTACAACAGTGGAAAATAAAGGGTAAAATAGCTTTTATTGAAAATAAGTCACGCAGTAGCGCAACATTATCATGGCAAGTTGACGAAAATGAAAACACCCAACAACTCAACTTAACCACCTACTTAGGAATAAATGTTCTACAACTTGATTCGAATGCTAACAGCCATAAAATACAAGTAGATGGAAAAACCTACCAAGGCCGTGATTTAGAGGCACTTATTTATTCCATTACCGGCTTAACCTTACCAACTCAAGCACTGACGTTTTGGCTCAAAGGTATTGTCTATCAAGAAGATGATAGTATTCGCTATCAAAAAACAACGCAGCTACCACTAACGTTATCAAGCTATTATAATAATGAATTATGGCAAGTCAGTTACGCTAACTATCAGCAAATTGATGGCTATAGCTTAGCGACTAAATTTTCGATTAAAAAAGATGATTTATTAATTAAAATTGTTGTCAATGACTGGTCTATTACCAACAAATAATTGGCTATTGCCAAATCATATCACTCAAAATAAGTAGAATATTTACATGACTTGCGCTTCTAACTCGAACTCTTTTCTTAATAAAGCGATTGAATTTCCATCTCCAGCAAAGATTAACTTATTTTTACACATTGTCGGACAACGTGAAGATGGTTATCACAATTTAGAAACACTTTTTCAATTTATCGATCATAGCGACACCCTTACCTTAACGGCAACCGAAACGCCTGATATAGAATTATTAACGCCTATTGATGGTGTTAATAATGACGATAACTTAATTGTAAAAGCAGCACGATTACTGAAATGTAAAAGTAATACGGATTTTGGCGTTAAGATCAGTATCAATAAAATCCTACCAATGGGTGGAGGTTTGGGTGGTGGTTCATCAAATGCAGCGACCGTTTTAGTTGCACTCAATATGTTGTGGCAGTGCGAGTTATCTTTAACTGAATTGTCATTATTAGGTTTGAGTCTTGGCGCCGATGTGCCTATATTTATTCATGGTTTCTCTGCCTTCGCCCAAGGAGTAGGTGATGATTTTACCGCTATCAAACCACATGAATATTGGTATTTGATTACCAAACCTGAATGTAGCATCTCTACAAAGCAAATTTTTACTGACATAGATCTACCTAGAAATACCAAGAAACTTGCCCTCTCAGCCCTTAATACTAGCGACTTCATCAATGAAAGCTTTCATAATGACTGCCAAACATTAGTAATAAAACAGTATCCTGAGGTTGCCAAGTTACTGGCTTGGTTGGTAGAATACGCACCCTCAAGAATGACAGGAACTGGTGCGTGTGTTTTTACGCGATTTTCTAGTTATCAAGAGGCGTGTTCATTACAAGCGAAACTCCCTAAAGGAATAAGCTCTTTTGTTGCGCAAGGACTGAATAAGTCCCCACTGTGCTCAGTAATAGCAAAGCTATCATTGAGCGAGTAAAGTTTTATAAAGATTTGCTAACTTAACCAACTCAGCTATTTTTAAGCGCAATTATTGTGCTAACAAACAGCTGCAACAGTTAAGCCGGCCTATACTGTTCAATGATTGCTTATCAATCAAAGAGCCTACTATTAATGTCAAATATTTCTGAGGAATCGAAAGTGCCTGACATGAAGATTTTTGCGGGTAATGCCACCCCTGAACTGGCCAAAAAAATTGCTAATCGCCTATATATGCCTCTAGGTGATGCTAAAGTCGGTAGTTTTAGTGATGGTGAAATTAGTGTTGAAATAAACGAAAACGTCCGTGGTGCTGATGTTTTTATTATTCAATCAACCTGTGCTCCAACCAACAATAACTTAATGGAATTAATTGTAATGATAGACGCTTTGCGTCGTGCCTCTGCTGGCCGTATCACTGCTGTAATCCCTTATTTTGGTTATGCTCGCCAAGACAGACGCGTACGTAGTGCTCGTGTACCTATTACTGCGAAAGTAGTTGCTGACTTCTTATCAAGTGTTGGTGTTGACCGTGTATTAACTGTTGACTTACACGCAGAGCAAATTCAAGGTTTCTTTGATGTGCCTGTTGATAATGCGTTTGGTACTCCTATCTTATTAGAGGATATGAAAAATCGTGAGTTGGACAACCCTGTTGTTGTTTCTCCTGATATCGGTGGTGTAGTTCGTGCTCGTGCAGTAGCTAAATTGCTTGATGACGCTGATTTAGCGATTATCGATAAACGTCGTCCTAAAGCGAACGTTGCACAAGTTATGCATATCATTGGTGAAGTTGAAGGCCGTGACTGTATTATCGTAGATGATATGATTGATACTGGTGGCACTTTAGCTAAAGCAGCAGAAGCATTAAAAGAGCATGGCGCAAAACGTGTTATTGCTTATGCTACTCACCCTGTACTATCAGGTAATGCAGCACAAAACCTTAAAGAATCTGTTATTGATGAAGTTGTAGTTACTGACTCAATTCCACTTTCTGAAGAAATTAAAGCACTTAAAATGGTTCGTCAATTAACATTAAGTGGCATGCTTAGTGAAGCGATTCGTCGTGTAAGCAATGAAGAATCAATTTCGGCAATGTTTGACTAATCCCTAGCAATTAACGCCTAGTGATTAATGACTACTATTGCAAAAAAGCAGCCCCTACCAAGGCTGCTTTTTTATTGCCCGATCCTCCTCCCTGTAAGCCCCTCAATTATTCTGTTTATTTAATAGCTTTACCTAGCCCTAAATGTTACTATTCCGCGCCTTTTTTATCTAATGTCCTAGTTATTTCTAACTGAGCATATTTATTTAACGTAAATATAATTTAGATTTAAAGTGGTATCTCCTTGTTTTTGGTCGCAAAAAACAAGATATAATTTTTAAGTTTTTTAACTTATATAACAGAAGAGTATTAAAATGACTGATTTATTAACATTAGAAGCTGAAGTACGTACTGATTTAGGGAAAGGTGCGAGCCGCCGCCTACGTCACGCGAACAAAGTTCCTGCAATCCTTTACGGTGAAAACGAAGAACCTATCTCTTTAACTTTAGAGCACAAAAACGTTTTCCGTGCTCAACAAGAAGAAGCGTTCTACTCGCAAGTATTAACATTGAACATCGCTGGCAAGCCAGTTGAATGTTTAATTAAAGACATGCAACGTCATCCGTTCAAGCAAATTGTAATGCACTTAGATTTCTTACGCATTGATGCAAAACACGTTGTTCATGCAAACGCTCCTATTCACTTCTTAAACGAAGATGAAGCGGCTAAAACTGGTGCGAACATTTCTCACCACGTGAATGAAATCGCTATTACGTGTTTACCAAAAGACTTACCTGAGTTCATCTCAGTTGACTTAGCTGGCCTTGAACTTGGTCAAACTTTACATTTATCAGACGTTACATTCCCAGCAGGCGTTACTTCTGACGAATTAGCTAAAGGCGAAGAGCATGATTTAGCTGTTGTTTCTGCTAATGCACCTAAAACGGCAAAAGCAACTGACGACGATGAAGCTGCTCCAGCAGAAGAAGCTCCAGCTGCTGAATAATAGCCACATTCATTTATAATATTATAGATAATGACTATTAAATTAATTGCGGGGCTGGGTAATCCTGGCCCCGAATATAGTAAAACACGCCACAATGCAGGTGTTTGGTTCGTCGAAGAACTAGCACGTTGCCACAATATTTCTCTCCGTCCCGAAAAAAAATACTCTGGCCTTTATGGTAAAGGGTTAATTGCGGGAAACCTTGTTCACTTATTAATTCCAACCACTTTTATGAACCGTAGCGGGCAAGCAGTTGCACCATTAGCTAATTTTTATAAAATGTCGGTCGATGAAATCCTCGTTGCTCATGATGAACTAGATATGCAGCCCGGAGTTTGTAAAATTAAAAAAGGTGGTGGACACGGTGGACATAATGGCTTGCGCGATATAATAGCTCGCATGGCTAACAATAAAGATTTCTACCGGTTACGTATTGGCATTGATCATCCAGGTCATCGCGATAAAGTAACAGGTCATGTACTGGGCAAAGCGCCAAGTGCAGAGCAAGCAAAAATTGAACAAGCAATCGACGAAGCAAGTCGATGTTTAGATATCTGGCTAAAAGACGACTTAAAAAAAGCACAAAATCGCTTACACTCTTTTAAAGCTGAATAAAGACACGTTAGTAAATAATCAGTAGGAAATAATCATGGGTTTTAAATGTGGTATCGTTGGCTTGCCTAACGTCGGTAAATCAACACTATTCAATGCATTGACCAAAGCAGGTATTGATGCGGCAAATTTCCCGTTCTGTACTATTGAGCCTAATACTGGCGTAGTACCAGTTCCAGATCCTCGCTTAGATAAATTAACAGCCATCGTAAAACCTGAGCGTGTATTAGCTACCACTATGGAATTTGTCGATATCGCTGGTCTTGTTGCTGGTGCATCAAAAGGTGAAGGTTTAGGTAATAAGTTTTTAGCCAACATTCGTGAAACTGATGCTATTGGTCATGTTGTTCGTTGTTTTGATAACGACAACATTATTCATGTTGCTAACAAAGTTAGCCCTGTTGATGATATCGAAGTTATCAATACGGAATTAGCTTTATCTGATATGGATACTGCAGAGCGTGCAATCTTCCGTTTAGCCAAAAAAGCTAAAGGTGGCGATAAAGACGCTAAATTTGAAATGCCGGTATTAGAAAAAATATTAAAGCATGTTGAAGAAGGCCACATGGTACGTTCTTTAGAGCTAACTAAGGAAGAAAAGGCAGCTGTCGAATATTTGAACTTCTTAACAATAAAACCAACCATGTATATTGCTAACGTAAATGATGATGGTTTTGAAAATAACCCTTATCTTGATGAAGTACAAAAAATAGCTGACGCAGAAGGCGCTATCGTTGTTGCTGTTTGTGCTGAAATCGAAAGTGAACTGTCTGAAATGGATGATGAAGACAGAGAAGAATTTATGGCAGATTTAGGGTTAGAAGAGCCTGGGCTTAATCGTGTTATCAATGCTGGTTATTCCTTACTTCATTTACAAACTTATTTCACTGCCGGTGTAAAAGAAGTACGTGCATGGACAGTCAAACAAAATGCTACCGCACCACAAGCAGCGGGTGTCATTCATACCGACTTTGAAAAAGGCTTTATTCGTGCTGAAATCGTTGGTTATGATGACTTTATTGAATTCAATGGCGAGTCAGGTGCCAAAGAAGCAGGTAAATGGCGTTTAGAAGGTAAAGAATACCGCGTAAAAGATGGTGACGTAATACACTTCCGCTTTAATGTATAACATCCTGTAAAATTTTATAATTTAAAAAGGCTCATCACGATGAGCCTTTTTTGTGCCTGTAAATACCTCGTTATACCAATCAAATGAATTAGAGTTACAGAACTCAACAAGACTGATAGTGTTCAGTTCTTTAATTAGCTGTAAACTATGATGAGAAATACTCATCATCACCCTAAACTTGCTCAAGCAGAGTAGCGAGCTTTACCTATTAGCCAGTTCGCTCCAGTAAATATCAAAAGTTGATTCAGAGTTTTTAAACAAAATAACTTAAAAGTTCGTGGAATGCACAATAAACTGACATGTAACGGCAACCATTGATTAATTTTAATCAATAAATATTAAGCATCCTAGTTGGAAACTCATCATTGATAAGTGGCTAGCTAAAAAATCAAGCCTAAAAATAGATAACGTAACAAAACATTCAGTACACTTAGCCGAGCAAACGTGAAAAAGACAAACTTACCTATTTCGTTATAAAGACAAAAGTATTACCTATTTCATCATAACAATGCATTTAGCATCTTTTTTCTGCATAGATATTCGTCAAACTGCACACGCAATAGCCAAACAAATAAAAAGTACATCTTTTTTGAAAATAACTGTTGACGGAAGGCAAGTAGATTAGCATAATACGCCGCACTTGCTACAGAGCAGGTTGGTAAAGGCTACATAGCTCAGTTGGTTAGAGCACATCACTCATAATGATGGGGTCCCAGGTTCGAGTCCCGGTGTAGCCACCATTTTACTTCGGTATTTATACTTAAGTAATAAGAGTTCAAGTCTCTTTAACACTTGAATGTAATGCAGGTTTGGCGGAATTGAGAAATCTATGACGCGCTACTTTTTTTTTATAGAGAGTAGGTTCCAGTAGTGCAAGATGTGAGAGTTCAAGTCTCTTTAAAAATTTGAATGTAATGCGGGTTTGGCGGAATTGGTAGACGCGCTGGATTTAGGTTCCAGTATCGCAAGATGTGAGAGTTCAAGTCTCTTGACCCGCACCATTTCAAAGCAACTATGTTGCACGTAAAAAGTAAGTACATTGCAGGGATATAGCCAAGCGGTAAGGCAGCGGGTTTTGATCCCGTCATTCAGAGGTTCAAATCCTCTTATCCCTGCCACTTTTTATCAATTAGTTTCTAATTATAAAAAGTCTGTGATGTAATTACCTCCCTGTAGGGATATAGCCAAGCGGTAAGGCAGCGGGTTTTGATCCCGTCATTCAGAGGTTCAAATCCTCTTATCCCTGCCATTTTTTTAAATGGTATTAAAAATTCAAAACTTAGGTTTTGTTTTTTGTTTTTAAAAGGTAAGTTATTTTCCTTTTGATGATAGAGTTCAAGTCTCTTTAAAAACTTTAATGTATGCGGGTTTAGCGGAATTGGTAAAACAATACACGCGCTACTTTTCTTAATAGAGAGTAGGTTCCAGTATCGCAAGATGTGAGAGTTCAAGTCTCTTTAAAAACTTTAATGTATGCGGGTTTGGCGGAATTGGTAGACGCGCTGGATTTAGGTTCCAGTATCGCAAGATGTGAGAGTTCAAGTCTCTTGACCCGCACCATTTCAAATATCTAGAAAATCATAATAAACACTCCCTTACTTATCTAAAAACTAAGCACTGCTTATATTAGATAATCACTGTGTTCATTAAGGCTACATAGCTCAGTTGGTTAGAGCACATCACTCATAATGATGGGGTCCCAGGTTCGAGTCCCGGTGTAGCCACCATTTTACTCCTGTCAAAAAAAATCCCCCCTAAGAAATTAATACGCTTTTGGCGGAATTGGTAGACGCGCTGCTTTCGTTAGGTATGTACGGTTCCAGTATCGCAAGATGTGAGAGTTCAAGTCTCTTGACCCGCACCATTTCAAATATCTAGAAAATCATAATAAACACTCCCTTACTTATCTAAAAACTAAGCACTGCTTAT
>MAAF01000072.1 GCA_002163005.1 Colwellia psychrerythraea | reverse complement strand
ATGAAGTGACCTGCATGATCAGGATTCACATCTGGATGAATACCATGACCTAAATTAAATACGTGGCCTGTACCGCCTTCACCGAAGCCTGATAGTATTTTTGAAACTTCTTGTTCAATACGTGGCAATGGTGCATATAACATTGATGGGTCCATATTGCCTTGTAGAGCAACTTTATCACCAACACGTGCTTTTGCATTTTCAATATCAATGGTCCAATCAAGACCAACGGCATCACAACCTGTTGCCGCGATAGATTCTAACCACATGCCGCCATTTTTAGTGAATAAAGTCACTGGCACTTGACGGCCTTCATTATGACGCGTTAAACCATCAACAATTTTCGCCATATATTGTAATGAGAATTCATTATAATCACGTGGAGATAACACGCCACCCCATGTATCAAATACCATCACAGATTGTGCGCCAGCAGCAATTTGGGCATTTAAATAACTAATTACTGAGTCAGCTAACTTATCAAGTAACAAATGTAAGGTTTGTGGCTCAGCAAACATCATCTTTTTGATTTTAGTGAAAGCTTTAGAACTACCACCTTCAATCATATAAGTTGCTAATGTCCAAGGGCTACCTGAAAAACCAATAAGCGGTACTTCGCCCTTTAGCTCTTTGCGAATAGTACGCACGGCATTCATTACATAACCTAATTCATCTTCTGGATCAGGTACGGCAATTTTATCAACATCCGCTTTACAGGTAATAGGGCGTTCAAATTTTGGCCCCTCACCTGTTTCAAAATATAAACCTAACCCCATTGCATCAGGAATAGTTAAAATATCACTAAACAAAATGGCAGCATCTAATGGGAAACGACGTAATGGTTGAATAGTTACTTCACATGCCAGTTCAGCATTTTTACATACCGACATAAAATCACCGGCATTTTTACGCACTTCACGATACTCTGGTAAATAACGACCCGCTTGACGCATCATCCATACCGGCGTGTAATCTACTGGTTGCTTTAATAGCGCACGTAAATAGGTATCATTTTTTAATTCTGTCACCAATAGTTCCTCTTATTTTTGCTCTGTAGTCATTTGGACAAGTTACTTATTCGTAAAAATGTCACCATGACTCATTTAATTTAGTGATTTAACGGCTGCTATTTGATAAGCGCCCCGCTAATGGTTTTTATGCTGCGCAGTTTAGCATCGACCAGCCTTTTGATCTATGCGCTAAATCAACACTCCTAAAAAAATACAATGTTGTTGAATCAACAATAAAACCCCACAGAAATATAAAAGTTCAATTTATATAACTTTTTTTTTAAGGTGCTAATTTATACTTGATTTTCACCAATGAACTTTGAATCAATAAGTTAGCAGTTTATGCTCGTTGAACAAGCCTACTACGAAAGGTGTCGTCGAGCTTATGCTCTACTAAAGTTGTTGCGATGGTAAAAAGGCTTTGGTATAAAATGCCTGCGCTAAAGAAAAACAATAATAAAAACAATAATAAAAACAAAAGTAAAATAGCTTGAAACTAAAAATAATAAAAAATAATAGCTAAAAATTAATAATAAGAAGCTTGGTAACAAGACCAATATGCGAGCATTTCAGGCCTTTCTCTTTGAGAAAGGCCTTTTTATTTGTGCAACGCTATTTAATTTCAATAAATAATTCCTGTAAGCATGTTAAAGTAATTTATTACAATATTTTAACATGGAGTTAATCGTGAAATTATCAATTATATGCCTATCTGCCTCAGTTGCGCTTACTAGCTTAGCTGGCTTAACCTCATTCTCAGCCAATGCAATCGACTTAGGCACTATTACTAAATCTTCATCTGAGCAGCTTAAAACAGCCGCTAAAGATATAGGTGTACCATTACAAACAAACGCTATGATCGAATATGCCGCGAAGCAGTTAAATTTATCTGAAGATACCATTTCAGCAAGCTTTGGTTCACTTCTTAAAGTAGCTCAAGATAATTTATCCCCGGAGAACTTTTCTCTCATCAGCAAAGCTGTACCTGATGCACAAAGCTATGTAGACAAAGCGCCAAAAGTAACGAAGTCTTCAATGAGTTCTTTATTTTCAAGTGCTGGCGAAGCCGGTAAAAAAGCAGAGAGTTTAGATTACTTAAATTCAGCCTTTGACAAATTAGGCGTTTCTAGTGAACAAGTACCCGGCCTAATCAATAGCTTTAGCAGTTATTTAGACAAGAGTGGTTATGAAGGAGCAGCGTCAGCATTAAAGAAGGGTTTAAGCTTTCTATAATTGCTTTGTAGACTTATTTAGTAACCTTATATAGCCATGATTGAAAGATCGCTGGCTATAACCCCCTTCACTGTGGCTTTTACCTATTTAGGCGGAAACACCCACAACACTTTGCCTTGGATTTGTGATTTCCCCACTGGGCCTAACTTCTCAATAGGCACACTGTTTTTGTGATGGCCCTTTAACCAAAACAAGCCATTTCTATCGACTTGCGCTAGTGACTTAACAATGTAGCCATAGCGAGGATGAAACACCTTAAGTAAACTACCTTCTTTTAAATTAAATATTTTCAACCAAGGCACAACAAAAATATAACTGTTCTCTGGAATAAGAGGTGACATGCTCACTCCTGTCACTTTACAAAAATGAAAACCAAACATAATTTACTCTCGTATAAAAACGGTTAACCCTGTAAGTTCGGATATATCAGGGATTCTTCAGGTGGATATGGACAAATAGCGCTATATGTAGCGATTTGCTTAGTTGCCCAAAATATTTCAGCAAAGCGGTTTACGTGCTGCAGTAATATTTGCGCAGCTTCTCTACTGATATGCTGCTTTGCCTGTGAACTTGCTAACATGATGTTATGCACTAATTCATGTAACTCTGGATATTGCGCTAATTGTGGCGCTTTAATGTAATCACCCCAGATTACGCTTATTTCTTCTTTCACTTTGATACCATGGTTTTCTTTTTGATTTACCAGTCTTAAAAATTCTGCTTGTTCATCTAAAGTTAGTGATGGTTTAGTTTTTAATTCATTAAGTAAGTCCACCATGCGAATGATAGTCAGTACCGAAATTTGTGCTCCGATAGGATCATAAATTTTGCAAGGAATATCGCAGTGCGCCATAACGACTGGAAAGTGAAGTTTTTTATCAAATTTAGCAATAATATCGTAAAGCATCATTCTCTCCTTCTAAATTAGCTGCTCACCTTTTTGGAGCAGTGATTTCTCTAAACACCACAACAACAGCGGCAACAATTACAGGCACTAACCAAAGTAAATGCACTAGGCCTGAGCCAGAAGCACTATGATCATGTCCTGGGTGTGCAAACAATGGGTTACTTAGTAATAATGCCAACCCAGCAAAAATAATAACAACTTTCTTCATCGTAATATCCTCATTGTAAGTAACCTAATGCATTACCGGTTGGCTAGCATTGACGGTAATTTCCATTTTTTTAAGTGATGATAAACATCCATCACACGCAGGGTATTTTTTACTAAACGCCAGCAAGGGCATTAACGTTATTTTTAATGTACGTAACGCAACAAACTTTAGATCATCACTGTATTGAGACTGCTGTGATAATTCTGTCATACGTTGATGGGGAATTTGTAAATATCGAAAGGCCATTTTCGGCTGACCTTGCTCTTCATACAGAACAGCCAAATTGTGAAAAACGCTGATCCATGCCATGAGTAAGTTACTATTTTCAATATCGGCATGCCATTCATGCTCTAGACACTCAATGGCTTGATGATAATATTCTTCAGCTAAAGGTAACGATAGTTTGTTAAAACTATCGTTACCTTTTAATAACAGCGATTGCCAAACTTCCATAACCCACCAATGCAAATGATAATGGTTCGCATTCTAATGCGTTTATCCTATTCTGTAAAGTAATTATTTGTAAATAAGCTATTGTCTTCAGGCAAAAATTTCCGCTGATTAGCAAGGATTAAAGCTGTATTATAAAAATCATCGAGCCAATGTTTGATAATCTATTCAGCAATATCTTACAAGGAATCACTCGTACAATTTGTTCATTAAATTGCGAAGCAAAAAAATGCTATAAACGGTACTCATATTTAAAAATCACCAATATAAAATTCCCCTTATTATCAATCGATTCCAAAATCTGCGCCGTGCATATACTCAGCTTGTCAAATTTACTAACAGATAGTATTTGCTAATTAGCAACTAACAATATATTTTGAACAATCTTCTTAAGATCCCCCCAATTAAACACATTAACGATAAAGAGCACATTCATGAATGCACCACAACGCGACATAACTTTAAGATTTTTAGCCGAGCCACAAGATGTAAATTTTGGTGGTAAAGTGCATGGTGGCGCTGTAATGAAATGGATAGATTTAGCCGCTTATGCTTGTGCTGCTGGTTGGAGTGGTCGTTATTGCGTTACCGCCTATGCTGGTGGTATTCGTTTTGTTGCCCCTATTCATGTCGGCAGTTTAGTTGAAGTAGAAGCCAAGGTTATTTACACCGGTAATTCATCAATACATATAGCGCTAGAAGTAAACGCTTGCGATCCTAAATCCTTAAACCGTCGTTTAACTACTCACTGCATTGTTATCATGGTCGCCGTTGATCAAAATGGTCAATCTGAAAATGTGCCGCAATGGCAACCTCAAACAGAAGCAGATAAAAAGCAACATGCTTCCGCCGTGAAGCTGATGGAAATGCGTAAGCAAATTGGTGAAGAAATGCAAATTTTTGTCGATTAGTACCTGAGTCGCCATGTTGAAAAAACTCTTATGGTCGTTATGCGTTGGCGGCATTATACTATTTAGCCAACCGAGCTTTGCACTAGCAAAGTTCGGTCATAAAATTGTTTGTCAGCTTGCTTTTGATCATTTACCTTTAGTAAAACAGCAGCGTATTACACAACTACTGCACGCTGTTCCTAGAGAACAACAAACGATTATTAATCGCTATAATCGCCTTAAAAAAAACGCCACATTAACTTTTGCTAATGCTTGTACTTGGGCTGACGCCATTAAAAAACATCAGAAAAAACACCCGCAATTTACACAATATAAAACTTGGCATTATCTCAATGTGCCACGTGATTTAGCGAGAATAACTCAACCCACGTGTACTCAACACTGTTTGACCCAAGCCATTATTAAACATCAAACAAAGCTAAAATCGGCACCAAGATCATGGCAATCAGCACAAGCATTATTATTTTTAGGACACTGGTTGGGCGATCTCCATCAACCTCTACACGTAAGTTACGCCAGCGATTTAGGCGGTAATAAAATTAATTTTACTAAGAAGCACGGCCATTGCAAAAATTTGCATTGGTATTGGGATACCTGTTTGATTAAAGAAGCTAATCGCTCGAAAAAGCAGTGGTTGATATATTTAAACAAACTGTGGCATAAAAGCTATACCCCACCTTATCAAGCTAGACAAGTCTGGCAATGGGCTAATGAGTCTTATCAACTAGTACGTAAGCCGAGCTTTCAATATTGTCAGCTAAATAATCAAAATATGTGTCTGCGGCCTGAAGGTAAAATAAAACTAGCCAATGATTATACCCAACAATATCTGCCTGTGATGGAACAGCAACTGCTAAAAGCTGCACAACGGCTTACGAGGATACTTGAACAGTCTTTATAAAAACTTCACGTTTGTCATCCACCTCACCGTCATCTCGAGGCCTTCATTAAGTAAGCTAATTGGCAAGCTATTATCCTTCCCTATTATTGTCCCAAAAGAGACTCAGGCCTAAATAACAACCGCAATGATAGAACCACTTTTTTAATCTTTGTCTTCGTTATTTTCTTTAGCAACTTTCAACTGCGTTTTAACATCAATCCACTGCGCCATATATTGCGTGCTTTTGTGGTGGTGGTGATTAAGCATGCTGCCAATGAAATTTGCTTGCCTATGCTGTTCAAGGTTAGCTTCTAACTGTGATAAACAATCGCCTAACTCCGCTAAAATACACTCTTGCTGATACATTGACGTGGCATTTTGTTGCCCTAACTCACTGGCTGTTTGCCAAGTGCTTTTATCTTGGTAAAGTTTTACCGCAGCCTCTGCAATAGTTTGTGGTTCATTGGCTATTACGCCTGCCCAAGCCAGATCAGTTTGCATGCTTTCTGCACCAATGTCAGTGGTGACCGAGGGGGTTTGGCAATACATTGCTTCTGCTAACTTTCCTTTAATACCCGCGCCAAAGCGTAGCGGTGCTAAACAGACTTTGGCACTTTGCATAGCGAGCACAGCATCATCAACCCACCCTTTTACCAAGAACCCTGATTTTTCATCATGCAAATCAGTCGCTTTGGGTGGCGGATAAGCACCATAGATATTCAGTTTGGCATTGGGCAATTGTTTACGTATTAGTGGCCATATTTGCTGTTTTAGCCACAATACTGCATCCCAGTTGGGCGCGTGGCGGAAGTTGCCAATCGCCATAAAGTGTTCACGTTGTTGATAACTTGGATTAGCTTGCGTTAACTGCACTTGGTTTAACATAAAGGGACAATAGTGAATTAAGCTGGCATCGACTTTAAATAAGCGTTGTAGTAATTCCACTTCAATACTTGAAATCATTAAGCTGATATCAGAACGAAATATGGAGGCAACTTCACGCTTAGCCATATCACTGGTAAGTAAATCTTCATCGGTGATATCACGTTTTAATTTATAGGCTTGATGTCGAGCATTACGAAGGCAAAATAAATCTTCGGTATCTAATAAACGTAGCGCTTGTGGACATTGTTCACTAACACGCCAGCCAAACTGCTCTTCCATCATAAAGCGATCGAACATCACCGTAGCCGGTTGTAGGCTTTTAATAAAGTCATCAAAACTGGTGCAGTTGAGGCTAATATTTTCAACGTCAATATTTAAAGCGCGTAAATCAACCATGTGCTCAGTTTGTTGTGCTGGGCTGGCAAAGGTAATGTGATAGTTTTGCCCTTGGAAAAAGTGAATTAACTGCATCATACGGCTACCTGCCGCTGAAGAGTTAGGCTCAGGCCATACATAGCCAATAATAAGAAGTTTTTTCATCGAAACATTTTACTTGAAAGCTTACTAATAAAGCCAATAATTATGTCTACTATTTATCGTGAAGAATTAAGACTGAGTAATTAACATAAGTCAAAATACTAATCTAATATCGACCTTACGTAGACCTACGTAAGTTTAAACAAAGCCTCAATAAAAAAGCCACCAGTAAATAATTACTGGTGGCTTTATAATTTTATCTAGCATTCACAATAGATAAGCTAATAGGCTCACCTAGAAATCATTAACTAGTGAGCAGCGTGTTCATCAGCCTTTGGAGCTTCTTCTGCTTTTTGAATTTCTAATAATTCAATTTCAAATTGTAGTACTGAATTACCCGGAATGCTTGGGGGGTTTCCGTTAGGGCCATACGCTAAATCTGAAGGGATCGTAAACTTGTACTTAGCACCTACAGGCATTAATTGTACGCCTTCAGTCCAACCCTTGATTACACGGTTAAGTGGGAACACTGCAGGTTCGCCACGTTTATATGAACTATCAAACGTTTCACCGTTTAAGAAAGTACCTTTGTAATGCACTTTCACCGTATCAGTTGCTACAGGCTTGTCACCTTCGCTAGCGGTTAACACTTCATATTGAATGCCTGATTCAGTGACTTGTACACCTTCTTTTTTAGCATTATCAGCAAGAAATTTAGCTCCGTCTGCTAGGCTAGATTCAGAAGCGGCGATTGCAGCTGCTTGCTGTTTTTCTTTCATACTAGTATCAAGGTTCATTAATAATGCTTGAATTTCTTCTTTTTCGATAACAGATTTGCCGTCAATGCTGTCTACAAAACCGCGTACGATAAGCTCTTTATCTAAGGTTAAACCTAGCTTGTCATGCTCTTCTAAGTTACGTTGCATGTACATACCAATTGAGGCACCTAAGCCGTAGGCTTGTTTTTGCACTTCAGTATCTAATACCGGTGCTTTTACTTCTTCAACAGCTTTTTCATTACAACCAACAACGGCGAATAACGCAAGGGCTACTAGGGTAGGCTTAAACAATTTCATTTATATCTCCATTCATACAATACAATTGGAGAATTCCCCAATTAAAAACCTAAAAATTGTGATGTTAACTTTTAAAATTAACTTTAAAAATTACAAGATAACACTAAACAATTTCAAAAAAGAACTTATACTAACGATAAATGCGCAAATAAAAAAGTATTAATATATTGTTAAATTGTAATTGGATTTTTCCAGTCGTCTTACTAGCGACACTCATGGCTTGTAAGCCCCTAACGCAAGAACCATTACAGCGTTGGCAACAATCTGTTGAAGGTGCTTATGCTGGTCAGATTTCTAGTGATGCCAAATTCTCAGTAGTCTCATCTATTCATCATGGTTTGAGTGTTTGGGATTTAACCAAAAATGAGCGTATTTATAACTGGGCACAAGAGCAAAATACCAGTGACAATTTAGTCCTCTCCATTGATATTAGTGATAACGCTAGTCATGCACTGACCGCAAATAGAAAAAACTTTGCCTTGTGGAACTTAAAGTCGGGTAAATCGGAAGGTTATTGGCAAGTGCGAGAATCTCATATTAGAGATATAGCAATCAGCAATGGGGGTAATTACTTACTTATTGGCAAAAGTAACGGTACCGTGGTTCATGTTGCCGTTGACACTGGAAGACGGTTAGAGTTTTTAGGCCATAAAGAGAAAATAAATTCGATAGATATGCTACCTAATGGTCGTGTAGCTATATCAGGTGGTAATGATTTCACTGCGTATGTTTGGGATACCCAGTCAGGACAAGTGGTTTATCAATTTAACCATAGCTCACGGGTATCAAAAGTCGCATTAGATGCTAAAGGTCGTTATGCTTTTTCTGCTGACAGCATGAAAGGTGCCTATATTTGGGATTTAAAAACAGGTAAACGTATCAGTAGTTTGCAAGGAACAAAACGCCATGAAGTATTTAGCTCAGTGCGTTTTTCTCCTGACGGTAAAACACTAATCACCGGCGCAGCCACCAGAAAGGTCAGTGTTTGGGATATTGCTACAGGTAAACGCCTTACACATTGGTTTGTTACCCCTAAAGAGGCAAAAAGACCTACAGGAGCGGTTGTGTATAGTGTCGCATTTGGCGATAATAACGATCTATTAACGATAAGCTCATCAGGATATGTTGAATCATGGCCAATCACGAAATAACTTTAAGTGCCCACGGCACGAACGCCAACTACATTCAGCAACTTGAAGATCGTGTTGACGCTTTAGAGTCGCGCAATGTCTTTCAGGACGATGTTATTGATCAGTTAAGTGGAGAGTTAGCTACCCATCAGCATGCAATTTCAGAGCTGAAACATCAAATTCAATTAGTTGCTAACCGTTTAAAAGATGCCGGTAGTTTGTCAGGTGACAATGACGATGTTGAACCACCTCCTCCGCATTACTAAGCAAGTGCTAGAATAATCAAAGCGCTATTTTATCTCAGAGATAGCGCTAAGCACTTTGAACCTTAGGGCTTAAAAACGCCTATAACCTGTTCGTTTTCACGAACAACCTTCTCAACTTGTGCTTCCGTTTGCACCATTTGCTCACCACAGCTCACACAGGTCACTTTTTCAACACCGTTTTCTTTGGTCAGTGCCATGGTGTCCAGCGCTTTACATTTAGGACAGACAGCGCCAGCGATAAATCTCTTCTTTAGGGCTTTGCTCATAATTATCTACTACTTATTATTAGGCTCTGTTGTTTTTCGCTGAGTGTTTTTTCAGTATGAAAGATCAACAGGCTCGACATTAAATCCAGAATTATCGCTATTTTACCTTGAATAGTGGTCATAGGAAAAGCGACAATGCATCAACATTTTTTTAGTGGGTATTATTTCTGCCTCGCTATGCCATTTTACCGAGGAAATACCATTGATTATCGCCACAGACCTAAGTTTAGATAGAGGGGCTAAAAACCTAATAAAATCATCTAGCTTTACCATACATCCTAATCATAAAGTTGGCTTAGTAGGCAGTAATGGTTGTGGAAAATCATCTCTGTTCGCTGCATTATTAGGTGATTTATCACCTGACTCTGGCGATTTAGCTTTACCGACAAGCTGGGATATTGCCACAGTAAGACAAGAAACACCCTCATTAGAACAAACCGCCCTTGATTATGTTATGGACGGCGATAAAGAATTTCGTCAGTTAGAGCAAGAGCTTGAACAGGCCCGTATTACTGATAACGGTAACCTTGAAGCCACTATTATCAATAAAATAGATACCATCAGCGGATACAGTTTACCTGCCAGGGCTGGTGAGTTATTACATGGTTTAGGCTTTTTACAATCACAACTTGATAACCCAGTGAAAGACTTTTCCGGTGGTTGGCGCATGCGCTTAAACTTAGCCCAAGCACTCATATCTCGTGCTGACTTGTTATTACTCGATGAACCAACCAACCATTTAGATTTAGATGCGGTTATTTGGCTACAACGATGGTTAAAGCGTTTTACTGGCACCTTAGTACTTATTTCACATGACCGTGACTTTCTCGATACGGTTATTGGTCAAATACTGCATATTGAACACCAGCGCGCTAAATTATACAGTGGCAACTATACCGCTTTTGAACGCCAACGCCGCGAACATTTAGCGCAACAAGACGCACAATTTCAAAAACAGCAAAAAGAAGCTGCACATTTGACCGCTTTTGTTGATCGCTTTCGCGCAAAAGCCAGTAAAGCAAAACAAGCACAAAGTCGATTAAAACGTTTAGAGAAGTTACCTGATTTAGCGCCTGCACATGTTGATAGTCAATTTACTTTCAGCTTTGCAGAGCCTGAAAGTTTGCCCTACCCACTTTTATCACTTGATAAAAGTCAGTGTGGTTATCCTAAATCTGATCATGGTGAGCAGGCGATTATTTTAGATGACGTTGGCTTAACGTTAATACCTGGTAGTCGCATTGGTTTATTAGGTCGAAATGGCGCCGGTAAATCAACCTTAATTAAATCTCTTGCTGGTGAACTTGCCTTACTTGGTGGTGAACGTTACTGCGCACAAGATTTAACCGTGGGTTATTTTTCTCAGCATCAATTAGAACAATTACATGCTCCCTCAAGCCCTGTTGATCATATTTTGCGTGCTAAACCTGCTTTAGGTGAACCACAAGCCCGTACCTTTTTAGGAAAGTTCGGCTTTAGTGGCGACCAAGCGTTATCAAAAGTTGCGACCATGTCGGGTGGTGAAAAAGCGCGTTTAGTACTGGCTTTGATAGTATTAGAAAAACCACAGTTATTACTGCTTGATGAACCGACCAACCATTTAGATTTAGAAATGCGTCAAGCATTAGTGATGGCACTACAAGACTTTGGCGGTGCAATCATTTTGATTGCTCATGACAGGTTTTTATTAGAATCATGTGTTGATGAGTTCTATCTTGTTGCCAACGGCCGAGTGAGTGATTTTAGCGGTGATATCGATGATTACCAACAATGGCTTAATGATGATAAAAAACAAGCGATAAAATCCATCAAAACTGATCAGCAAAACGGTGATAAAGGTTTAGACAAAAAACAGCTTCGCCAGCAGCAAGCGGAGCTAAGAAAAAAATCAGCACCTTTGCGTAAAGAAGCTGATAAATTAGAGAAAAATGTGCATCAGTGGCAAGAAGAGTTAACCAAGGTTGAAGCTTTATTAAGTGATAGTGATATTTATCAAGCGGAGCACAAAGCTGAACTTACTGACTTACTGAAAAAACAAGCGAATTTGAAAAGTGATATTGAAGAAAACGAAATGCTTTGGCTTGAAATTGCGGAGCAGATTGAAGAGATGATGTCAGTCACCAATTGATTTTTTCATCTACACTTATACCCATCACTATTCAAAGTGCAGCAACATGCATCTTGATTGATAACGGGTATAACAACTAATCGATAGTTACCGCCAGAAGAGGAAATATTATGCGTACTAAAATATTACTGCTTACTTTTACACTACTAAGCAGCTTCTCAGTATTGAGCCAAGGTAATGACCTTGAGCAGGGAATTTACGAATTAAACCGAGGGCAATTTAAAGCCGCTATCGAACAGTTTCGTCCATTAGTTAATGAAGGTTATGCGCCGGCCCAATATCAAATGGCTTTGGTTTACCTAAACGGTTACTCAGTTCGTAAAGATGGTATGAAAGCACTGGAGTTATTTCAACTTTCTGCGGCACAAAACTACCCTGATGCACAGTTTGAATTAGCCCTAATTTACTCTGAGGGTAAATTGGTAAAACAAGACCTAAAAAAATCTTTTGAGCTAACTAATAAAGCCGCTCAAAAAGGTTTGGCGAGTGCACAATTCAACTTAGGTGTTATGTACGCCAATGGCACTGGCGTTAAACAAGATGATTTTAAAGCATCGCGCTGGTACAAAAGTGCAGCAAATCAAAACTACGCCCTAGCTCAATATAATTTGGCCTTACTTTATAGCGAGGGTAAAGGCGTAGAAAAGAGTACTGAATTGTCTTATGTATGGAATACCATCGCATCATGGAATGGCTACCCTAATGCTGAAAAAAGTCGTTTAATGGATGAAAGAGATTTATCCAAACAAAAAATTGAAAATAGCATTGAAAATGCGAATAAAATCTATCAAAAAATAAGAGAACAACAGAAAATTAAAGCAAAAATGGCCGAAAAGCAGCGCTTCTATTGATCTAAATCAGCTTATTCATTGAGCAACTTAATTACACTAGGTATATCAAAGATAACTTAGAAATTATGGAGCTCAATATGAATTTATTATCAATGTTAGCCAATGACCCAGTAGTGATGTTTTCTTTTGGCGGTATAGCCATTATGCTCGGTATTTGTGCCTTTTATGTATATTACTTTATTAAACATATTCAAGACGATAGTAAAAACCATTAAAGTAGCATATCGACTGAATTCACGCTCCTTACACAGGCTAAAGAGATCTCAATTGTTATACTGCTAAGTAACAATGTTTTGATTTAGTCTGTTAAAGTATCCTTATGTAGTAAGTCTGTCAGCAGACATTTCAAGCGGCATTGATAAGCATAATCATCAATATACAGAAAAAGATGAAAAATTAGCTTTTGGCAAACATATCAATAAAACCGCATATAAGCCTTTTATTTTATTATTAGGTAATGACCCTTTCGATCAATTGTTAGCAAGCTGATAACGTCACACCACTCCTGAAATATACACTTACTCTGTTTACATTCTTTCATTTTCTCTATGCTCCCGATTGAAGCGATAAGTAGTTCACTAAATTAATCCGTTTAGTATAAAGTGATTCAGCGGTACAATAGTTGTTCATTATTTAAAAGCCTGAAGTACCCTTTATGATTATCCCCTTAGATCAGCTATCACCTGAAACCTTAAATGCTATTATTGAAGGCTTCATCTTACGTGAAGGGACTGAATACGGTGCTGAAGATGTGAGTAAAGAAGCTAAAATTTCTCAAGTGAAAAAACAACTTGAACAAGGTAGTGCGGTATTAGTTTATTCTGAGCTGCATGAAAGCATCAATATATTACCTAGCGATCAATTTAAAGCGGGAATGGAAGAGCAAATTTAATTTATCCCGTACCAGTCAAAACCGATGATTTCCCCCTCATTCACCGATACAGAATAAAACGCCTCTCTCTGAAAGTATCACATTAACACCCATTAAAAAAGCCAGTGACATAGCACTGGCTTAATATTTTAAGACGCTTTTACGCTACTTTAAATGCTTAGTACAGAAAGTTACTCGCTAGCCTTTAGCATTTGTACTATCAAAAATTTTGTCTGCTGAGGCGGCAACAAAACCCGTATAAAGTTCACCGTTAGCTAGCGGGTAGCGTTTAGCAAACTCATAAAAACAACTTGGAATTTCCATTGTTTTATCAGAAAAATCTACCGGCGCTTTATCCGCGAGTGTCGATGATTGCTCTAATTTCACTTCTGCATCACCCTTGATTTCACCGCCATTAGCATTAAGTACATAACCAGCGTCTTTAAGCGTCGCATTGACTACTTCTATATCTTCATAGTTAGCTAAGTGATTAATGCTCACGGTAAAGTGGTTTGCACGGTAACCCCATGCAGCTAACCAAGCAGCATACTCACTAACACTTAACAAAGTATCATAATCCTTTGAACTAATTTCCCACAAACGACCCGAATAAAGAAAATCAGCTCGGTCACTAACATCTTCTGGTAACTGTGCAATTAAACCAGTGATAATGTCTTGTACTTCGCTAGAGAATTCCTCAACACGTAGCTCACTAATAAACACCTTAGGCATAGTGCTATCGGTATGTTCGAAATGTTTAGCGTCCAATTTTTTTGCCGAAAAATCATATTGCCCACATTCGGTGTAACCCAAAGCCAACAGCCCTTTTGCTAATTGCGCTAAATTTATTTTAGGGTGATTGAAGGTGCGATAAGCAACATGATCATTAATGACATCATTGCCATTACCTAGCAACTGATGAATTTTTTTTGCTGACGGAGTTACGCTGAGGTATTGTTCCCAGATCTCATTAAAAAGGGCTGTTACTTGCGCTGCCATGGTATTTCCTCTTACTTATTTGGGTGTATTAATTTAAAGTTATTAACTTAATGGTATAAATTTAATGATATTAATACCAATTTGATTAAATGTTTATGGTTATAACTCAGACAATTAACTTCACAAACAAGAGCACTGATGCAAGTAAAGTTAATCTCTGAAATAATAGCAGATAGCAAAACAGTCGGAAAAATAGCAAAATGATATTTTGGCTGACAGCATACGCCATCTACCAGAAATTTAGATTTGGTCGATACTTTTAAAGAAGCAAGGACGACGCCCTGCTTGATGGTGGGATGTATGTTTTTTTAATACGTTTGATAACATAGCTAAAACAAGATTACCTGAGCATAATAATACGGGAAGTTGCCAATAGGCTCACTTCGATGAATAGCGCTAATTTAGCACACATCGTCGGCAAAACGAAATCCCTCAGAATAACAGTAATAAAAGGCAATATTACTCTGAATAATCTCACCTAACATTTAGGTTTAGCTATTTGTTATTCATAAACTTTTCTATGTGCTTTAATTATTTTTTGCCATGGAAAATCTCTCGCACCTAAACTGACAAAGTCAGGGTTAAGTAAGCTCTCTCGTTTATTGTAACTTAGGGGATTAAACTCACTATCGATAATGTCACCGCCGGCCTGTTCTAAAATACATTGACTAGCCCCTGTATCCCATTCACCAGTGACTCCTACACGTAAATAACAATCAGCTCCGCCTTCAGCTATAAGGCAGTTTTTTAATGAACAACTCCCTAAAGCAACATAGTCATAATCATAATCACTGTTGAGATATTGCCCCATGAGTTCAAGCTGCTGACGACGGCTTATGGCGACTTTAATACGGCGATTTTCTTGATATTCCGCTACGCGAATTGCATGACTTGCTTGATTATTATCTTTGAAAGCACCAAGATTTTTTTGACCATAATAGGTTAGGCAATGATCCGGCGCGTGAATAACTCCCAGTGTTGGCCAACCATTTTCAACGAGTGCAATATTTACTGCAAAATCGCCACTACCAATGATAAATTCGCCCGTACCATCAATTGGATCGAGTAACCAGTAACGAGACCAATCTTTTCGCTCTTTTAACTGCACCGTACCCACTTCTTCAGAAATAATAGGAATATCAGGTGTGAGTGTTCTAAGCTGGTCCATTAAGATATCATTTGCCGCGATATCGGCACTGGTTACCGGGCTTTCATCAGCTTTAGTTTCAGCAGTATAGTTCCCCTGACGATAATATTTCATTACTTCTACGCCAGCTTTTTTTGCGCTTTCTAAAGCAATGTTCAGTAACTTATCTTGGCTCATCGTTATACCTCTTTCTTCATGCTTTAGTACTATGCCCATAATACTTTTTTAATTTATTAGAAGTTAAACTTCAAGCAGGTCATGTACTAACATTAATGCTGCAATACTGCGTGCTTCGATAAAATCTGTTTGCTGTAATAGTTCTTTATAGTCTTTAATTGGCCAAGACACCACTTCTAATGGCTCAGGCTCATCGCCCTCAAGCTCAGCACTATAAAGATTTTTTGCTAAAAATATGGTCATTTTTGCATCAAAAAAAGCGGGGGCCATCATCAGTTCTGTTATCTGTTGCAACTGCTCACTACCATAGCCAATTTCTTCTTTAAGTTCTCGATTAGCAGCCTGTTCTGCAAGCTCACCTTCATCAATAAGCCCTTTGGGGAAACCCAACAAATAACTGTGCGTACCTGCACAATATTCACGCACCAATAATAAGGTATCATCATCAATCATTGGCACTATCATCACAGCACCACGTCCAGAGCCCATCATGCGCTCATATTGCCGTTGCTCTCCGTTACTAAAAGTAAGATCGATTTGTTCAATGCCAAATAGTGCAGTTTTAGCCACTTGTTGGCGATGAGTAATGATAGGTAATTGATTTTCAGCTGCCATAATTCTAGCCACATTGATTAATTTATTTTCCTTAGATATCGCTATAATGACACGATAAACAATACTTTTGGAATAGCAAAATGGTAATATTTATCACACTGAATGTTTTTTTGAGGATTGGTTAAAATGGTGAGTATTAAATGGTCAGAGATTTCTACCGTTTTAATTGATATGGACGGTACCATTTTAGATTTACACTTTGATAACCACTTTTGGCTAGAGCACCTGCCTGCACGTTACAGTGAAAAAATGTCGATTTCACTCGATGCTGCCAAAGCAAAGCTCAAAGCTGATTATTTATCTGTTGTTGGTACTATCAAATGGTATTGTCTCGATTACTGGGCTGAGCAAACACAAATGCCAATTAAAGAACTCAAACGAGAAATACAACATTTGATTCAATTACGCAGTGACGCCAGAGATTTTTTATTAGCACTAAGGGCAAGTGGTAAAGATGTGGTCTTAGTAACAAATGCACACCCAGAATCGTTATCCTTGAAAATTGAACGTACTCAATTAGATCAATATTTTGATGTGCTTTACTCAACCCATGACTTTGGTGTTACCAAAGAGTCACAGTTATTATGGCAACGTCTTCAAGAGAAACATGGTTTTGACTGTGATTCAACACTCTTTATTGATGACAGTATAGAGATCCTAAAGTCTGCCCAACAATACGGTATTAAACATTTACTTGCGGTTGCTAACCCTGATAGTAAAAAAACAGCAAGTGTCATTACCGATTTCCCCGCTATTACTAACTTTGATCTATTAACAGCACAGCTGACTAATAAATAAACCCATTATGTGATTAATTAGGCGCATAATTGAAACAAAATTCTATTCATTCCACCTGAACGCCATAGACCACTTAAATTATGTGTCAAACGCATAACTTAAGTGCAAACAAGTCATTGTACTTAGTTAACTCACTTCCCTATTCTTATTAACAACAACCAAGAGCAAGGGCTTGAACCATTCAAGTGACTCACGAGGATAAAAAATGAAACAGTTAATTTTAGCTTTATCACTAATTAGTAGCACTGCAATGGCAACTGGAACATTGACACAAATAGAACAAGGTGAAGTTGAATTATTACTCGCAGAATCTGCTAGTAAGTTACTTTATCTTGAACGTGACTGTAACAAGCCTATCGACAAGGAAAAATTTGAAGAGTTGGCTCAGATAAAAGCATTCAGTGAAGGTTATGAAACGATAAAAGGCATTAGCTGGGCACGCATTGAAAGCCAATCTGAACATAACTATACCGTACTTAAAACTCAAGCACCTCAAGGGCAGTTATGCGAACAATATCAAAGTGATATTAAAGGTAACTATCGTTTTTTAAAGTAGCTGATTAAGTTCACATTATATAATACCAATCCGTATAAGAAAGTGCTCGCTTAGCGAGAATTTAAAGGCTTATAGGCAAGGCATTGATTGTAGGTAATGGTTATTCCCTTACCAAAATCAATAACGCAGTATATAA
>MAAF01000111.1 GCA_002163005.1 Colwellia psychrerythraea | reverse complement strand
TTAGATGCCATTATCGTGACTCCTTATAGTACTTCTGGTGCTAATGATACGATCTTCATAAATTTCTCATTACGAAGTTCACGTGTCACAGGCCCGAAAATACGAGTACCAATTGGTTGTAAGTTAGCGTTTAACATTACAGCCGCGTTTTCGTCAAAACGGATAGCAGAACCATCTGTACGACGAACACCTTTCTTAGTGCGCACCACTACCGCAGTGTGAACATCACCTTTTTTTACTTTACCGCGAGGACTTGCTTCCTTTACGGCAACTTTGATGATATCACCAATGCGTGCATAGCGACGGTGCGAGCCACCAAGAACCTTTATACATTGAACACGCTTAGCGCCACTGTTATCAGCAACATTCAGCTGTGATTGCATTTGGATCATTGATTTTGCTCCATTGTTATCTTTTTTCTAAATCTTGCTAAACACAAGATAAACAATAAGATAATATAAAATTTAAGGCCGAAAATTGACCCGTCACTGCCTTTTGAAAGACCCCCATCTTGTATAGAATTTAGACATAAATGTCACAACTCAAACTTAACGGGCGCGAGATTATAACACCACTTAATATAAAGTGATAGTTTAATTAGCTAAAAAATAAACAGTGCTGTGGCTGATAAGATTTATAACACTAAGAAAGGTTAAATGGTCAGTGTGAAAGTTACCGGCCCATCATTTATTAAGGCTACTTTCATATCGGCGGCAAACTCCCCAGTAGGAACGTTAAAACCTTTATCTCTTAGCTGGGTAACAAAAAACTGATATAGATGATTACTAAATTCCGGTTTTGCTGCTGTAGTAAAACTTGGTCGCATACCACTGGATGTGTCTGCCGCTAAGGTAAATTGAGAGACTACCAAAATATTACCACCCGCTTGTTTGACATTTAGGTTCATCTTGTCATTGTCATCATTAAAAATACGATACCCTGCGACCCGCTCAGCTAATCGTTTTGCTTTTTGTTCACTGTCTAACGGTTCAATGGCAAGAAAAACTAATAAGCCCTTTTCTATCTCCCCTATGATTTCACCATCAACAGTGACACTTGCCTGACTCACGCGTTGTATTAAAGCTATCATGATATTTTCTCATCGTTTGTTTGTGCTCTATCGCTTTCTTTTACTTTTTTCTCTTTTAACGCTTGTTCTTTAAATAAAGGATACTCTTGTAAAGAAACAGTAATTAACGCCCCTGTTAGCACAATAAGCCAAGAGACATAAACCCACAGGAATATAATAGGTATAGTGGCCAAGGCACCATAAATAACTTGGTAAGAAGGAAATGCGGTTATATATAAAGCAAAAGCTTTTTTCGCCAGCTCGAATAACACACCTGCAACAATAGCCCCAGACAAAGCAAATTTAAAAGGAACAGCTTTATTAGGTACTGCAATGTAGAGAATAATAAAGGCAATAATGGAAGAAAGCAGTGGTAGCATGCGCAAGAATATATCTGACAAGCCTAAGACATCATATTCATCAACAGCGACAATAGAAACTAGGTATGAGGATAACGCAATACTTGCTCCAACTAATATTGGACCCAAGGTTAATACCATCCAATACATGGCAAATGAAGTAATAGTGCGCCGTTTATCCGTGACTCGCCAAATTTTATTAAAGGTATTATCAATTGATGAAATCAATAATAGTGCCGCTAAAAACAAGAAGGAGATTGCCACAGCCGACATTTTTGAAGCGTTTGCTACAAAGCCGGTTAAATATTTTTGCACCACATCTCCTGCAGCAGGTACAAAATTTTGATAAACAAACTGTTCAATGCTTTGTTGCAACTCAGCAAAAAGTGGAAATGCGGTCATTACCGATAACATTACAACCATTAGCGGCACCAGTGACATTAAACAAACATAAGATAAATAACCAGCGACTACCTGTATTTGTTCCCGTTGTACACGACGGGTAAAATAGAAAAGTAACCCTTTATTGTCATGCCAAAAATTTACTAGCCTTGTTTCTTTGAATAAACTCATATTTGTTAACAATTTACTGATTTGCCCTAGTTAGTATATATATTAAGATAGAGCTAAATAATTAGCTAGCTTCACGCTAGTTTCACTATAGAATAATTTGGAGTGACTGATGGCAAGTCAAGGTTCTGCAGGTAATGTAATTTCTGCTATTTGTAATGTGTTCTTCCCTGGGTTAGGACAACTAGTTCAAGGTAGGTTAATGGCAGCATTGATTTTTGCTATTGTCTGTGTCGGTGGTTATGCGCTTTGGTGGATGGTCATTCCAGCAATTATTGCTGGAATATTTCATTTGTGGTCGATAATAGACGCAGCAACTTATCAAGATAACGGTTAATAAAAGTACCCCCTAAGCCACCCTTATCCGCTTAGAATAACGTAGTAGTTCATTCTCAACCAAAGTTTGGAGCACGAATAAAATTGGCTTGCTCATTTGCTACCGCTTTGCCTTCTTCGCCATAACAATTAATTTGTGCCAGCAAAGCTGAAAGCTGCTGAATTTGCTTTGGACTCGCTTTACCTTGACTAAATATATGACTTAGTTCTTGGAGCTCTTTTAGCTGTGCTGGGGACATAATACAATTCCTTTTGTTTTGAAAAAAAGCATGCGTGACTTACCGCTTATTACCAATATAAGCGTAGTGATAAAACATCTTCTCTGCTTAGTTATTTTTAAAACAGAAGTAACAAAATATTAACACATTGATCTTTATATTCTGTTTGATATAAAAAACAGTCACTTACCAAAATAATATCAACGTTATCATTTTTTAACTGACAGCAATTGCAGATATGTCTTACAAGGATTATAAGCTGGATTGTACGCTGTTTTCAGCAAAATTTAATACTAATCGGTCCTTAATCATTTACAATCTCTTAAATATCCGGCCTCTGTTAGCTATTCTACTTTTTATACATAAAAAAAACGCTTATTACATAAGTAATAAGCGCTTTTTAGTATTTACAAAGGTGGTCAGTAATTACTTACCGCCTCTTCCTTCACGTTTACGTTCATTTTCTTTTAAAGACTTCTTACGTATACGAATATTTTCAGGTGTTACTTCTACTAACTCATCATTATCAATAAACTCTAAAGCTTGCTCTAAAGACATTAAAATAGGTGGAGTTAATGTTTGTGCTTCATCAGTACCTGAAGAACGAACGTTAGTTAACTGCTTACCTTTAAGCGCGTTAACTGTTAAATCGTTATCACGGCTATGAATACCAATAACTTGACCTTCATATACATCAATACCGTGCCCAATCATCATACGGCCACGAGACTGTAAGTTGAAGATAGCGTTAGTAAGTGCTTTACCGGTTGCGTTAGCGATCATTACACCATTTTTACGTTGGCCAATGTCACCACCTTTATGAGGACCATATTCGAAGAAAGTATGGTAAATCAAACCAGAACCAGACGTTAACGTCATAAATTCAGTTTGGAAACCAATTAAACCACGACTTGGCATAATGAAGTCCATGCGAATACGACCAGTACCATCAGGTGCCATGTCAGTTAATTCAGCTTTACGAACACCCATTTTTTCCATGATCGAACCTTGATGTTGCTCTTCAACATCAATAGTTACTGTTTCATATGGTTCGTGTAATACACCGTCAATCATACGTTCAATAACTTCAGGGCGAGATACAGCTAACTCAAAACCTTCACGACGCATATTTTCAATTAATATACCTAAGTGAAGCTCACCACGACCCGATACTTTGAACTTATCAGGATCATCTAACTGCTCAACACGTAGTGCTACGTTGTGCACTAATTCTTTGTCTAAACGATCTTTGATATTTCGTGAAGTAACATACTTACCTTCTTTACCACAAAATGGTGAAGTGTTTACTTGGAAAGTCATGTTGATAGTTGGTTCATCAATTGACAATGCAGGTAGACCTTCAACTTCAGTAGGACAACATACAGTATCAGAAATTTTCAACTCACCTAAACCGGTAATAGCAATGATATCGCCAGCAAAACCTTCTTCGATGTCATGGCGCTCTAGCCCTAAGTAACCAAATACTTTACCAACTTTAGCGTTATGTACGCCGCCATTAGCTAATTGTATTGTAACTTGTTGATTAGGCTTAACACTACCACGCTTAATACGACCAACTCCGATTACGCCTAAGTAAGAGCTGTAATCAAGTTGAGAGATTTGCATTTGGAATGCACCTTCAGGATCGGCATCTGGTGCAGGTACTTCATTGATAATAGTATCAAATAAAGGCGTCATATCTGTACCAATAACGCCTTCTTCAAGAGAAGCCCAACCGTTGATTGCTGAAGCGTAAACAACTTTAAAGTCTAGTTGTTCATCAGTAGCGCCAAGGTTATCAAACAATTCGAAAACTTGATCCATAACCCAATCAGGACGAGAACCAGGCTTATCAACTTTGTTGATAACTAAGATTGGCTTTAAACCTTGAGCAAAAGCTTTTTGCGTAACAAAACGAGTTTGCGGCATAGGGCCTTCTTGTGCATCAACAATCAATAGTACTGAATCAACCATTGACATTACACGTTCAACTTCACCACCGAAATCAGCATGGCCAGGAGTATCTACGATGTTTACACGGTAGTCGTTCCAGTTAACAGCGGTATTTTTAGCTAAAATAGTAATACCACGTTCTTTTTCGATATCGTTTGAATCCATCACACGTTCGTCATGGCCAGAACGCGCATCTAAAGTACCTGATTGCTCAAGTAATTTATCAACTAAAGTGGTTTTTCCGTGGTCAACGTGGGCAATAATTGCCACATTTCTTAATTTATCTAACACAGGCTTTACTCGCTGTTACTATCGTTAATCGCTATTCCAGCAGATTACCGAAATAGGGCTATAATTTTGCGCGCATTATACAGCGATTTTGACTAAAAAGAAATCAATATATAATCTATTAGCTCAAGCTGCGCTTTTTCATAAAATAAACGTAAAAAAAAGCCGCGACAGTGTCACGGCTTTTTGTCAGTCAAAACATATTTACATTATGCTTGAGCTTTTTTCTCTGTAATGAAGAAACTAGTGAGGTAAGAAATCAAACCTATAAGGAAGATAACTCCAGAAATTTCACGTAACCAGTAGAAGATAGCAAGTTTATCTT
Source organism: Colwellia psychrerythraea (assembly GCA_002163005.1). Taxonomy (GTDB): domain Bacteria; phylum Pseudomonadota; class Gammaproteobacteria; order Enterobacterales; family Alteromonadaceae; genus Colwellia; species Colwellia psychrerythraea_C. The sequence goes on along the minus strand of MAAF01000111.1, from coordinate 26,407 downwards.
GAGTTGCCATAAAGCTTAAAGCTTCACCAGACTCAGGTAAACGTTGTAACCATACTTGTAAGATACCAGCACCTGTTAAGAACAAGGTAATGAATACCATAGCCACTGTCATTAACCAGAAGCCCCACATTTCAACTACTTGCGCTTTATTACAGTTAGCTTCACCAATACCACGTAACTTAGGCATAGCATAAGAGATGATTGTCATTACAATCATTGCATATGCGCCGTAGAAAGCCATGTGACCGTGAGCTGCAGTAATTTGCGAACCATGCGTGTAGTAGTTAACAAATGATAATGTATGTAAGAAGCCCCATACACCAGCACCTAAGAATGCCATTACCGCTGTACCTAATGCCCATAATGTAGCAGCTTTATTAGGATGCTCACGACGACGACGGTTAACCATGTTAAATGCGTACAGTACCATAGCGAAGAAAGGAAGTGGTTCAAGTGCTGAGAAGATAGAACCAACCCACTGCCAATATTCAGGTGTCATTAACCAGTAGAAGTGATGACCAGTACCTAAGATACCTGAGATAAGTGCCATCGCAATGATTACGTATAACCATTTTTCAATTACTTCACGGTCAACACCAGTCACTTTGATTAATACATAAGCCAAGATTGCGCCCATGATTAATTCCCAAACACCTTCTACCCATAAATGAACCACAAACCACCAGAAGTATTTATCTAATGCTAAGTTAGTTGGGTTATAGAAAGCGAATAAGAAGAATACTGCTAAACCTATTAAGCCAGTCATCATTACCATGTTAATGGCAGTTTTACGGCCTTTTAAGATAGTCATACCTAAGTTGAATAAGAAACCTAAACAAACAATAACAATACCCAATTTAGTAATCGTTGGTTGCTCAAGGAATTCACGACCCATCGTTGGCCATAATTCATTAAAGGTAATATCAGCTAATGTTGAATAAGGTACTAATAAGTAACCTAAAATAGTTAATACGCCAGCTGCAGCAAATACCCAAAACAAAATAATGGCTAATTTAGGACTGTATAACTCAGTTTCTGATTCTTCGGGCACTAGATAATAAGCAGCACCCATAAAACCAAAGAGTAACCAAACAATCAGTAGGTTAGTATGCACCATACGAGCAACGTTAAATGGAATTATTCCACCTAAAAAGTCACCAACAACATACTGTAAACCCATGATTAGACCGAATAATATTTGGCCTACGAACAAGATCATAGCAAAGATAAAATAAGGTTTTGCTACGGCTTGTGATTGATATTTTAAAGTATTCACGCCCTACCCCTCAATGTTTGGTGGCCAGTTATTGGCATCTAGCTCTGATGTCCATTTAAGGAACTCGGCTAAATCATCAATTTCTTGGTCATTTAAGTGGAAGTTAGGCATTTGACGACGACCTGGAATGTTTAATGGTTGAGCATTCATCCAACCATTTAAGAAAGCTTTAAAAGCTTCTTCATTACCACCGCCGCGACGGTCATAAACGTTCATTAGTTCTGGAGCAAAATATGCACCTTCACCAATAAGCGTATGACAACCAATACAGTTGTTTTTTTCCCATAAGTGCTTACCGCGTTCAACAGCTTCGGTAATATTTTCTCGATTATCCCGTTTGGGCATCTCTTTTACTGTGTGAAAAGTCAAAGCTAAGAATATTAAGAAGAAGAATATACTTCCACCGTAATAAATATTCCTTGCCATGCCTTTAGTAAAGCTCTCTGACATGGTGTTTCCTTAATGAAATAGTTCATGCGTTATACCAAGTCTAATAAGTTATTTCCCACTCAGTGAGAATTAAAAGGCTTAGTGGCAAGGCATTGATTGAAGAGAATGGTTGTTCCCTTCTCTAAATCAATAACGACGCAAATAAGCCTTTTAAACTCACCCCTCGGGCGCTCATTAGCAAACTAATAACATCACAAAATTAATAAAACATAGACTAACTATGTTTAACCAATTTCGTTTGTTTTAAGCTCGCTAATGATGTGCTGAGCTGTGAATAAACTTAATAGAATTGGTATGTTTTTATAAAGCAAATAGATAATAGCGAGGAAGCTTAGTAAGCAACTTGATGGAAATCAACTTTTCGGGGGGTTGTAATAAATACTTACATAATTAGAAGCAATTTTGCGCTATATCAAAAAATTTGCTTTTATTATTAACTTATTTCACTACAAAAAGGGCTATAACCTCAGTTAAATTAAGGTTATAGCCCCTTAATAGCAAAACTTATATCAATAAATTATTTAAGGTTATTGATCGGCCTTTTTAACAATAACCTTACCTTTCATCTTAGGATGCGGGCCACATTCATAGGCAAAAGTACCCGACTGTTCAAATTTACGCTCATAGCTTTCATCAGGAAAAAAGTAATCCGGCTCTTCTTCACCTGAACTTTTAAACCAAACATTGTGGTATTGACGTTTTTCAATATTTTTCCAAATCACTCTATCGCCAGCTTCAATAGTTATTTCGCTGGGAATAAATTGTTTTTTATATATTTCAACAATGACATCTTTAGCTTGTACTTGGCCTGCTGAACATAACAAGCTACCTGCAATAAATAACCATACTTTACTTCTATGCATCATCTCATCCTTATTTAGTACTTATTTAACCTAAGGGTACAGTGTTTTAATTCATACCCGTTTATTCTAGATCACTCTTCAAGTGGAGCGGGTATAGTTGCATAAACTTACACTTTTTATACAGCTATCTTCTTGCTATATACTGTTAACAAGATAAGCTATTAATATGCAGAATACTCCTCCCAAAATTTCGATAATCATACTACTTTCATTAGCACTAAGCGCTTGTGCAGGCACTTCTTTTAGTGATTTATTTAGTAACTATAATAAACAAATGCAAGGGGTAAAAAATGCCCAACAACAAGGTAACTTCGAACAAGCAGTATCATTGCTACCAGAGCGTAATGAAAGCAATGGTAGTTATGGTTTAAGTTTATTAGAAAAAGCCCGTTTAGAGTTTCTCGCCAATAACCACACACAAAGTCAGCAAGACTTTGCCCTAGTATACCGACAGGTTCAACAAGCAGAACAAGCAGCTAAAATTCAGCTAAGCCGTGGCATAGAAAATATTCAAGCCGTCGTTAGTAACGACAACGCAACCCGATACGACATTCACTACTATGAACAAAGTATGCTGCATTGTTACCAAGCACTTAATTACTTAAACCAAAACGATCTCTCAGGTGCCTTAGTTGAAATACGACGCGCGAATTTAGTACAACAAAAAGCTTTACAAGCCAATCAAAAAGCACTTTATGATAGCCAAAAAGAAATGACAAAAAAAGGCGTTAGTTCTGATAGCTTAGCAAGTAAATATCCATCAATGAGTACCGCCATTGGCAAAGTAAAAAATGGTTTTCAAAATGCCTATACCTTTTACCTATCTGGCGTACTTTATGAAGCCACAGGACAAGCCAATGATGCTTATATAGACTATAAAAAAGCGTTAGAAATTTATCCTGATAACGTAACAGTGCAAAAAGATGTCTGGCGCTTGGCTACAAAGCTTGGCATGAGTAATGACATTCAATTATTCGGCAACCGTTTTTCTAGCGATATCACCCGAGGCAATAACCAAGACATTAATAATCGACAAAGTTTAACTAAAAGTGGCCAGCTTGTTGTTCTTGTTGAACAAGGCATCATCCCGAGTAAACAGGAAGTATCCATCCACTTGCCCATTTTCACCAGCCATAACGATATGCGCTTTTACAGTCTAGCCTTACCTAGTTATCAAAACCGCATACGCCAATATTCAGGGCTCTCATTAAACTATCAAGGTAAGACTTATCAATCTCAAGAGATTGTTCGTTTACAATCCCTTGCCGCCAAACAATTGCAAGATGAAATGCCAGCAATTGTCACCAGACAAGTTGTCCGTATTGTTGCTAAAGAAGAACTAAGACAACAAATGAAGCGCAAAGGTGGTGATGTTGGCAACATCTTAGCCGGACTTTACAATATAGCGTCTGAAAAAGCAGATACTCGAAGTTGGAGTACGCTACCCGATAGCATTCATATACTACGACTAGACTTAGCACCTGGCCAACAAGAAGTTGAATTGAACATTAACGGTAACAGTCGCACCATCACGGTTGAAATTAACGAAGACAGGCAAACCTTAGTAAAATTAACCTCAATCGGAAGTTATACTAATTATCAGAGTATCAACCTTTAAATTAAAGTATCACAGTGAAATAGCACCTAAAATATAAGTTAAGCATAGCGCCCTGTTAAACATGGAGTACTAAACAATGAGAAAAGTTAAAATGATAACATCGACTACAACTAAACGTTCAGCGCTGTTAATCGCAGCGTTAACAGCAACATTATTAATCAGCGGTTGTAAAAATGTTCCTCCTGTCACTTCAGGCATGGGCAGTGATCAAATAGCCCCAGGGCAAAAATTCAGTAAACATTTACAGGTGCATAACCCAGAGTTAGGTAATAAGCTCCATATAAGTGACATCAGATCTCGAACAAGTAATGAGTTGCTTGAAATTAATTTATCACTCACCAGCACCTATGAAAAAACACTCAAACTGCAATATCAATTTACTTGGTTTGATAACGAGGGCTTTGTCATTGAAGCCGGTAAAAGCCCTTGGCAACCGCTTGATTTACATGGCATGCAAACAGCGACAGTCCCCGGGTTAGCGCCAACGACTCAAGTAGCATCTTTCAGTCTCTATGTACGTGAAGTACCAGAAAAGTTTTTTAAATTTTAGCGAATGCATAAGTAACAAACTCAACAAAGAATATTACGTCATACCCGAGGTTTTTTAATCGGGTATCCAGTTTTAAACTCAATGGATTCCCGCTCCGATACTGCGGGAATGACGATATAAAAGATCTAGTACTACAAATTAACATTACCAAGTAAAGGAAAAACAAATGAAAAAACTTATTATGATAACCAGTGTTGCACTAACACTTACGCTTGTTGCCGGTTGTACCAACAAATCCGTAGTACGTTATGGCGATGCGACTGAAGTTGAAACAACGGATATTAGTTTTGGCTCTACTGACCTACAAAAAGTGGCTGGTGATATGACTGACTCATTATTGGTCTCACCTGTCATTGGTACCTTAACAGCAAATACTCGTCCTATTATGTTTGTAGAAAGTATCAAAAACAAAACCAGTGAGCACATTGATACTGAATCAATTACTGACTCTATTTCAACCAAATTACTTCGTTCTGGCAAATTTAGATTTGTAGATATGGGCCGAGTAGCTGCAGCACGTAAACAACTTGATTATCAACAAAGCAGTGGCATGGTTGATCCAAGCAAAGCAATGCAATTTGGCAAGCAAGTAGGTGCGCAATATATGCTTTATGGCAACTTAGCGAGCATCGTTAAATCTAATAAAGACCAGTCAGATGTTTATTACAAGTTTACCCTTCGTTTAATGGATTTAGAAAGTGGCTTAGTCGAATGGGCTGATGAAACTGAAATCCGTAAAACCAAAGGAAAAGAATTCGTTAGCTGGTAAGAGGTAATTATGAAATCATTGTCATTAATATTAACAAGTTTAATCCTGTTCACTTTCTTATTCAGTCATTCCGCTGATGCAGACTATGACAGAAACAAAGCAGTACCTGTTGAAAAGGTACTCTTTGGTACAGTGATTTCTGCTAGAAACATTAGCCAAGAAGAACTGATACAAGATAAAAATAGCGGTTGGAAAACCTTTGGTGGCGCATTAATCGGTGGCGTCATTGGTAATCAATTTGGTGGTGGTAGCGGCCGTGATATTGCAACGGTATTGGGCGCAGTTATTGGCGGTAAAATTGCCAATAATCGTAGCCAAGATAAAACGGTAGTTATTCATCTAGTCGAATTAATGATAGAAGTTGACTGCGCTGAACGACAATGCCAGCAATATATGGTGATTCAAGATTATGATTCACAGATGGTCTTTCATCACCAAGATGCGGTGAGAATGGTTTACCTTGCCAACGGTAATGTAAGAATTGATAAACAGTTTTAATCCAGTAAGCGGGAACCTGTTCGCGCTAGTCCATACCCCACCCACAATCATGCGGGATTAAAATCCCGCCTACAAAAGCTAATTTGCTACTTTCAATTCAATAATTTCAGCCGTTTCCTGCGGCATACTACTTTTCTGCTGCCACACTAAATCACAAATCCCATCAGTAGGATTAAAACCGGTAGGTGCCTTGAGTAATATTTCACGAATTAACTCATGGTCAAACTCATGACAAGCATCATCAAGTCTCATTAGCAGTGTCTCTAACTCAAGCCAATCAAGCATAGCCTCCTGCGCAGTCATAATACGTTCATGTGGCGTGCCCGAAACGTTATCACCAATAAGAAGCTCTTCATAAAGCTTCTCACCGGGTCTTAAACCCGTGCATTTAATCTCAATATCTCCATCAGGTGATTCAGCGTTTTTAACGGAAAAACCACTTAAATGAATAATTTTACTTGCTAAGTCATAAATTTTTACCGAATCGCCCATATCAAGCACAAAGACATCGCCACCTTTACCCATAGCGCCAGCCTGAATAACTAACTGCGAAGCTTCAGGGATAGTCATGAAATAACGCGTAATATCAGGGTGCGTTAACGTTACCGGACCCCCTTCCCTTATTTGTTTTCTAAACAGAGGAACAACAGAACCCGATGAACCCAAAACATTACCAAAACGCACCATACAAAAGCGCGTCGAATTTTGTGTTGTAGCTAACGCCTGTAGTACTAACTCAGCCATACGCTTAGTGGTACCCATGATATTAGTAGGCCTAACAGCTTTATCGGTAGAGATTAAAACAAAGGTCTCAACATTGGCATTTATCGCAGCACGCGCTGCGTAATAAGTACCAAAAACATTATTTCTAACGCCTTCAACAACATTATGCTCAACCAATGGCACATGTTTGTACGCTGCAGCATGGTAAACAGTTTGTACGGCAAAGCTTTTCATCACTGTTTCAATGCGATTAACCCTTTGCACTGAGCCCAGAAGTGGCAATACTTCAACAGTTAATCCATGTGCTGATTTATACTCATTAAGCTCTTTATCAATGGTATATAAACCAAATTCTGATAACTCAAACAACACAAGCTTAGTGGGTTTTAACCGAATAATTTGACGACATAACTCAGACCCAATAGAACCACCAGCGCCAGTAACCATAACGACTTTATCGGCTATATCGGCATTCATCAATTCAGGTTTTGGATCGACCGGATCACGGCCTAATAAATCTTCAACGCCAACATCTTTAAACTCTTCGAGTTTCATTTTACCTTGAACGATATCCATCATTCCTGGAATGGTTAAGACCTGAATGCCTAAACAATCAATTTTAGCGAGTACTTGTTTCCTTCTTGCTCTTGAGGCACTTGGTATAGCCAATAATATTTTTTGAACGGTTTTTCTTTCAACTACGTTGGAAATTTCTTCTGGAGAATAAACAGGAATTCCCTGAATAACCTGCCCTTGAAGCGCTTTATAATCATCAATAAAAGCCACTGCATGATATTCAGGACCTTGTGCTAAAGCCGTTGATAATTGACGACCTGAAGAGCCGGCACCATAAATTAATACAGAGGCTTTTTTATGCCAGCGTTGGTGACTAATTACCGCTCTAACTGAAATTCTTGAGCCGCCAATCGATATCAAACATAAACTCATGAAAATGAAAGGAACTGTGCGAGGAATTCCAGCGTGCAAGATAAATGACATACCAATAACAAACATAGCAGAAAAAATACTGCCCAATGCGATAGCCCAAACCGCTTGCATATTCATATAACGTAATACAGCGCGATAGAGGCCTAGCTTCACAAAAGTTAATAAACTGAGCGGTAAGACACAGGCAAAAACGAGCCAGTAACCTTGATCGAATAGTGGGGAGAAGCTGTCAAGGCGCATAAATAATGCTAACCAAAAAGCACAAAATAAAAATACAGAATCTATTACTAATGAAATAGCGCGCTTAAATGGGCGCGGTAAGCTCAAAACAGATCTAATCAAAGACACTTAGGGTTCCTTTTCATGTGTAACTTTATATTTTTTGAGGGGATGCGCAGTATATACAAAAGAGGGGGGAGTTGCACATTTATTACGGCAAGTAAATGGCAATCACAGGATATTAATTATCACTTAAGCTAAGCTTGCCTTAAAAAGAGCAGAGCTTGATCGGCATGGGCAGAGTAACCACTAAGAGTATGCACTGAGGCATTAATATCAAAGCGTGCCCCATCTAATACCACATAACCATTGTCTATTTTAGCAAATTGTTGAATATCGCGACCTGGCGTACCTTGCACTTGATAATACCAATTTGATTAACCCTGAAATCTATCTTATCCCCGTAAACGGGAATTTATCGCGCTTTGACCTGTAGGCGGGAATTTATTCGTGCTTCTCTTACAGAAACGTGTTCACACTTTGAGCCGTCATTCCCGAAGTGTCCTGTCGGGAATCTATAGTTTAGGAACTGGATCTTCGACAAGAGCACTCGAAGATGACGACTGCCTGTAGGTGTCTTACTAGCTAACCATCATGCATCCAGCCTAACTTACCGCCATTCCCGAAGCTTCCCGTCGGGAATCCATAGCTTATAACCACCTAATCCAATAACTTGCATAGCTTGAGGAGTAATCATTTACTACCTAATTCTTAACTTTCAGATGATAAGCCGATGATACAAAGCTCTAACTGTTCACGCCAGTGAACTTGCTTACATATCGATGTACTGTCAGCTGTATTTAACAAACTAAATTTTGGTCTTTTTGCCGGAGTTGGGTAGGCTGAAGAAGAAATTGGATGAATTGGAATTTTTTTATCCAGTAAATCATGCTTCAAACCGAGCTCTTGAATGGCAACTGCAAAGTCATACCAAGAGGCAACGCCAGCATCACTCCAGTGATAAACTTGCTCAAGGTCATTATGACTAGCTAATAACCAAAGAAATTGAGCCAAGCCCTTAGCATTGGTGGGACAACCAATTTGATCACCAACCACGCCAAGTTGTTCTTTCTCTTCCATCAACCTCAACATGGTTTTGACAAAGTTATTGCCATAGGTTGAATAGACCCAAGATGTTCTGACAATTGCACTGTTTTCAGGATGAGTTATCTTAATAGCTTGCTCACCTGCTAATTTTGATGCTCCGTATACACTTGTTGGGTTCGTCTTACTAGAAACATCATAAGCAATATTACTTTCCCCATCAAAAACAAAGTCTGTCGATACATGTAAAAATCGACAATTATTTTCTTTAGCTATTTTAGCCATTATTTCTACAGCTTTTTCATTAATAGCATAAGCAACATCGATATCAGATTCAGCTTTATCAACAGCCGTATAAGCAGAAGCATTAATTATAACATTAGATTGAAACGACTTAACTTTAGCGGATAAGTCATCATATGTAGTGATATCAACATCACTTCGTCCCAAAGATAAAACTTCTATATCTTCAGGTAATTCAGCTATCAATTCATTTGCTAACTGACCACTTTTCCCAATAATAACTGCTTTCATATTTATTTTCTCATACCATTAAAAACGACAACACAATGTTGCCGTAGTATTATCTCTTTGCTTGAATCACTTCAAAGATGATAGTCAATCTAACTGCCTAACCGTTCTCGCTGGTAACTACCATCTTGAACATGTTTACACCACTCAAGGTTAGCCAAATACCATTCAACTGTTTTCTTTATGCCTGAATCGAATGTTTCTTGTGGGTGCCAACCAAGCTCTTTATTGATTTTATTGGCATCAATAGCATAACGAACATCATGACCAGGACGATCTGTTACATAAGTAATCAACTCATTAAAATCACTTAAACCTTCAGGTTTATCATCGATTAATTCATTCAAGTGGTTACAAATAGTATTAACAACTTCAATATTCTGTTTCTCGTTAAAGCCACCAATATTGTATGTTTCACCTATACTGCCTTCACTAACGACCTTATACAGAGCTCTAGCATGATCATCAACATATAACCAATCACGCACCTGCTTCCCATCACCATAAATAGGTAAAGCTTTACCATCAAGGGCATTTAAGATGATTAACGGGATTAATTTCTCAGGAAAATGATAAGACCCATAATTATTAGAGCAATTAGTGACAACAACCGGTAATTGATACGTTCTATGCCAAGCTCTCACTAAGTGATCAGAAGCCGCTTTTGATGCCGAATAAGGAGAACTAGGATCATAAGAGGTTTCTTCTGTAAATAAACCTGTTTCACCTAAATCACCATAAACTTCATCGGTTGAAATATGGTGGAATCTAAAGTTAGTCTTTTTATTATCAGCCAAAGTTAGATAATAACGACGAGTAGCCTCAAGCAAGGTATAAGTACCGACAATATTTGTTTCGATAAACTCACCAGGCCCATCAATAGATCTGTCAACATGGCTCTCTGCGGCTAAATGCATAATATAATCAGGTTGAAACTGCGCTAAAACCTCAGCAACCTTTTCTTTGTCGCAAATATCACCTTGCACAAAATTATAACGCTCATTTGAGTCAATAGACTTCAATGATTCTAGGTTTCCCGCATAAGTCAATTTGTCAAAATTAATGACGGTATTATCAGTTTCATTAATTAAATAACGAACAAGAGCAGAGCCAATAAAACCAGCCCCACCTGTTATAAAAATAGTTTTACTCATTTACTGTCTCTTTATTACTATATCTGTTATTACTGGCATCAAATAAACAGCTTACACACATACCAATTAACACCGTCATTCCCGAGTTATCTTGCCGGGAATCCATTAACGATTTTGGTAATTTACCTAATTAAAACTAGGTGCATCTTTAAACAACAATCCATCTTCATCTTTAGCAGACAAAGATGGCTTAGCATTATTTGAGACTGGCCAATCTATCGCTAAAGCAGGATCATCCCATTTAACAGAAACCTCATGCTGAGGTGCATAATAGTCAGTGCATTTGTAAACAAACTCAGCTGACTCACTGGTTACATAAAAACCATGAGCAAAACCAGCAGGCACCCATAGTTGAAGCATGTTTTTAGCTGAAAGCAAAACACCAAACCATTGGCCATAACTAGGGCTGTTTTTACGCATATCGATGGCAACATCGTAAACTTCGCCAGAAGTAACACGTACCAATTTACCTTGGGTTTGTTCTAACTGGTAATGCATACCACGTAATATGCCTTGGCTAGACTTACTATGGTTATCTTGGATAAAAGTAACATCAGCTACATTTTCTTTAAACCAATCATCACGAAAAGTTTCTAAGAAAAAACCTCGTTCATCACCAAAAACATTTGGTTCTATAATTTTCACATCAGGGATGCTGGTATCAATAATTTTCACTAAAAAATCTGCCCATCAATCAAGCCAAGTAAATATTCGCCATAACCACTCTTACGAAGAGGTTGTGCTATTTCACGAAGTTTTTCTTTACTTAACCAACCATTACGAAAGGCAACTTCTTCAGGACAGTTAACTTTTAAACCTTGGCGCTTTTCAATGGTAGCAATAAAGTTTGCTGCCGCTAATAAATCATCATGAGTACCTGTATCAAGCCAAGCTGTGCCACGACCCATTATTTCAACTTTTAATTCACCTGCTTTCAAATATTGATCAATAACATCGGTAACTTCTAATTCACCACGGGCAGATGGTTTTACATTTTTAGCAAATTCAACCACACGCGAATCAAAGAAGTACAAGCCTGGTACTGCATAATTTGATTTAGGCTCAATTGGCTTTTCCTCAATCGATACGGCATTACCCGCAGTATCAAATTCAACAACCCCATATGCCCGAGGGTTAGCTACGTGATAACCGAAAACAGTACCACCTGACTCTTGAGCATTTGCATTTTGAAGTGATTTAGTTAAATCATGGCCATAAAACATATTATCACCAAGGACAAGCGCAGCCCCCGCGCCATCAAGAAACTCTTCAGCTAGAATAAATGCCTGTGCTAAACCATCTGGACTAGGTTGTACTTTATAAGAAATTGAAACACCAAAATTACTTCCATTACCCAGTAAGTTTTCAAAACGATGAATTTCGTCAGGTGTTGAAATAACAAGTATTTCTTGAATACCCGCTTGCATTAACGTTGCAAGTGGATAGTAAACCATAGGTTTGTCGTAAACAGGCATAAGCTGCTTGCTAACTACTTTTGTTAGTGGGTAGAGGCGAGTACCGCTGCCTCCTGCGAGGATTATTCCTTTTCTCATCTTTATACCTTACAATTAATATCAAATCACTTTTAAAATAAATCTAGCAGAAATATGCTTTTCTCCTAAGCCCATAAGCCCATAAGCCAACATAAAGTCATTCCTGACGTGCATGAATGCCACTTATAGAGAGCTATGGCCGCTATTATCCTGAGTATGCCTTCTTGAATCCATTATGTTTTAGCTGTTGAAGCAAAAATTTTCCTAGTTCCAAAACCAATAAAAGCTAGTTTGATGAAATAACATATCATTTAATAATGGCAATAAGAGTCTTAAATATTAATTTAATATCCAAATAAATAGATTGTTCTTCGACATATTGAATATAGTATTTTTGTTTAATCGGTAATATTTCATTTATATACACATCATTGGGATTTTCTACGCCCTCTAGAATTGAATTTTCATCTTTAAATTCAATTGATGCAAAATCAGTAATCCCAGGCTTTACCGATAAAACTTTATCTTTAATCGATTGAGGATATTCATCAATATACTCTTGAACTTCTGGTCGAGGTCCAACTAAACTCATGGTACCGTTTACTACATTAATTAATTGAGCTAATTCATCAATTTTATACTTTCTAATAAAATGCCCGCTATTGGTAATCCTGGGGTCTCGGCCAACAGTAATTTTTAATCCTTTACTCTCAGCATCAGTAACCATAGAACGAAATTTGTAAACATCTATTTCTTTCTCAAACTGCCCAACACGTTTTTGTTTGAAAAATACAGCTCCTTTGCTATCTAGTTTAATCCACAAGGCAATTACAATTAGGAAAGGTGATAAAAAAATCAGGCCACTTAAAGCAAAAAACAGATCAAAAATTCGTTTTATCACTTCTTATGCTCCAATAAAATTTCTCTTACAGTATTTATTACCCTCTCAACTTGTTCATCAGTCATTTTGGGGTAATTAGGCAAACTCACGATCCGATAAAAAGCACTAGAAGACTTAGGAAAACCCCCTTCAGTTAAATTATAATTATCCTGCCAATAAGGATGCATATGTAAAGGAATATAATGAACTGACGTGCCAATACCTTTATCAGCCATTATTCTGATAAATTCATCCCTATCTATTGATAATTCATTAATATTGAGCTGTAAAACATATAAATGCCAAGAGTGAACATCGGAGGAATTAGTAATGAATGGCGTAGTTACCGGTAAATCTGAAAAAGCATTATTATATTTTTCAGCAATTGCTTGTCTTCTACTTTGCAATACATTGGCTTTTTTTAACTGATGTATTCCCATCGAGGCAGCTATATCAGTCATGTTATATTTAAAGCCAGGAGCAACTACCTGATAATGCCAAGAAGGCTTTGTTGAAGTAAATCTATCAAATACATCTTTGCTTATACCATGTAGTCTCATACAGGAAATACGTTTAACATAGTCCTCATTATTGGTAACGACCATACCACCTTCACCTGTGGTAATTGTTTTATTAGCGTAAAAGCTATAAACAGTAATGTCAGCAATAGTCCCAATCATTTGACCATTATGGGTCGTAGGCAAAGCATGAGCAGCATCTTCCATAACTTTCACATTATATTGCTTTGCTAGGGCCATAATTCGAGTCATATTTGCCGCTTGTCCTGCATAATGAACGGGTAATATAACTTTAACTTCGGGATTTTGTTTTAATGCTTCTTCAATAGCATCACAATCAATATTAAAACTATCACCCTCTATATCTACAAAAATGGGATCTGCACCTAAATAACGAATCACTTCAGCCGTGGCGGTAAAAGTATGAACAGTGGTAATTACTTTATCACCAGGGCCTACACCTAGGGCTTCTAAACCTAGATGTAAACCCGCTGTTGCAGAATTAACCGCTAAGGCAAATTTTGCACCTACAAATGCAGAAAAATCTTTTTCAAATTGTTTGGTTTTTGGACCTGTCGTTAGCCAACCTGAACGGATTGTATCAACAACTTCTTGTATTTCTTCTTCGCCGGTTAATGGCAAAGCATATGGTATAAATGACATATCACATTCTCAATTTTTAAAATATTTTACTAGGGAATACATTTTTCTGTTTTTATCTTGAACAAAGGTCTGGTCGACCAAATAACCAGATCTCTTGTAAAACTTCAAAACCTTATCGTTATTTATAGCATCAGTTGTTAATGTAATACCTTCAATATTATTTGTAACACAATGCTGCTCATATTTTGCTAAAAGTTCATAACCTAATCCCTTACTTTGTACTGTAGGATTAACTCCTATAGAAGTAAGTTCGTTTAGTTCATCATATGTTTTTAATGAACTATTAACTTTCTTCTTAAATAAAACCGAAAAAATTCTTTTAATTATTTTTGATAATAATTGAATATTAATAAAGTTTACTAATAAAGGTAGTAAAAAATGAAGTGCTTCTTTTTTTAAATCTTGATAAAATTTAATACTATCATTTGAACCAACAACAAAACCTTCAATAACTCCATTTTCTTCTGCAACAAACGCTATGTGAGAATATTTTATATAAATTCTATAGTACTGTTTTAAAAACTGCCCCCCCAAACTTGTTAAAAAAAAGTCTGGAAACGCTGAAAAGTGAACACTAACAATATGATCTAAATCAATTAACTCTGCCACTCTAATATTCATACATCGAACTCACACACGTTATAAGCGCCATCATTTGCCCTTAATAATTAAACTAAAAAATATTTTCATACAGTTTACGATAGCCATTTATCATTTTTTCATTGGTAAAGTTATTTTTAAAATTAATTATTGAACTATCACTCAAGCTCTTTCTTTTAGACTCGCTAGATAAAAGCATACGTAACTTTAATACGAGATCATCAATATCATGTAATCTAAAAATCAATGCAGATTCACCCTCACTACTTATTTCGATATTTCCACCGACATCACTTAAAACACTAGCTGTCCCAACAGATTGAGCTTCCAGTGCTGAAATAGACAGCCCTTCTCTATAACTAGGTAGTACAAAGACATCTGAAAATTGTAAATAGTCTGCAGGATTCGTTACAAACCCTGTAAAATGAACTCCGGGTAACTTGTTAGCCTTTACTTGTAACAAATCAAAGTCCGGTCCGGTACCAACAATAAAAAGTTTCAAATTAGAAAACTCTTTTACTAAAGCATCGAAAGCCGTTAACAATTCAAAAACTCCTTTCTCTTTAACTATTCGACCTACAAAAACAATTTTTAGATCTGCACCAAACTCATCAACCAATTTATTTACATTATCAATATTAATAGCAGGACAATCCACCCCGTTACGGATTGAAATAGTTTTAGATTCATCACTGCTAATACCTAAATCGCGAGCCCAAACCTTATGATAATCACTTACAAAAATTAATTTATCAGTAAACTTTGCTAGAAAAAACTCAAGAAAAGAAAAAACCTTTACTTTTATATATGAACTATCCTCACTAAAAGGAAAACCGTGGACAGTATGAAAAATATTTTTACTGTTTGACAGTTTTGCTGCTAATCGACCAATAAAGCCAGCTTTAGTTGTATGAGTATGTACAACATCAAAATTATTTTTTTTCAAAAAAGAATGTAAACGATATACACCAATTAAATCTTTAAAAAGATTATAACTCCTCCAAATACAGTCAACTTCTAATGTTTTTATACCATTGGAATGTAAATGAGATATAAACTCACTATCAGTAGTAAGTACACTAACGTCATAACCCAATGACTTTTGAGAATTGACTATTTGACTAATGATTACAGAACCACCACCAAATTTTGAATCTCCAACCACATGCAAAACCTTCAAAATATCACCTGTAACTACCTAAAATTATTCATACTATTGAAAAACCCTTAACTTATGAATGTAAGGCACTTTTCCAAACTTTATCAAACCTAGAGACCATTTTTTCAATGCTAAAATCATCTTCTATACGTTTTCTACAATTTTCTTTTAATTCAGCCCAGCTTTCATGATTGTCTCGCTGAAGAATTAATTTTTCCATCGCCACTGACAGCGCAATATGATCGACTGGTGGCACGACCCAACCATACTTATTTACGATTAATGACGCATCACCAACATCTGTGACAATACAAGGAGTACTACATGCCATAGCTTCAGCAACGACATTTGGAAATGCTTCACCAGAGCTTGGAAGAACCAGAGCATCAAATGCTGACATCACTTCGTTAATATCACTAGTTGGCCCCATTAATGAAACAACATGGTTCAATTCATACTTATGAATGAGTGCAGTTAATTCTGTGTTACTGTCATCAATACCTGGTCCAACTAAAACACATTTTATTGGCCTAGTTTTACTAACCTGCATATTTTCAAGTGCTTTAATAAGATTGGCATGATCTTTTAGAGGGTTCCATCTTCCCACCATACCAAAAACAAAATCATCATTAACACCCCAAAGGGTTCGGTTTCTAACACGAGCCTCTTGAGAAAACCTAAGCTTACTCAAGTCATAACCATTGGGTATTACCCTCATTTTATCTTCGTTATAACCTATTTCAATATGAACCTCGGCTGCTTTTTCAGAGCAACTGATAATTTTGCTCGGTATAATACCTGAAAACATGGCTGATATTTTTGCTATATAAATAATCACTCTAGAATTAAGTTTTTCGTCGAGATTAGAGTGTCTTATACCCCACACAACAGCTTTAACTCCAGCCACACGGGCAATTGCACCACCAAGAAGGTCAGCGTGATATAACCACGTTTGTACGACATCAGGGCCAATTTTTTTAACTAATTTATAAATTTTATATATGCAACCTAATTTGAACTTACCTTGAGGTACGTCTAATGAAAACACCTCGTTGCCAAGAGCTCTTAAATGCTCTCCATAAATACCATCACCCATGATAGAAATAATTACATGTTCATTTAACTTGTCAAATTTTACTAATCTAAAAAGTGCACCTTCAGCACCACCATTACCCAGTCCAAGGGTTATATGCAAAACCTTCATTACGAACCTTATTATATTAAGATTTAAGATTAACCATTAATTGCGCCAATTTAGGCACTAATACTTTATTTGAGTAATGTTCACACACTGTAGACCTACCAACTTTTCCCATGGTACATCGAAGTGTTTGTGACATTAACAGTTCTGATATTGAGTCTATCCAATCGTCAGCATTTGAGACCAAATGCCCACATTGACCATGCGACATTACCGTTTTATTCATACCAACATTGGAAACAACAACAGGTACGCCAACAGCCATATAAGTTAACATTTTATAACTGCACTTCCCCCGCTCCCATAAATTATCATCTAAGGGCATTAAACCGACGGAAAAATTTTGTATTGCTTTAACTTCAGTAGCACTTGTCCATTTTTCATAAATAATACGAGCAGGATCGATTAATGTGAATTTAGGTGCTTCATTTGAAACAATTTTTATCTTTAATGTTGGGAATCTTTTTAAAACCACCACTAATTGTGCTTCTATTTGATATAGGTATTTAAACCCACTTGATGAACCTGACCAACCAACAATTAGCTCTGAATAAAATTGAGTAGAAGGTATAAAGTAGTCAGTATCCACTGCCGTAGGTAGTATTGTAACATCACTAAACTGTTGGTAATGTTCTGCTAAAAAATCATTTCCACATATAACATGACTCGCTTTTTTGGCTATTTTATCCATAGCCCAACCACGTTTACCTAGATGTATTGCATCATCTACATCAAAAACAAATGGCGGTTTAATTAAAGGCTCAAAAGTAATTAAGGTGGATACAAGTGGTTTTTGTAAAAAACAAATATCATAATTGTTCGCTTTGTTCACTCTTTCAAGAGAATTCATTAGCGTTTTTGGAAGCCAATAAAGCCTATTAATAAAACCTGCTGGAGGGTGAGAACCAAATTTAGCGTATATTTCATCAACCCCTATACCATAGTTACTTAGTTCAGGAATAAGCTTTCTGATACGAAAGCGACTGCTTGGAGTATGCTCACCCAAGGTCAGGGCTAAAACATTGACTTTTTTCATTATTTTTTACGTACCTGTATATTTATTTATAACTTAGTTAAGCATTAAAAAGTTATATTATTTAATGATCTTGCCT
The DNA here is from genome assembly GCA_002163005.1 of Colwellia psychrerythraea. Classification (GTDB taxonomy): domain Bacteria; phylum Pseudomonadota; class Gammaproteobacteria; order Enterobacterales; family Alteromonadaceae; genus Colwellia; species Colwellia psychrerythraea_C. The sequence continues at coordinate 8,078 of MAAF01000111.1, read as the reverse complement.
TTCTTGGTAAAAAAGAATACTAGCATTATTGAAATCAAATAAAATTTGATAAATAACCAAAAAGCTGAGCCAAAGCCATCTTTAAAAAGAGATAAAACAATAGCACCAAATAAGAATCCACTAACCACTAGAGAAAAAGCATTCCCAGACTTTGCTTTTTCAAAGAAATAAGTAGTAATAATTGAATAAAACATAATAAAAAATGCTACACCAATATATGAGTAATGTGGAAATATAGCGAAATACATACTATAAACATTTCCTAATTTATCAGGGCCGAACTTACCAATATCAGCGTGAATATTAGAAATAGGTGTACACAGTTCCACTTTAGATAAAGCATGACAGACACTATTCAGCGTGTCCCAATTTTCCTTAATGGATAATTGATTATCAAAGTAGCGTGAGAATAAAATAGGCCCCTGAAATAGATAATCAAGAATGTGAATACCTAAAATTGAAATTGAATCAAAAATATTTGAATTATTTAAGTCCACTTTATTTACCAGCGTGGCGCCAAAAACTAATACAAACAAAAATAATGCAATAAAAATTACAATAGCTTTTAAATTGATTCTCCCCCCTGTTAGCAAGTAAACAAAGAACCAAGATAGTATTAAACTAATTAATCCTGAGCGCCCTGCTAGGACTAAGGTTGAAATTAGGAAAGGAGCAAGACTCACAACAACCCATAAAACATTAATTTGTTTCTTATTTATTGCATAAATAAATAATATAGAAAGGAAAAAAGCTATAACTGAGTAATTTGCCGTTGCAAAAGACCCTATTTGCTCACCTTGTAAACTTGCGACCCTCAAATTATAGGAAATTTCAACAAGCGAGCTCCCATACGACATTACATCTGAAATTAAAATAGGAATGATTACTATAGACAAAACATTAAAATAAATTAATATTTGACTAAAATTTAACGCTAATGCTTGATTGTAATTTTCATGCTCTCTCCATTTTATACAAATGACATGAGTAACCAAGCTTGTCATAGAGAATAAAATAGCACCAAAAACAAAAATCAAAAGTGCATTTGATGTAATAGGATAAAATCCTATTACAGGTGTGAAAGAAAGAATAAGTAAAGCTACACCCCAAACAAAACTAAACACAAAAGCTGGGGAAATTAAACTACGCGTTAATCGTGCACATAGGGCAGAAAAAAGTAACAGAATAACTGAATTTATCAAAGTGTATATTGATTCATCCAAAAAGCTAACCGTTAAACTTGTCATTTATGAAAACTTATCATACTTTTCTCACTTTCAAAAAATTCAAAAGCAGTTCTTTCGTGCCCATATAGTTTAACAACAACATAGTCAAGAAATAAATACAGCTACCTAATGTGATTTTGGCTAATAATGAAAGATATAAATCGCTAACAGTTAAGTGTTCAATAACAAGTATCATTAACGCACAAGATAAAGAAACTTTTAGAATATTTACCCAAGGAATTGTTGGCATATCAAAAACACGCTTGCCAAGGTAAATACAAATAACTAAATACACAAAAAAAGAAATAAGCATTGCATATGTCGCCCCTTCAACACCATTTAGGCTAATTAATATAGGGTTCGCAATAAAACTAGTTATTGCGCCTCCGGCTACACCGACCAATTGTAACTTAGTATTTTGAGCTAACTGAAATGCATAATCAAAATAATAAGATTTCAAGACCATGAGTAGAAGAGCAATAGCTATAGGAGGAATAAGTTGAATCGAACTTTCCCTAAATTCTACTCCCAAAAAAATAGTAGCTAACTCATTTATTGTTGATATCAGACCGAATACAAGCGGTACTGAAACACTTATCAGTAAACCAAAAGATAAAAGAAGCTGCTTTTTTCCTTCGACTTCACCTTTTTCAGAGTACGCCTTTATGATTAAAGGAAAGGCGGCTAAATGTAATACTCCGCACAAGGTTACAATTATGTATTGCGTAAAATCATAGGCTACAGAAAACATACCAACATCTGACTTATCCAAAATATAATTAATAAAAAACTTACCCGAACCATTAATAATAAAGAGCATTAGGAATGTAAGCGTTAATGGAAGTCCATAATCAAGCATTTGAACGAATATTTTTTTATCAACCAGATAAAGTTTAAATACTTTCCAGTACCTAAACTGAACAAAAGTAGCTAATAAATAGCTAACACACAATGCTATCAAAACGCCGTCAACGCTAAACCCAAACAAAATAAAGTAATAACCGCCAACAACAGCTAAGGTACTCTTAATTGTCAATGAAATTGCGTATGGTCTTGGCCTTAAATCTGCATTAGATAGACGTTGATTTAATTCAAACCATGCTCCTGTTAATACTAAAACAGCAACTAATAAAAAATCAACTTCATTATCTAACAATAAATAAGCAATAAAGAAAACAGTAAAAACAAAAAAACTTATCAGCAAAAATGATATTAGAATAGTTGAGAGAAGTTTATCTTTTTGCTTACGACCACCTTCTTGGTAATATCTACCTAACGCCAAGCTTAACCATTGAAAAAAAATTGCGCTACCCGCTGAAGCTATAAGCAAAGATAAAGAGTATATTCCATATTCGTTAGGAGATAGCAACCTTGTAAAAAGTGAAATCCCAATTAATGTCGCAATTGCGGGTAGTAATTTAGTAATGGCATACATTACAGTGTGCTTTAGTAACATTAAACTTATTTTCTCCACTATTAATATAATTCTTAAATTTGATTTATAAAGACACAGCTGAAACAATTTTAGCTGTATCTTTCCCTAAAAAACTGTTGCCTTATCAGTAATAGACTAATCAACATTTAATGTATTATCATTCCATAGAATTGAAAGTTCAGCTTATGGTTGATAATAATATGCCGAACAATTGCATGGCCTGTGAATCTTCCTCTCCATTTCACTAATATTTTATGTATTACTTTGCCAATCCCTTATATCAAGCGTTGTTCTATAATTACCTTTGAGGTTTACTAATACAGCTTAAAATTCCTATTGAAATTATTCTCCAAACGCATATTCACAGACTCTTTATTCAAAACATATTTCAAGGCATATAAAACATGATTTTCTCATCCTAACGCTCTAATACTTTAAGCACCTAGCTCTTTAAATTAATTATTGCCTACTTCTAAAACAATGGCGTATTAGAAACTATTTTCAGTTTACTCAACCAACGATAATCCATATTAATATTGAGGGCCTTCGATTGAACGCTGCGGATCAAGGATATCAACATTGATGTTGTATTCTTCCAGCTCACTGACAATATCAACCACTTTAGCCTTTCGTAAATCAGGTCTGTTTTCTTAAAGTGTTAAACCCATCAAAAATACATTGGCATCATCGACATGAATTCACTTAATTAACATTTTTCACTAACTGAGAAACTACCTAAGCAGCTTTGCAGTCATTTAATCGACGACCCGATAAAATTATTTTAGGGGGAGCCAACAGCTTGCGCTTTATGAGTTAAGTAATAAGGAGCAACACCAATACAGTGACCACCGACTAGTCCTGGTAAGAAAGGTAAAAGCTCCATTTAGTGCCAACCGCTTTTAAACTTCCAAAGTATCAATATCAAGCTTGTTAAAAATAATGGAAAATTCATTTATTAAGGAGATATTAACATCACGTGAGTGTTTTCATTCTCATTTTATATAAAGTGCTTATACCATGGCATTGCTTTACTGATACCTTCCATTATTTTATATTCTGGAGCATAACCTAAATTATTAACGGCTTTACTGACATCAGCCTGAGAGTGGCGTACGTCACCGGCTCTAAAATCACGAAATACTGGCTCTTGTGTCGTATCAACATCACATTCTTTAAGTGCTGATTGTATCGATTTATATAAATCATTTAGCGTTGTTCTATCACCTACCGCTACGTTATAAACATTATCTTTAGCTTCGTCTTCCGCCGTTGCAGCAAGAATATTCATTTGCACGGTATTTTCGATAAAACAGAAATCACGGCTTGTCTCGCCATCGCCATTAATATATACATCTTCATTTTTGATCATTGAAGCTGTCCACTTTGGGATCACTGCAGCATAGGCTCCATCAGGGTCTTGACGTTGACCAAACACATTAAAGTAACGTAGACCTATAGTTTTAAAGCCATAGGTTTTCGCATACACGCCGGCATATAATTCATTAACGTATTTAGTTACCGCATAAGGCGATAGCGGATTACCAATATTGTCTTCAACTTTCGGTAATGCTGGATGATCACCGTAGGTAGAACTACTTGCAGCATAAGTAAAACTTTTAACCTGTGCTTCTTTCGCGGCTTGTAACATGGTTAAAAAGCCAGTGATATTAGCTGCGTTTGTTGTAATAGGATCTGCTATTGAGCGTGGTACAGAGCCAAGGGCTGCTTGGTGGAGTACGTAATCCACAGCTGTGCCATTATGCATAAGAGCCTGTTCACAATCTTCACCGTTGCGGATGTCACCTTCATTGAACTCAAAGTTATTCCATTGCTCTGCAGTAACTAATGATTTCACTTCATCTAAATTACGTTGGTGGCCTGTGGCAAAGTTATCAAGACCAACTACTTTCTGGTTGAGTTTTAATAAATGTTCTAGAAGGTTTGAGCCAATAAACCCTGCAACACCAGTTACTAACCAAATTTTAGGCTCTGCTAGTAATTCTGTTTTAATTTCATTATATCGTGACATTTTAATTCTTTATTTATCTAATAAGGGGAAATCTACATGTGCCTAAAGAACAATGGATCTTCGACTAGAGACTTCGAAGATGACGTACAAAGGTTTTCGAGTAAACGTCATCATAATGTATATTTATTGCGTGATTACCCACATGAAAAGCGCGAATAAATTCACGCCTACACTTACAAGCGCATATCTACTGAGTTTTTATCAAGCACATATTTCAAATCGTATAAAATATGTTCTTCTTTTCCAAATGCTCTAATATTTTCAGCACCTAGTTCTTTAAATTCGTTATGACCTACCGCTAAAATAATGGCATCATAGAAGCCGCTTTCAGCTTGGTCTATGAGTGACAAACCGTATTCACGCTCAGCCTCATCACTTGAACACCACGGGTCCATAATATCAACATTAACGTTGTATTCTTTAAGTTCACTGACAATATCAACGACTTTAGTGTTACGTAAATCAGGGCAGTTCTCTTTGAACGTTAATCCCATTACCAATACATTAGCGTCATCCACATGAATACGTTTAGTCAGCATTTTTTTCACTAATTGAGAGACTACATAAGCTCCCATACCATCATTTAATCTACGACCAGCTAAAATAATTTCAGGTTGATAGCCAACACTTTGCGCTTTATGAGTTAAGTAATAAGGATCAACACCAATACAGTGCCCACCAACTAAACCTGGACGAAATGGTAAAAAGTTCCACTTGGTGCCAGCAGCTTCTAATACTTCTAAGGTATCAATATCGAGTTTATTGAAAATAATTGAGAGTTCATTGATTAAAGCAATGTTTACATCTCGTTGAGTGTTTTCAATAACCTTTGCCGCTTCAGCAACTTTAATGCTTGATGCTTTATGTGTGCCTGCTGTAATGACTGACTTATATAATTGGTCGACTATTTCAGCAATTTCAGGTGTTGAACCACTGGTTACTTTTAAAATATTGGTAACTCTATGTTCTTTATCGCCAGGATTAATTCGTTCAGGTGAATAACCTGCGAAGAAGTCTTTATTAAAGGTTAAGCCTGAGACTCTTTCAACTTCTGGTAAACATTCTTCTTCTGTAGCACCAGGATAAACAGTTGACTCATAAATGATGATATCGCCTTTGTTGATCACTTTACCTAGCATTTCACTTGCTTTTATCAAAGGTGTTAAGTCAGGTTGTTTGTGCTCATTAATGGGGGTAGGTACTGTTACTATGTATACGTTACAGTTTTTTAAATCATCAACTGAGAATGAATAAGACATGAAGGGGGCATCTTTAAGTTCTTCATCGCTTACTTCTAACGTAGCGTCGTGTCCCGCTAATAATTCTGAAACTCTTAATTGATTGATATCGAAACCAAGTGTTTGGTACTTTTTACCGAACTCAACTGCTAGTGGTAAACCTACGTAACCTAAGCCGATTACACCGATCTTTAGGTCCTTTAATGATGTATTCATTTTATTTTGCATCACTTCTAAATTCTAAATTTAATTATTAGGTTTCAGTATTTTACCAAAACTACTTCAAGTTCTTTGTAGTTATGGATTCTAGCTAAGGCACAACTGGAATGATGACATTAACCACTATGGATTCCCGACTAGAAACTTCGGGAATGACGAACTAGCCCCAAGCGCGAATGGATTCCCGACTAGAAACTTCAGGAATGACGGACTAAGCCCCAAGCGCGAATAAATCCCTAAGTTATGCGCGAATAAATTCACGCCTACAAGCTACTTATCTGATTTATATTCGTAGTTGTAGTAACCGTAATAGCCGTAGGCGTTACTGGCTTTTTTAACTACACCATTAAACACTACGCCTTTTACATCAATGCCATTTTGTTCAAAACGTTGGCGGGCATAATCAATTTCTTTAATCGCATTTTGACCAAAGCGGGTAACCAGTAACACACTGCCTGCATGCCCACCAACAATAGCGGGGTCAGTTACCGCTAATATGGGCGGCGTATCAATAATGATGATATCGTACTTGGCTTTTATTTCAGCAATTAGGTCGCTGAAATTACTGTGTATAAGTAGCTCAGAAGGGTTCGGCGGTACTTGACCACGAGTAATAATATTTAACCCTTCAACATTTGTTGATTTAGTTACCTGTTCCAATGTTTGCTGTCCTGATAAGTAATCAGATAAGCCATTTTCCCACGCTAAACCAAATTGTTTTTGTAAATAGCCTTTACGCATATCAGCATCTATTACTAAAACCTTTTGTCCACTTTGTGCTAATACTGCACCTAGGTTTGCTGATATGAAAGATTTACCCACACCTGGTGATGGGCCAGAAATGGCAATGACATTGTTTTTGGCTTCCATCATGGCAAAGTGTAAGCTGGTACGTAAACTACGTAATGCTTCGATTGATAAGTCAGCAGGATTATCAACAGCTAACACACTGTTGTGTTGATGTACTTTACGTTTTCTGCCTTTAGTTAAGGCTTTAGTTAAGCCCGTCAATTTATCTTGATGAGTTGAAAAAGGCACGCTAGCGTATACTGGCATGCCAATCGCTTCTATTTCACTTGGGTCTTCAACACCTTTATGTAGAGCTTTTTGCACTAATACTATTGCTATCGCTAACATACCACCAAGCATTGTAGCCATCACCACAATTAATGCTTTTTTAGGTTTTACTGGTTTGGTGGTATTAACTTCTGCCACATCAATTATCCGTACATTACCCACTGTACCTGCGCGAACAATATCTAACTCTTGTACTTTGCCTAACAACATCATGTAGATTTCGTTACCTACTTCAACATCACGGGTTAGGCCTAACAATTTTTGTTGTGTTTCTGGTAAATTAGCGATTTTTTGAGCTAAAGCATCGCGTTGTTTCTGCACTGCTGATATTTGTTCAACAATGCCTTGGTAATTAGGGTGATTACGTTTGAATTTGCGTGACATGGCTAAACGTTCTAAATCTAATTCTTGCAACTTAGTATCAAGCTCTACAATTTGCTCCAATACACCCTGTGTTTCTAAGCTAATGTTGACCGATTTTTGATTTTTTTGGTAATCGTTAAATAACGCTTCAGAGACTTCTAGCTGTTTTTTTATTTCAGGTAATTGTACGGCTAAAAAATCGAGCGATTTTTTAGCTTCAGCTGAGTTACGGTCAACATTCCTCCGTACGTATATCTCGGTAATTTCATTTAGCACCATTTGACTATATTCTGGACTTTCATGTTGAAAACTTAAGTTAACTATACCTGAGTCTTTACCCTTCTCACTTGCGCCAATTGAAGATTGTAAATCAAGAATTGTATTTAGCCTGTCTTTACGAGTAACAAAAAACTCTGTACCTGCTCGCGCCACTAACTCTTTAATTGTTAGAGTGAAAGTACCATTTGTTACTTCTTCACCGACTTTACCTG
>MAAF01000005.1 GCA_002163005.1 Colwellia psychrerythraea | reverse complement strand
ACGACAACGAGTGAGATAACGCCACCGGCTATATAACCAAAGCGCTCTAGGCTAACGCCTTCAATGCCATACGCATGATGGAACAGAAATGCTGCCAAGCAAGCTACCATGATGGCTATAAATATTTTCATAATGTTTCCTTAAGTTTTTACTGCTATTTATCCCCACATATTACTAAATTTAGGCTTATTAGCCACCTTTGTTTTAAAAATCTAAGGGGTCGAACAATTTGATTAAAGCCACTAAAACGGGGGAACTACATTGTCCGTTTAATTGCCTTGTTATATTTTTTATACCATAATCCAATATATATTGGTACTTATGGGTTTTACATTATGGCTAAAAATACAAGCGTAACATTGGGCGAACATTTTGATCAATTTATAAACCAACAACTTAACACTGGTCGTTATGGCTCAGCAAGTGAAGTTGTTAGAGCCGGATTAAGAGCTTTAGAAGATCAAGAAGCTAAGGTATTAAATTTACGCAATATGCTGATCCAAGGTGAACAAAGCGGCATTTCTGATTACAGTTATGAAAGTTTATTGACAGAGCTAGATAAAGATAACCATTAATGAACAAATTTTTATTATCTTCAAAAGCAAAATCAGATTTAATTAAAATAGCTAAATACACCCAATTAACTTGGGGTAAGGCTCAGAGAAATGATTATTTAAAGGTATTAGATAATACGTTTCAATTATTAGCTACTGAACCAGAATTAGGTTTTAATTGCGATTATATTCGAGAAGACTACAAGAAGTACCCTCAAGCTAGCCATGTAATTTATTACAAAGAGCATAAAGCTAATCAAATTTTAATCGTGCGTATATTGCATAAAAGTATGGATGTTAACTCCGCACTCTAGAAAAAAATCAAAGGGGTCAGAACAATTTGATTTTTAATACCCGATAACCTCTGTATTTTGGCCTCTCCATCATACTACCCCAAGTTAAGGGCATTAAGCTTGCATTAAGCCGGCATCCCACCAACCGGCTTCAGCTTCACCGTCTGCTATTTCCCTGGCATAAACCCAATCACTGCCAATTGGCATAGCCCTACCCTCGTTATTTGCCTTAACAAATGCTGTGGCTACCATTTCACGTGATTTCTGCCAATCTGCTTCAAATGGTCGGTTTCGCCCCTCACTACGCGCAAAAATATGCGCCCAATGGTCAATTTCATTGCGTTTTTGTAAATCGATCTGATTTTCATCTTCTAAAATGATTAGTTTTTGACCCTCAATAGAGAGGATCCGATCATCAACCCTGATCCTTTTCCCTTTTTTCAGCTCATTAACCTGGTAATTACCTAAACCTAAACTAAAAAGCTTTCTCGCCTCTCTAGCCGCTGCACCCAAAGGCGTACAGTTATTCCCACTAGTCCAAGATTGGTCGGCTGCGCCGACAAAGCCCAACTCCTGAGCATTCTTAGCGGCTGTACCTTTTAACTGTTTTACCCATTGGGTAACGCGCGTTAATAAACTTACCGTTTCTTCACTATCAGTAACGCCTTTAACTTTTCGGGTTAACTCGCCATATTTATTGCCAAAGGGTATTTGTTCATATGCGGTTTTAAAATTGGCATTGCGGCCAACACACATGCCGCCCATCAGTTTTACAAAGTCTTTCCAGCTACCTCGGTCTGCGGCCTCGCGGATTTCTTCTAATTCGGCATGGTCTACTTTGTCGCGTTGTCTTCTTAATTCACGGTAAACGGTAACGCTTGGTGAGCCTTGAAACTGAAACTGACGAATACCCCAAGTGCTAGCCCAGCAAAGTACTGGGTTAACTTTGATTTTTTCGCCCGTCTCTTCATCTTCAAGATCGGTAATTTGATAAGCATCTAAGTTTTTAGATATATATTTGGCAATGTAGCCGGTAGCGCTGCCCTTACTCGGGTCTATGCGTTCAACAAGAACGCGTGGTGAAAAGGTGCGAAAATCTTTACTTGGTTCTTTGGCCTTAATGCCTTGGCTTTTTTTATGGCCCCAATCTCGTCTTTTTAATTTGTAAGCCTTAAAAAGTGATTTTCTGTTGTCGTACCTTTTTATTAATTCTACTCGGTCTTCAGAAATAAAGTATTTACGAATAATAGCGGTAACGGTTTGCTCTTTCTTTTTTGGCACAAATAGCATCATGTGCCAATGTGGGCAACCATCTGCGTGTGCTTCAGCAACGCGCATACCAAAGTACATTACGCCTAATCTACCTAACTTTGCTCGGGCACGTGCCCAAGTTTCTACCATATATTTTTGTGATTCTTTAGGTGTAGCACCGTTCCAGTTTGCTGCACCAGGATGATATTTTGACGGGCAAGTAAGCGTATAAAACACACCAACAAAACCTAGCTCTGTGGCTATCTCTTCGCTTTCGCGTAAACGCAACATGGTTTCACAACGTCTAATTGCTGGGTTGGCAATACCTGCTTTTACTGCTTCGAGTAAATCAATTACTACGCCATCTTCATTTTCTATTTCTAACTTGCTCAGATAATCAAGGACTGAACGTTGGTCTTCTGCAAATTCTCGCTGTGCTTTTTTTGAGGTGTACGGGTTAACATTTTTATGTGTAACTTTTTTACCTTTACCGACATAAAAGGTCGCTTTACCAACACTGCCCATGGCAAGTTCAATATGTTCAAGATATTGCTTTCTCACGGTTTTAAGTTTTTTCTTCCACCAGTCTTCGCACAATATTTTAAGTAACGATATTTCAAGCGCTTCAACGGGCTGCTGGTCTCTAACATGCCAATACTTAGGAGTAACATTCATGGACAAGCAAAATTCGCCCAATTTTTCAAAAGTGTGGATAATGCTTTCTTCAAGGCTAAGGTCTGCGGTTTCTTGGGCAATTTCAGATAAGTGTTTACTGCAATCAAGTGCGGTTTTTATTGCGTGGTCCTTGGTGCGCTCTTTGCTTTCAATAATGTGCCAAGGCAGTGGCATGCTGTTACATAAGGTAAATAACCGAGCAAAACGGTTTCGTCCTTTTTCACTAGTGCGTCTTAACCATTTGTTGGCATTAATAGTGCTATTGCCGCCTTTGCGGTTATACATGGTAAAGTATTCACGCGCTACACGAGTTTGCAACGGAATGGGCATTCTACTTAACCCCAGCGCTAAAAAATTGTAGTTACGAATGTCTTCAATGCTACTCACCATAGTGGCAGCAGTACCAGACAGGTTTAACGTGGCTAACTCAACACGTTGGTCTCTCATTAGAAAGGCATCTCAGGAAAGTTAATCAACTCTTCATGTAATGAAAGTCTGTATAACGGTCTTTTCTTATTTAATATAGAAAAGCTTAA
>MAAF01000055.1 GCA_002163005.1 Colwellia psychrerythraea | reverse complement strand
TTTAATATCTTGTAGACAAAGTGTTTTATTGATGTAATCTAAAATGACTATTCAATTTAATAAGAATAAAAAATGCAAAGATTAAAAGAATCTCAAGAAGCACTCACTCTTATTTATAATGCTTATAATGAAGTAGCAACTAATCCGCTAGCGCCATTAAATATTGATGATGAAGACGGTTTGAAGAAATTACTAAATACTGTAATGAATAGAGAATCGATATCGCATATTCAAAATAAAAAAACGCTTAAAGAAAGTACTGAATTACGAAGTTCTATTGCCGATGTACTGCTGTTGCTTGATGGCTGTGATATTAAGGAAATTAAAGCAGCAATGAAAAAAGCGACGGCTACAGAAGCAGCAAAGTAAGTTATCCTTAGCCTTGAGCATCACGCTCAATATAGGTTTCCAACTAGAGCATACTTGTAAAGCGCAAAATAATGATAATGTATTTTGCGCTTATTATATTCATACATAACGCACTGTACATCACAATAAAGTGTGATGTTTTATACCAAGTTGATTAAATTGGTATTACTCATTAAAAAATGGGCGCAAGCTCTTCTTGTTGAGTCATTGCCGCTTTAAAACCATCCCTTTCCATTAGTCTTTTTAAATAATCGCGAGTATGGGGGCCAAAATTATTATCGTTAGCTGTTTTATGGGCGAGGAAAAGTGCATAACCAACACAAATATCAGCAATAGTAAATTTTCCAGCACAAAGGTAATCACTGCTTTCAAGTGCAGACTCAACGCTTTTCAACCGAGACGATAACCATTTTTTATAATCTTCAACTACTTGCGGTTGCTTACGTTCAGTTTTTTCATAACGATCATATCTTAGTATTAAGGCTTGCGGAAAAGTGAAGGTAGTATCACTGCGATGTATCCAATTAAGGTAATCGCCGTATTCAGGGTGTTCAACAGTTAATCCTATTTCACTCGCGCCATACTTATCGACTAAATACTGACAAATAGCCGCAGACTCTGTCATGACCAAGTTGCCGTCGATAAACGTCGGCACAGTGCCTAGGGGATTTATTTCTAAATAACCTGCTTGGTGATATCTTGGCGGAAACTCCATATTGATTAGCTTATAGTTAAGCTGTAATTCTTCAAGCGCCCATAACGGTCTGACAGAACGTGAGTCGCGGCAGTGATATAATTCCATTGTATTATGCTCATGATATTTAAGTTATATTTTGGTTAACACTGTACCATAACCATTTTATTTCCGCTTAATCACCTTCATCTTCACTTTGAAAGCTATATCTACAAATCATTATTTAATCGCTTACAGTTTCTTACGTTTACCCCACACTTACTAAACAATAAAGCAGATCAACTGGTTTCATTAGAAAGTATAATAGCGTCACGCTTTATCAATCCACGTAATAAATAGGTAGGCACATATGCCGATAAAATTGAAAAGTATTCTTGGACTCAGCTTTTTACTTGTTGGCGGGTGTAGTCAACTTCACCATGTTCATATTGGTGATATAGACCAGTCTCAAGGTACGTTAACGCCATTTACAATCAAGGTAAATGAATTTGGTTTTGACGCAGCTAAAGCTGCACAAATAGGGGCAGAGGTGGCAAAGTCAAGCTCAACCAGTGAAGACTTAGAATTAGTGGCTTTTATTCTGACCATCAGTAATTTTGGTCCTAAAACGGGTAACCCTGTATATAACGACGCTTATGCCGATGAAGTCCTCTCTGAGGTCATTAAAGCATGTCCAAGTAAAAAGTTAACCGGATTAACTTCAGTTCGCGAAGCAACCAATGTAGGCCCTGTAAGTGGCGAGGTTGTACGCATCAACGGTTATTGTATTAATACGACTCAGACTAACTAAATTTAGGAAGAAATCTCATGTTAAAGAACACCATCTTATTTTCATTACTTGCACTGTCACTCACTGGTTGCGTTGGTTTAAATACCGTATCTATGACACAAGTCCCAGCACAAAGAGATAACGTAATAACTACCACATCATCAAGCTGGAATTTCATCGGAATAAACTTTAGCAATGCTTTTGTTGATGACGCCATTGATAAACTCAAAGGACAATGTCCAACAGGAAAAATTGAAGGGGTTTATACTAAGCATCAAACTACAGGCTATGTGCTTATGTTTAAAAGAGAAGTTATTGTATCTGCATACTGTAATGAGGTGTAGTAATGAAAAAGTTATTTTTGCTACTTACGGTGGCGATGCTTAGTGCGTGCACTAGCAGTGTTCATATGTCACAAGTGGATGTTGGAAGTAATAGTGCTAATGAACTTGAGCTTGGCAAGGTTATTGAGATTGAAAAGTCTCAAAAAAATATACTAGGTTTTGTTTACGACACTAACTATGTTGACCAAGCTTACAAAAACCTTTTACTTGACTGTCCGAACGGAACTTCAATGGTTAACGTTGAATATTTAACAAATCATGGTTTTCTTAGTTGGACAGATAAAATTCGTATTAAAGCGATTTGTCTTTAAACAGACCTTTCGATAGCATTAATAAAAACCGCTTACTGAAAAGTTAGCGGTTTTTTGCATTTCTAAGAAGAATTATAATGAGTCAAATGTTCTTCTTTTACTGATTATTATGCGCAGTAAACTATCGCCAATGACTAACAGTACCGCTATACCGAAGAAACCATAGCTCCATAGTTGTTCTGGGCTAATGGTTTCGTTAAGTAAAAATATCGCGACCAGCATCATCAATATGGGCTCGCCATAATTTAACATGCCAAATATTGTAAATTTTAAGCGTGTCGATGCGGAAACAAAAAATAGCATGGCAACAGTGCCCAATAAACCTGAGCCTAATAACAATAATATTCCCCAATCTAATGAAGGCAAAAAGGGCAGTTGCTGTTGGTTTGCAAAATATAGCAGCAATAAAGCTATCGGAGTGACAAAAATGTTCTCTGCAACAAAATTACTTGTTGTCGGTATTTTGCTTTTGCGGCGTAAGATAAAATAGGGAGGATAAGCCAAACAAATAAGCAGCGTAACCCAAGAAAATGAATGGCTTCTATATAGCTCAACGCTCACTCCAATTAATGCAGCGCCCACAGCGAGCCACAATAAAGGACTCAAGTTTTCTTTAAAATAAAACCGGCCAGTTAAACTAATGGTAATAGGTAATAAAAAGTATCCCATAGCAATATTAATTGTTTCACCATTTACTGGTCCCCAAAAAAATATCCACCATTGTATTGCGATCAAGGGTGATGTTAAACACAACAGCAACAGCTCTTTTGGCTGTACAAACACGGCTTTAAGCGCAAACAGTTGTCGAGTCAAAACCAAAAATAGAAAACCAAAACCTAACTGTGATAACACGCGAAAAGAAAATAAGGTATTACCATCCACAGGCGCTAAAAATTGTATGTAATAGGGCAGCAAAGAAAATATAAGGATTGAACCAAACATCAGGAAGTAACCCTGTAATTCTTGCTTATTGGCGGAGGTAGTAGGCATTTATTCTCACTAAAATTTACGATGAATTGGTAAATCGTGAACAATGGGGGAGGAAGAGGCTGGTGTCAATGATAAAAGGCTTAAATGAATTTTAAATTCAGTTAATGATGATTCAGTTAATGATTGAGCGACTGAACCATCGTTATCTTAATTAATGTTAGATACTATCTAGCAAAATCCCAAGTGCGTTAGCAACACCTGCACCATAGGCATGATCCGCTTTCAAACAGTGTGAAATATGTCTTTTTTGGATATCAATACTCGCACCACCAACGGATCTAGCTGTATTATCAAATAAAGCCTGCTGTTGGTTGTTATCCATTAACCTGAATAAGTCACCCGGTTGAGAAAAGTAATCTTCATCTTCTCGATGGTTCCAATGGGCAGCAGCGCCAGATAATTCCATCGGTGGCTCAGAAAAGTCTGGCTGCTCTTGCCATTCACCTTGCGTATTTGGCTCATAACCTATGGTACTGCCATGGTTACCATCAACGCGCATTGCTCCGTCTCGGTGATAGCTGTGTACAGGACAACGCGGCGCATTGACCGGTATTTGTTGATGATTCACACCCAAACGATAGCGCTGAGCATCACCATAAGAAAATAGTCGACCTTGCAACATTTTATCAGGAGAGAAACTGATCCCTGGCACTATACTCGCTGGGTTAAATGCTGACTGTTCTACTTCAGCAAAAAAGTTCTCGGGATTTCGATTTAGCTCCATTACGCCCACTTCAATCAGAGGATAATCTTTATGCGGCCATACTTTAGTTAAATCAAAAGGATTGTAAGGTGATTTTTCTGCTTGCTCTTCAGTCATTACTTGAATTTTTAAGGTCCAAGATGGAAATTCACCTGATTCAAGAGCGTCATATAAATCAGCATGATGGCTTTCTCGGTTCTGACCAATAACGACTTCGGCTTCTTGATCTGTTAAGTTTTTGATCCCTTGATTTGAGCTAAAATGAAATTTAACCCATACGCGCTCATTGTCTGCGTTGATCATACTAAAAGTATGGCTACCAAAGCCATGCATGTGACGGTAGGTGGCAGGCAGGCCTCTATCACTCATCACAATAGTTATTTGGTGTAAGGCTTCTGGCAGTGATGTCCAGAAATCCCAATTGTTTTGAGCGCTGCGCATGTTAGTACGGGGATCACGTTTCACAGCGTGGTTCAAATCAGGAAATTTTAACGGATCACGTAAAAAGAAAACAGGGGTGTTATTACCCACTAAATCCCAGTTACCTTCTTCAGTGTAAAATTTTAATGCAAATCCTCTGATATCACGCTCAGCATCGGCGGCGCCTCGTTCACCTGCAACTGTGGTAAATCGAGCGAACATCTCGGTTTTTTTCCCTATTTCAGAAAAAATCTTCGCTCTAGTGTATTGCGTAATATCATGCGTAACGGTAAAAGTTCCGTATGCACCAGAGCCTTTGGCATGCATACGCCTTTCTGGTATGACTTCACGATCAAAATGAGCCAATTTTTCCAGAAACCATACGTCTTGTAATAATTGAGGGCCACGAGGACCTGCGGTCATAATATTTTGGTTGTTAGCTACTGGGCAGCCAGCATTAGTGGTAAGTTTCTTTTTCATTATATCTTCCTAATATCACGTATTTAGAAAGTTAATATTAGACCAAGAACAGTAATCGCTGAAGTTGATTTAATCTACCATATTGATAGGTAAAACCTATTTATACCCGTAATCATTCAAAATTCTCGATTCATATGACTACTCGCTTTGCTGCCTTATATTCTGAGTGCATAAATGCCCAAACTGATATGACTCCAGCGGCAGAAATAAAAATTAGCATATTCATAAAGTTAGACCAACCATCCGCGCTATCTGCCAGTCTTCCCCCAATGAAAGCAAATGTGGCACTGGCAGCAAAGCCGAAGGCATCAATTAAACACACCAAAGTGGCACTGTGAGGGCCGCCGTATTCAATGGAAAATATCGACATGGGTAGGTAATAGGCTGGGGAAATTGAAAAAGCGAACAAAAAAATTGCGACCAGAGCTACAGTGTAGTTCAATTCAGCGATCAAATTAAACAAAGGTAAATACTGCAAGGTAAGCACGCTCAACAAACTAAGAATCAGTGCTATGGTTAATACTGCCCTGATCCCCTTCTTTGAAAAGCGGTCGTAAAACGCGATCGAAGCCAAAAGCCCGGTCAAGGAACCTACGGGAAAGACGGTAGAGGCCATTGCTGCCTGTGAGGGCGTCAGTTGATAGCTTTCCATAAGATAAACTGCAACAAAATCCAAAAAGGCCATCATGCAAGTAAGCATCATCAACATGATCACTACTAACCAAACTCTAGGGCTTTTGGCAAATGTCACTAGCCCACCAATCGTACCAATGCCCTTGAGTGGGTGATTATATTTGTTATCTAGCGCCTGTTTTGTTGCAGTGGCCTGCTCAGGGTTATCGGTATTGGTTTCATCCTCTTTGAAAAAATTAGGGGGGCTGGGCTTTTCTTTTAGGTAAAAATAACAGCCGACAAAAATGATCAGCGCAAAAATCGCTGCGATGAATGCTACCATTCGCCAATGCATGAAGCTCATCAACCAACCAAAGAACAGGGTAGCCAACACCACACTTAACCTCGAACTGGTAGCGAGAATACTCCACACTCGCCCATAATGTTGAGGGTGATACCACTCCCCGACCAGCTTAGTCATACCGGGCCAGCCCGAAGATTTGGTGCAATAAAGTAGAAATGAAAACCCAGTAAAAGCCATCACATTGGGAGAAAGCCCAAATGCGATGATAAATAGCGCGGTAAGAAAAATACCAATTAAAAAAGTAAAACGCCCGCCAATCTTATCGGCAAGGGGTCCCCAAATAAGTTTCCCAACCAGCGCACCTAAGGTGCCATAAGCCGCAAAATCACCAAGGTTTGTTTTTGTTAACCCCAAGGTCTCATCAGCAAGTAAGGCAGGGCTAAGAATGGTGACCATTTGACGACAAATCATCATGGCTCCATAACCCAGATACATGGAAACGATAATATTTATTTGCTGCGGGGGTCGGTTCGACATAATCTCTCCCTGAACAGTCGTCAGTATAGCCTATGGCTCTGTTAGTGTTAATTGTTAAGCGCTAGCTGATGTGATGTACCCTAATGGATATCACGCCATTGTTGCCCATCAAGGGCAAAATATATCGGCGATCTCTAATTAAGGACGAGTCATGGTGAATACTCACCACTTATTCTTTGGTTGTTAATAAAATTGAGATTATCCTAGTGGTTGCCCAAAACTAAACTCGATTCTATTGCCGTCAGGGTCGAGTACTCCGCAATAATAACCAACAGGAAAACCTTCTTGCTTTGGTGGCCACAAAAGGATGTTCTCTTTTTTAGCCATTTGGGCAATTTTGTCTACTTCATGTTTACTCGACAAAGCAAAACCTAAATGAGAAAAGTCTACTGAAGATTGTTGATGCCCAGGTCCACCGGGTAAAAGCACAAAAATAAATTGATCAGCTTTACCTGATTCCGCTAACCAAATGATATGTTTACCATTCACATGACGGTCGCGCACTATTTCCAATTTTCCGTACCGCTGATAAAAGCTAACACATTTACTAACATCCTTTACATGGAGGGCAATATGAGTCAGGCAAGGCATAATATAACACCCACTTAGTTAATTAAGATTGAAGAATGCTTTTAATTGTACAGCGGTTGGTTGAAACCTAAAAACTAGTTTATTATCAACAAAGATACTAGGTGAATGCTTGATTTGATGTGCATGGACCAAATTTGCATTATCTTCAATATAATCAATAGAATAATTTACGCCAATATTTTTGAATTCACATTCAAGATTTGGCAGACAAAAGTCAGTGTGAGTAACCAGTATATGTACATCCATAAGATAGCCCCAATCCAAAGTATTCCATAAAACTTGTTTGTCTCTTAAGTATAGCTAGTTAATAAAAAGACGAATGCTGAAGTTACTCACATACTCCATTTGACAGTCTTTGGTTAAAAATAATATACCGTCTATACTTTAGATGGAGTAAATATAATGTGGAGGTTACTATGACTATTTCTAGCCGACTTGACTCCTATTTAACCGCACAGAATATATCTTTTCAAGTAATTGAACATGATCACAGCTCAAGCTCTATCGGTAGTGCTATTATGGCGAAGATTCCTCTTAACCAAATAGCAAAAGCTGTCATTTTAAAAGATCATGAAGATAGAAAACTGATGGCCGTATTACCAGCTCAAAATAAAATAAGCTTATCTACTATTAATGATGAGCTGATGGGCAGTTATACCTTACTTAAAGAGAAAGAAGTCTATCGGATGTTTAGTGACTGTGAACATGGCGCTATTCCGCCCGTAGGCGATGCTTTTAATATGCGCATGATATGCGACGAGTTATTAGATAAATTAGATTATGTTTATCTTGAAGCAGGTGACCATCGAAAATTATTACGTGTTAATCATGAAGATTTTGAAACTATGATTGTAAATAGTAAGCACTTGCGTTTTAGTAGTGAAGTTTTTCATTAATATTGTTTTTGTTGTGAACAACGTTGTTCACTTGTTGTAAATGCTTCGAAAGACAGGGGAACGGAAATAATACCAATCGGATTAATTTATTGACCACTTAGCGAGAATTAAAAGGCTAAGAGGCAAGGCATTGATTGAAGAGAATGGTTATTCCCTTGTCAAAATCAATAACGCCGCATATAAGCCTTTTAAACTCGCCCTTCGGGAGCTCATTAGCAAACTGATAACATCACAAAACGAATGAAATATAGACTAACTATGTTTAACTCATTTTGCTTGTTTTAAGCTCGCTAATGTAGCTCTAAGCTGACCAATAAAATAATCCGTTTGGTATAAATGTTATTCTTTAATATCATTTTATTTTTCGTTTTTTTGTACTTCGCAAAGCGTTAACCGTTTTCCCTGAGCGGTGTTGTTAATACAAAATTTAATCCCAAACATTATTCCCACTTAATTCCGTGCGCAAGCACGACAATGGAGATTGCCTCTAAGCCTTTTAATTCTCGCTAAGTGGTCAAAAATTAATGTACTTGGTATAAAGTGTTTTGAATGTAAAAATCAAAAAATGATATAGATCAAAAAAACCTGAGTATTTTTAGATGCTCAGGTTTTTTATTTTATTGCTATTACCATTCGCCAGAAATTATAAAAGCTAAACCTTATCACTAGCAAGGGGTTGTGGTGCAATGACTATAAGCTGAAGGAGACTCACCGTGACAGGAATATGGGCGCTATGGAAAGCTGATCCTCGTTACATATTTTATTGAATGTCAGTGTGATATCCTGACCTGATTTTAGAGAAAGAACTTATTTCGTTCGCGATACAGGTGTCTTTCAACAGACGGGAGCGAAAAATCGAATTATCACTGACACTTTTTATTGGCTTGACCGTTGTGGCTTTTGTTGCAGGTTTTATCAGTTCAATTGCTGGGGCAGGAGGTGCCATTGTTTTACCCGTTTTGCTGTGGGCGGGCTTGCCTCCGCTTAACGCGTTAGCGACTAATAAGTTTCAAAGTGTTTTTGGCACGCTATCCTCAACAATCAATTTTTTTCGAAAGGGTTATATTGATTTGTACGCCCTAAGGCTTGCGCTGTGTTATGCCTTTGTTGGATCGGTGTTAGGTACTTGTTTAGTGCAGCAGATATCTACAGAGTATTTATCGCTAATGATGCCGTATCTGCTCATTGTAATAGCGCTTTATATGTTGTTTTCACCGACGATTACTGATGAAGATTTACCAGCGAAAATATCAGATAAGACTTTTGCCCCTCTTATCGGCGGTGGTATCGGACTGTATGGTGGCTTTTTTGGGCCGGGTATGGGCTCGTTCTTCGCGGTTGCTTTTGCCTCATTACGCGGTTTTAACATGCGCAAAGCGACCGCCTTTACCAAGCCTATGGTATTGATCGTTAATACCACTTCCATGGTTATATTTTTATGGGGCGGACATATCGTCTGGGGTTTAGCTATTGCGATGGCCGCTTCACAAGTTGTGGGCGCGAGGCTGGGTTCAAATTTAGTAATTCACCGTGGCGTGGCTTTGATTAAACCTTTTATTGTGCTGATGACGCTGGCAATTGCCTTTAAGTTGTTAGTTGAAAGCAGTAGCTGAGTCGATTATTGAGAGGGAGTCAGCTTTATTGGTAATATTTATTACTGCTTCGCGTTTGTTAAAAACATACTGACCGCATAGTCACAAATTTCATCAATTTTACTGTTATCTGTATAGATACCATCAATAAATAGTTTCGCTATACCATGTACTGTGCCCCACAATACTTGCGATGCCCGCAAGGCATTGTCATCGACATTAAATAACCCCTTTTTTTGCCATTCTTGCGTCATTGCCACTTGAAATTGAAAGCAAGGGTAGGCTGAATCTCGAAGTTCTTGGGTGCTGCTCTTGTCTTTCCATATAGTACGGCCAAACATTAATTCATAAAGGTCAGGGTTGTTGTGAGCAAACTGAATGTAATCATGAATAAAACGATAAAAATGTTCTCTTATTGATAATTCTTTATCTTCATAGCCACATTTGTTGATTTGATGTAATTGTTCAAACCCCTTTTCTGCCATGCCACAAAGCAGGGCATTTTTATCTTTAAAGTGATGATAGGGTGCTGTTCTAGAAACCCCAACACGGGATGCAAGTTTACGTAAGGAAACTTCTTTTATGCCACTTTCTTGCAACATTTTTGTCGCAACAATCAGCAGCGTTTCGCGTAGATCACCATGGTGATACGTTGATTTTTCGTTAATATTATTCATAGGGCTAATTTAGCAATGATCTCTCAAACAAGCAATCTTGACACTGTCATATTTCCGGTGTATCTTTTAGTCACCTTAACTTGACAGTGTCAACTTTGGTTTGAGGGATCTGTCTCCTCATCTGTTTAACATAATCAGTGAAGTCCTGAAATTTCACACTAGCTATATAAAGAGAGTAAGCGATGTCTGAGCAAAAATTTTCAAAACTGTTTGAACCACTTGATCTTGGTTTCACGACACTAAAAAATCGGGTCCTAATGGGGTCAATGCATACGGGTTTAGAAGAGCATCCCGAAGGCACTAAACGTATGGTTGCCTTCTATGGTGAACGTGCTAAAGGTGGTTGTGGTCTTATTGTAACTGGTGGTTATGGTCCAACTAAGCGCGGTGCTACTCACCACGACACCAAGATGATTGAAACACCTGAAGACATTGCTAAACATAGAGTTATAACAGATGAAGTACATAAGTATGACAGTAAGATATGTATGCAAATATTACATACGGGTCGTTATGCTTTTAATAAAAACCCTATTGCGCCATCGGCTATTCAAGCGCCAATTAACCCATTTAAGCCTGAAGCTGCTACCGCCGAAATGATAGAAGAAGAGCTGATAGGGTTTATTGATCTGGCTGTAAAAGCGAAAGAAGCTAATTACGATGGTGTTGAAGTAATGGGCTCAGAAGGTTATTTCATTAATCAATTTACCGCCCTAAGAACCAATCAACGTGATGATGAGTGGGGTGGTGCATTTGAAAACCGCATTAAGTTTGGTGTCGATGTGGTTCGCCGTATCCGTGCAGCGGTTGGCGAAAAGTTTATTATTATATTCCGTTTATCTATGATGGATCTTGTTGAAGGTGGTAGTACTTTTGAAGAGGCGGTACAGTTTGGACAAGCGATTGAAAAAGCTGGCGCAACTATTATTAATACCGGTATCGGTTGGCATGAAGCGCGTATACCTACTATTCAAACTAAAGTACCACGAGCAGCCTTTACTTGGGTAACGGCTAAATATAAAGAACACTTTAACATCCCAGTAATTACGTCAAATCGTATTAATACTCCAGAAGTTGCAGAAGAAGTTCTGCAAAATGGCGATGCTGACATGATTTCAATGGCACGTCCTTTCTTAGCGGATGCTGACTTTGTTAACAAAGCAGCACAAGGTCGTAGCGATGAAATCAACACCTGTATTGGCTGTAATCAGGCGTGTTTAGACCATATATTCTCGGGAGAAATGGCCAGTTGTTTAGTTAATCCTCGTGCTTGTTTTGAAACAGAAATTAATATTATTCCAACAAAAACAGTGAAAAAAATCGCCGTAATTGGCGCAGGGCCAGCTGGCTTGTCTGCCTCTACTGCGCTTGCTGATGCAGGTCATGAAGTAACACTTTTTGATGGCGCAAGTGAAGTAGGTGGTCAATTTAATATCGCCAAGCAAGTACCTGGTAAAGAAGAGTTTTCTGAAACGATCCGTTATTTTACTCGCAAGCTTGAGTTAACAGGCGTAACAGTGAAGTTAAACACCAAAGTAACGGCGGCTGAGTTAAATGATAGTGATTTTGATGAAGTAGTTATTGCGACAGGGATAAACCCACGTACGCCACCGATTGAAGGTATTGAGCACGCAAAAGTTTTAAACTATATCGATGTGTTAAGACATAAAAAGAAAGTAGGAAAAAAAGTAGCGGTTATTGGTGCTGGTGGTATTGGTTTTGATGTTTCTGAATACCTAGTTCACTCAGGTAAAGGGACCAGTCAGAACATTGAAGCTTATATGAAAGAGTGGGGCGTTGATATGACACTTGAAGCACGTGCTGGTATTGAAGGTGTTAAAGCACAAGTATCAGCACCAGCGCGCGAAGTATTTTTGCTGCAACGTAAAGAGACTAAAGTGGGCGCTGGCTTAGGTAAAACGACTGGTTGGATCCATCGTACCGGTCTTAAAAACAAGCAAGTGAAAATGGTTCCCTCTTGTCAGTACCACAAAATTGATGATGCAGGTTTGCATTTAAGTATTGCTGGAGAAAGACAGATACTAGATGTTGATAATATCATTATTTGTGCCGGTCAAGATCCTGCTAGAGAATTAGTGGAAGGGTTAAAGAAACCATATCACTTAATTGGTGGTGCAGATGTAGCGGCGGAGCTTGATGCTAAGCGTGCTATTAAACAAGGACTGGAATTAGCGACTCAGCTATAAGCTAACTTAATTATTGTCTAACTTACTTCTAGTATATTTAGCTAATAATGATCTTGGGAAACGGCCAGTTCAAATTATATTTTTTAAACTGACCGTTACCCATGTTGTTTTATAAGTTCATCATGGGTTAAGGCTGTGCTTATAAACACTATTTAAAAAAGAAATGAATACAAATAACCTGCACCAACCGCCATTGATAATATTACCGTTAAGAATGCAATGATCATTTGATTTTTGAAAAGTGATTTAAGTAATATTACTTCGGTTAAACTAGCACCAGCACTGCCTATAATTAAGGCCATTACTGCACCAAGTCCCATACCTTTTGCTGCTAATGCCGCACTTAAGGGTATTACTGCTTCTGCTCTAATATAGAGTGGAATACCAATTACTGCTGCAATAGGCACGGCAAAGGGGTTGCTTTCACTTGCTACGCGAGCAACAAATTCTGTTGGCATAAATCCGTAAATCATTGAACCTAATGCGATACCACCTATTAAATAAGGCAACACTTTTTTAAAATCAGACCATGTGCTGTGCCAAATATTAGTCCACTTGCTCACCGTCTTATTATTATTACCACAACTACTTACACAGCCTTTACTCTCAGGGGCAATATACGCTTCAGGTTTTATATATTTTTCAAAGCCAAATCTCTCTAACAAATAACCCGCAGCAATTGAAACACCCATGGCAATGGCAAAATAGAATGCCGTAACTTTTACGCCAAAGGTAACAGCAAATAAACCAATGATAATTGGGTTAAGTAATGGGCTAGCAAATAAAAATACCATCATAGTACCAAAGCCGGCTTTAGCTCTAAGTAATCCTTTTAAGAAAGGAATCGTTGAGCACGAACAAAAAGGCGTAATAGCGCCAAGAAATCCCGCGACGATATAACCTTTGCCATTCTTACTACTTAAAATACTCTGAATTTTACTCGGCGGAATATATTCTTGAAGAACACCGACAATATAACTGATCAGTAAAAAAAGTACGGTGAGCTCTACGGCTAAAAAAGCAAACATGTTTAAGGTATCAAATACCATTTGTTGTGTAATGGTCATAATAAATATTCTCGTTAAATTGTCAATTCGTTATTTCTAGATTGTTCGAATTATAAAGAAAGAACTATCCGTGTCAATATATTTCTAGTAATATCGAATTATAGAGAGGCACACTAATTTAGAGAGAATTTTATGGATATAGATGTTATTGCCAAAGCCTTAAAAGAATTAGGCCACCCAACTCGATTAGCAATATTTAAACGCTTAGTAAAATCAGGTGAACAAGGCATTGCTGTGGGTGAGGTGCAAGAAGAGCTAAAAATACCTGGTTCAACCTTATCGCATCACATCTCTAGTTTGGCTTCTGCTGGGTTAATTACACAGCGTCGTGAAGGACGCGTTCTTTATTGCGTGGTTGAATATGACAAATTGCTTTCTGTCATTGCGTTTCTTCAAGACGAATGTTGTATTGATGAGCAGTAACCCTCAAACGGCTGTTGACAGTATCGTTCAGGGAGCTATCCACTGTATCCCTTCAAGTTTTTTCCGTCGATTCATTGGTATCCCAACAGTTATAAAAATCAGTAATAGTGGCGTAGTTATCGACGTTGAAAATAATTTGACCAAGATAAAGTGGGAAGATCTAATCGTTCCACCAAGCTTCCATCTGAGTTTTTTTGGTCAAATAATTTCATTTAAAACAGCAAGCAGAAACTATGTCTTCACTATGCTTGCCTATAATTCCAAGCGTAAGCACAAAAATAATTGTCAGCAACGTTGGGCCGCAGCCAACATTTCGCGTGTTGAAATGTTATTAATAGCCATAGAAAAATTCAAGACTAATCGATATCTGCGTCGTTCAACAATTGAACGTATTCAATTAGCGGCGAAGCAAGAATTAGTCCGCTGGTTGCCGTGGCTTAAATCAAATCGGTCAACTAAAGCAACGAGTTCACTAACAAACGTTATTGAAATAATACAGCGGTTATCGTATTACCAACATTGGAACGAGCAGGGAATAGCTGATTGTCGTGAAAGCTACATCAGTGAGCAACTTAAAGTTCATAAAGCCTTTTTTGATAACGTTGAGTCTAATCCGTTAACACAATGCCAGCGCAGGGCCTGTATTATCGATAATGACAATAATTTGTTGTTAGCTGGCGCGGGAACCGGGAAAACCAGTGTGATGGTTGGCCGAACAGGTTATTTACTCAATAGCCTACAAGCGAAGAGTGATGAAATATTATTGTTAGCCTACGGTCGCAAAGCTGGCAATGAAATGGATGAAAGAATTAGAGATAAATTATCGACTGATAAAATCAGCGCCACCACTTTTCATAGTTTAGGGTTGAGTATTATTGCTCAAGTTGAAGGGGGAAAACCCAGTTTATCAGTATTCGCAGATGATGAAAAAGCAAAGTCTGCATGGATTCAAAGCTGTTTTGAAAAGTTAATTAATGAAGATAGGCAGTATCGCAAGCTCATCCTTGAGTATTTCGGACAGTACTATTACGTTGAACGCAGTGCTTTTGACTTCAAAAGCAAAGGTGAGTACTACCAGTATTTAACTGACAATGATATCCGCAGCTTTAAAGACGAACAAGTCAAAAGCTTCGGGGAGCTTTATATTGCCAATAGCTTATTCTCTTATGGCATAGAATATCAGTATCAAGCTAAATACGCTTATGATGTAAAAACAAGTGAACGCAAACAATATCAGCCAGACTTCTTTCTGCCTGAATTAAATGTATATATTGAATATTATGGGATTGATGAGAACGAAGATACAGCCCCTTACATAGATAAAGATGAATACCATAAGAGTATTCAATGGAAACGTGACACCCATAATAAATTTAATACTGTGTGTCTTGAATTTACCTATGCTCAGCATAAAGCAGATCAATTACTTAGTGCCTTAAAGGCGTCATTGATTGAACGACAAAAGCAATCTGATTTATCACCCGCTGACTCGTTCCCTATCGAACTTATACCTACCGAAGTCATACTAGCAACACTCAATGAGAGTGGCAGAATAACCGAGCTTGCTAAAACATTTACTCAGCTAGTGGGACTTTATAAAGCAGCTTGCTTAGATGCGACTTTAGATCGCACCTTAGAGAGTACGTTAAAAGGGACTATCATCGCTAACTCTGCGGAGCCAAAACAGACAGAAAAAGCCTTAGCATTGCTTAAACCCATTTTAAGCGCTTATGAACAACACTTAACATATCACCATGAAATTGATTTTGAAGATATGATTAATAAAGCCTTAACATATGTTCAAGCCGGTAAGTTTCAATCTCCTTGGCGTTATATCATGGTCGATGAATTTCAAGATATATCTGAGCCGCGAGCGCGTTTAGTTAAAGCGCTACGTGATAATAATAAAGAATGCTCTGTTTTTGCTGTTGGCGATGATTGGCAGGCGATATACCGATTTAGTGGTGCCGATGTTACCTTAACTACTGACTTTTCGAATTATTTTGGGTCAACGACTCAATCAGCATTAGATCAAACTTTTCGATTCAACAACCAAATTGGCAAAGTCGCAACCGATTTTATTAGCAAAAATCCAGCACAAATTAATAAAACGATTACCTCGTTAACACAAGTTAACGCGCCTGCCGTATCATTGCTCAAAAGAGATAACAGTCAATTCCGTGCACGAAAAACAACACTTATTGATGAAATGGCCAATGGGGCAATTGATGATGTTTTAGCGGCTATATCAGCTAAAGTATGTAAGCCTGTTACTGTTTATTTATTAGCGCGATTTTGGTTCCTTTTGCCAAGCAATATAGACATTAACAGGTTGAATAATCAATACCCATTACTCACTATTGATGCCCAATCCTTTCATGCATCAAAAGGAAAAGAGGCCGATTATGTCATTATTGTTGGTCTGAAAAAGGGCGTTCATGGCTTTCCTTCTGAAAAAGCAATACCAGCACTACTTGATGCACTATTAGCGAAAAAAGAAACCTTCGCCTATGCAGAAGAGCGTCGCTTGTTTTATGTTGCGCTAACCAGAGCGAGAGACAGAGTGTATATTATTGGAGATATGACTGAATCCAACCACTTTGTTAAAGAGCTGGTGAACGATCATCAAATTGAATTGAATGAATTTGAAAGTACAGCAAGTCAATCATTGGTAGATGAGCTACATTGTTTGGCGTGCGAAACAGGGCTATTAAAAAAACGCACTGGCCGCTTTGGACCTTTTTACGCTTGTTCTCATTTTCCTCGCTGTGAATATAAAGAAAAGCCTTGTGATAAATGTGACAGCCCGATGACGCGTAAACACTATCCAGGTTTTAAAGTTTGCTTGAACGACTCTTGCAAAAACTTGATACCAACGTGCAGTCAATGTAATGCAGAAATGGTGTTACGTACGAGCAAAAAAGGTGAGTTCTGGGGGTGTCGAAATTATAAAGGCAATGAGCCGACGAGTTGTAAAAACGGCGTAGATAATGCCAACGTTAACTGGCCAGAATTAGTTCTAGAATAATCATACTCGACATTAAAAGGCTTACCTGTAGGCCTTTTAATGTCGCTAATCTGGAAATAACTTAACCGATTTGTTATTTAGTCTGTTATTGCCCTATAAAGCTCAGCGATAACCGCGTAGGATCAAGTTACTTTAGATAAAAACTAGGTTTGCACTTATACCCATTGGATATTAGGTGCACTAACATAAAAAATTATGCAACTAACAGCAAAATCATCACTGACTAACGCTTTACTTATTTCTATTTGTACACCTGAGTTTAAAGGTGATGAGGCAACAGAATCACTTGCAGAGCTTGCGCGTTTAGTGACTACACTAGGTTTTAAAGTGGTCGGCACCCAATCGCAAAAGCAGAGTTCGACAAAAAAAGTTAATGTACTGGGTTTAGGGAAATTAGCAGAAATAGCGCATCTCACGGGTAACCAAGGTGAGGTTGAAGACATTGAAGAAGTTGAAGACCTCTCAGTTGACGAGCAAACTGATGACATTGAATTTATAGTTAACTCTTCGGATATCCCATCAGACAACCTTCCATTTGCTTGTGCTGATGTGGTGGTATTTGATTGTGATTTAAGCCCATCTCAGCTACGTAATGTCGAGAATCAATTAGGCGTAGAGGTGTTTGACCGTACTGGCATTATTATTGAAATATTTAGTCGCCATGCCCGTACTAAAACAGCGAAATTACAAGTTGAAATTGCTCGACTTAATTATGTAGCGCCACGACTTCGTGAGACATCATGCGGTGATAAAGAGCGTCAAATGGGTAAAGGCGCAGGCGAAACTACGCTCGAGCTAAACCGCCGTAAAGTGCGCGACCAATTAGCAGAACTCAAGCGAGAATTGGTGAGCGTTCAACATGAAATGAAAGGCAGACGTACACAACGTTCTGAGCTTTTTTGTGTTGCTTTGGTTGGTTATACCAATGCGGGTAAGTCATCAATGATGCGAGCAATTACCGGTAGTGATGTTGAAGGTGAAAACAAACTTTTTGCCACGCTTGATACCACAGTACGTGCCTTGTTTCCAATCACCCAACCACGAATTTTAGTGTCTGATACGGTAGGTTTTATTAAAAAATTACCGCATGATTTAGTCGCTTCATTTCACTCAACCTTAGCAGAAGCACATGATGCATCATTATTGCTATATGTGGTTGACGCTTCCGATCCTTCATTTCGCTCTCAGCTTGATGTAGTGCACGGAGTACTGGAAGAAGTCGGTGTTGAAGACAGTAAAAAATTACTGGTACTTAATAAATCAGACCAACTGAGTATTGAGCAACAACAAGCACTGATGGAAGAGTTTCCTGAAGCCATGATGACATCCGCTCGTAATCCTGCTGATGTGAGTAAATTACACAAATATATCGTTGGTGTTGCGCAGAACGAGATGATTGAAGAGGAGATTATTGTTCCTTATACCGCTAACGGTATCATAGGTGAAATTCGATCGAGAATGAGTGTTACTAAGGAAGAGTATGAAAATAGTCATATTAAGCTTACAGTTCGGTCAAATGCGATTGATCTAGCAAGATTGAAAAAGCGAATGTTGAGCGTATAAAAAGTTAAGAGTGATCAGCAACGTGTGG
>MAAF01000101.1 GCA_002163005.1 Colwellia psychrerythraea | reverse complement strand
AATTCGTACTCACAAACGCATGATTGATATCGTTGAGCCAACTGAAAAGACTGTAGACGCATTAATGCGTTTAGATCTTGCAGCTGGTGTTGATGTTCAAATCAGCTTGGGCTAAGGGGAGTTTTAACAATGACTATAGGTCTAGTTGGACGTAAAGTGGGTATGACTCGTGTCTTCACAGAAGATGGTGTTTCTACCCCTGTTACTGTTATTGAAGTTGAAGCAAACCGTGTTGCTCAAGTTAAAACAGTTGACAACGATGGTTATTCAGCACTACAAGTTACTACGGGCAAGCGTAAAGCAAGTCGTGTAACAAAACCAGCTGCTGGACATTTCGCGAAAGCAGGTATCGAAGCAGGCCGCGGCTTGTGGGAATTCCGTTTAAACGAAAACGAAGGTAGTGATATTGAAGCCGGCAGTGAAATCACTGTTGAATTATTCAATGATACTAAATTAGTTGACGTAACTGGTACATCGAAAGGTAAAGGTTTCCAAGGCGGTATTAAACGCTGGAACTTTACTATGCAACATGCAACGCATGGTGTTTCGTTATCACACAGATCTAACGGTTCGTTAGGTCAGTGTCAAACACCAGGTCGTGTTTTCAAAGGCAAAAAAATGTCTGGTCATATGGGTGCTGTGCGTTGTACTACACAAAACCTTGAATTGGTTCGCGTTGACGCAGAACGTAACTTGTTGCTTGTTAAAGGCGCAGTTCCGGGTGCTATCAATGGCAACGTAATCATCAAACCAGCTGTTAAAGCTTAGTCCAGGAGATTTTCTAATGGAATTATCATTAAAAGACGCAACGGGTGCTCTTGAAGTATCTGAAGCAACTTTTGGACGTGAGTTTAACGAAGCGTTAGTACACCAAGTAGTAGTTGCTTATGCAGCTGGTGCTCGTCAAGGTACTCGTGCTCAGAAAACTCGCTCAGAAGTTAGCGGCGGTGGTGCAAAACCATGGCGCCAAAAAGGTACTGGCCGTGCACGTGCTGGTACTACTCGTGGTCCAATCTGGCGTACAGGTGGCGTAACATTCGCTGCTAAACCTCAGGATCACAGCCAAAAAGTTAACCGTAAAATGTATCGTGGTGCTATTGCTAGCATCCTATCTGAACTAGTTCGTCAAGAACGTCTAGTTGTGGTAGAGAACTTTTCGGTAGAAACGCCTAAAACTAAAGAATTAGTTGCTAAGCTAAAAGGCTTAGAGCTTAAAGACGTATTGATTGTAACGAAAGAAGTTGACGAGAACTTGTTCTTATCAGCACGCAACTTATATAAAGTTGACGTTCGTGACGTTGCAGCAATTGATCCTGTAAGCTTAGTTGGTTTCGAAAAAGTTTTAATCACTGCTGATGCAGTTAAAGAAATTGAGGGGATTTTAGCATGATAAACGAAGAACGTTTGTTGAAAGTGCTTTTAGCACCGAATATTTCTGAAAAAGCAACTACCGCTGCTGAAGCAAACAACACTGTTGTTTTCAAAGTAGCTACAGATGCGACTAAAGCTGAAATCAAAGCGGCAGTTGAGAAACTTTTTGAAGTGACAGTTGAAGGTGTTAATACACTTAATGTTAAGGGTAAAGTAAAACGTACCGGTGCTCGTTTTGGTCGTCGTAACGACTGGAAAAAAGCCTACGTTACTCTTGCAGAAGGTAGTGACATCGACTTCGTTGGCGCGGAATCATAAGGAGCAGTTAAAATGGCTATAGTAAAATGTAAACCTACTTCTCCAGGTCGTCGTCACCTAGTTAAAGTGGTAAACAAAGAGCTTCATAAAGGTAAGCCTTATGCACCATTATTAGACACTAAGTCTAAGTCTGGTGGTCGTAACAATAATGGTCGCATTACGGTTCGTCACATTGGTGGTGGTCATAAGCAACATTATCGTATCGTTGATTTTAAACGTAATAAAGATGGCATTCCAGCCAAAGTAGAACGTTTAGAATACGATCCAAACCGAAGCGCTAACATTGCATTAGTTTTATATGCAGATGGCGAACGTCGTTACATACTAGCCCCTAAAGGCTTAACAGCTGGTGATACTATCCAGTCTGGTGTAGACGCTCCTATCAAAGCTGGTAACACTATGCCGTTACGTAACGTACCATTAGGTAGTGTTATTCACGCAATCGAACTTAAACCAGGTAAAGGTGCTCAAATCGCACGTGCTGCTGGTACTTACGCACAATTAGTTGCGAAAGATGGTGCTCACGTTACTTTACGTCTTCGCTCTGGCGAAATGCGTAAAATCGAAGCAGATTGTCGTGCTACTTTAGGTGAAATCGGCAATGCTGAACACATGCTTCGCTCTTTGGGTAAAGCTGGTGCTTCAAGATGGCGCGGTGTTCGCCCAACTGTTCGTGGTGTTGCCATGAACCCAGTTGATCACCCACACGGTGGTGGTGAAGGTAAAACATCTGGCGGTCGTCACCCGGTATCCCCTTGGGGCGTACCAACTAAGGGTTACAAGACTCGTTCGAACAAGCGTACTGATAAATTTATCGTACGTCGTCGTACTAAGTAATTAGTACATTTAATTAATATTCTGATTGCTGAACTTAGCTTGCTAAGTTCACATGAAGAATTGAATATATAAGGATTCACCATGCCACGTTCCCTCAAGAAAGGTCCATTTATTGACCTACACTTGTTGACGAAGGTAGAGAAAGCGGTGGAAAGCGGGAATAAAAAGCCAATTAAAACTTGGTCCCGTCGTTCAATGATCATTCCTACAATGATCGGATTGACCATCGCTGTCCATAATGGCCGTCAACACGTTCCTGTATTTGTAACCGAAGAAATGATCGGTCACAAATTAGGAGAATTTGCACCAACTCGTACTTATCGCGGTCATGTCGCTGATAAGAAAGCGAAGAAATAAGGGGAAGTTACATGCAAGCTATTGCTATACATAAATTTGCCCGCGGTTCTGCTCAAAAAGCGCGTTTAGTTGCGGATCAAATCCGTGGCGTTAATGTAGAGAAAGCACTTGAAATTTTAACTTTCAGCAACAAAAAAGCTGCTGAATTAGTTAAAAAAGTACTTAACTCTGCTATCGCAAATGCCGAGCATAACGAAGGTGCAGATATTGATGAATTATTCGTTAAAACAATTTTGATTGACGATGGTCCAACAATGAAACGTATTATGCCACGTGCGAAAGGCCGAGCCGATCGCATCATCAAGCGCACTAGTCACATCACTGTGATTGTGTCTGATTCTTAGGAGTATATTAGTATGGGTCAAAAAGTTAATCCTACCGGTATTCGCTTAGGTATCACGAAACCTTTCGCGTCTACTTGGTTTGCAAGCAACAAAGATTTTGCTAGCAACTTAGA
>MAAF01000107.1 GCA_002163005.1 Colwellia psychrerythraea | reverse complement strand
TTGTTAAGTTAACTGCGTCTACATTAGAACTATTATTATTAAAAACATTATTAACAGGTGTACCATGTCTAAGATTACAACATTATTCCTAACTGCATTATTATTTATTTCAACATCAGTTTTTGCTACTTCAGCATCAGATAAAGCAGTTAAGGTAGCTGAGAAGAAAACTGCTGACTATGTTCAGGTGCTAAAACTAAATGGCAATGAACAAGCACAAGTCTATAAGATTTTGTTAGCCAAAGAACAAAATACGTTAGCTGCAAAAACAGAGCATAAAGGTGATAAGGAAGCTTTTAAAGCAGCTACTAAACCCTTTACCAAAAAAGCTAACCGCCAAATAAAAGACATTGTTGGCAAAGATAAAATGCAAAAGATGAATCAGTTCTATAAAACACAAAGAGCTGAAAATAAGAAATAATACAATTACTTTCTAGTTATTAATCTTTTGAATAATAAAGCCTAGCTTACTCATTAAGCTAGGCTTTTTACTTTTATAACACTCGGAAATAATCAATTTATTTCCTTCATTGCTCAATATCCTCATAAGTTATACCTGACAAAACTTTACAAAACTCACAATGTGTTTATTATAGGTAAGGTTCATCCTGTGCTTTTGCAATGTCATATTTATTTGCAATGAGCAGTTGTCACAGTAAAAACGAGGAATATATGATAATTAATAAGAATGCCGCTATTACAAAGCAAAGCGGTCAGCATAAAAAATTACCCAGAAATCACATAGTCAGCAAATATAGTAAAGCTGTTATTTGTGTTGCACTTTTATTTTCTACGCCTTCATGGGCCGGTGAGTTATTTGTTGCTAGCGACGGTGTCGATAACCTAACCACCAATGATGGCTCTATCCTCCAACCTTGGGCATCATTAAACTTTGCCTTAACTCAGGTAACTGCTGGCGATAGTATTAATCTTCGCAAAGGTAGCTACCATGAGAAAATCACTAAAGGCAGTATTAGTGGTACTGCACTTAAGCCTATTATTATTCAGTCTTATAAGGGTGAAAAAGTTACCTTTGATGGTACCGTCCCGGTTAGTGCTATCACTAGCGACAATTGGACTCAGCACTCAGGCGACATCTATAAGCTACAGCTAGACGAGCCAACATGGCAATTATTTGTTGATGACGAAATGATGATGAATGCCCGTTGGCCTAATGCTCGTTTTGATGATGACAGTGTTTATAGTCGTGCAGGTTGGGCGATAGGAAAAGATGCCACCACAACCAACGGTCATATTGATACTGACCCAAGTGTACATGACTTAGCGGCAGCAAATATTGATGCCACTGGCGCAGTTGTTATTGCTAATAACAGAAATTTTGATACTTATACCCGTAAAGTAACCACGCATAGTGCTGGCAACAATGCATTTGACCACGACGCTACGGCAAATTTTGTCGTGAATAAAAATTACTATTTTTTGCAAGGTGCATTGAGTTTACTTGATCAAGATAAAGAGTGGCATATCGATGCCAGCAATATGGCGTACCTTTGGGCGCCAAATGGCGGTTCGCCTACAGGTAAAATTCGTGCGCGTACGCAACAATTTGTTATTAGCGCCAACAACTGGAATTATGTCACTCTTAAAGGTTTAGACTTTTTCGCAACAACTATCGATCTTAGATCAAGCGAGTCAATCACCATTGAAGATTGTAACTTTAACTATAGTGGTGTTTCAAAACGTGCGTTAGGTGAAACGACTACCAAAGCCTCGATGTTACGTTTAATCAATACCGTAGGCGCAGGAAACTTTGTGCTGCGAAATATCAGTATTCGCAATTCTGATTCGCAAGCTTTTCTAATAAAAGGCGATAACACCGTTGTAGAAAACTCCTTGTTTGAAAATATTGACTGGGCAGCAACAGAAGCCTACTCACCCAGCGCCAGTATGGTTTTTCATGGTAATAATACCCTGCTTAGTCGTAATACCATACGTAATACTGGTACTTCAGAAACCATTGCCACGGCAACTTTAGGCTCTGCGACCAATAGTAGTATTACCGCACAATATAATGACATTTATAATACCGGTTATGCGCAAAGTGATGGCGCACAGCTTCAAATTCGCATAGAAGCGCAAGATGGCACGGTAGTACATCATAACTGGCTGCACGATACGCCTAAATATGGTTTTCGTTTTGATGCGCCAGTTGAAGCGGCTGAGTGGGGGGACAATGGTTTTTCTCATCACAATGTAGTGTGGAACAGCAGCGGTGCCAACCCTAAAGGTATGGATGACAGGCACTATAATAACCTGTTATTTGACAACACTAATGTTGACTTGATTATTTTGCATGATCTGGCAGATAATGGCGATTGGAGTAATGAAACTACTAAAACCATTAATAATGCTTCGGACTCCATTTCCGGACACCGCACCGATGTTAAATCAGTGCCAGGAACAGCAAGCAGCAACTTTAATGGTG
This sequence comes from Colwellia psychrerythraea, assembly GCA_002163005.1. Lineage (GTDB taxonomy): Bacteria > Pseudomonadota > Gammaproteobacteria > Enterobacterales > Alteromonadaceae > Colwellia > Colwellia psychrerythraea_C. Next base: position 17,155 of record MAAF01000107.1, on the reverse strand, counting down.
TTAACAAAACTGAGCTATTAAAAACCTTGTTACGCGATCCGGCGAACCACGATTTCCGCCCGGTAGCAGGCTCGAGTTTAGTTGATGCCGGTGAAGTGATTTCTGATAGTGATTTTAGTCATCCAACCCAAGGTGCAGATCCAGATATTGGTAGCTACGAGGCAGGTAACAACAACTATTGGATCCCAGGTCGCCAGCTAACCTCAGCATCATACCCAATTCCATTTAATGCGGGTAGCACCACAAAAACTGACGCTGATTTAATGTGGCGTCATGGTTATACCGCAACTTCTTACAACGTTCATTTGGGTACTAGTGCTGATTTATTAGTCTTTAAAGGTAATCAAGCCACTAATATCTTTACCCCGAGTGCTTTAACTGTTGGGCAAACGTATTATTGGCGTGTAGATGCTGTAACGCCATCAGGTACAATTACTGGTGATGTATGGAGCTTTACTATTGATGCAACACCAGTAATAACGAGCTTAACGCCTGTTGCTGATGCTTATGTTGATGATAGTTCACCAGATACCAATAAAGGTAGTGAAGATGCGATAAAGTTAATAACGCCTATAACGCCTAACGTACCAAGTGGCTATGAACAACAATATGGTTTCTTGAAGTTTAATGTTGATGTGCCGGGAACTATTATCTCGGCCAAACTCAAGCTTTATAATTCAGGTACTAAAAATCGTGGGGTTAATGTCCATAGTGTCAACGATATCAGCTGGGACGAGACTAGTATCACTTGGAATAATCAACCTGTTATAGGGGCTGCTATTGTCAAAGCAGATGTTCTCGAAAACAGTTGGCAAGAATTTGATTTAACAGGGCAAGTTACTGCTAACGGTTTACTATCATTGGCTTTAAAGCGTGATGCCAGTGATTCACGTAGAGAAGTGGACTCCAAAGAAGGCAGCTTTGCACCTCAGTTGATTATTGAATATACCGCAGCAGTTGCTGGTAATGATGCGCCAGTATTCACTTCAGCAAGTTTAAATAAAGCAAACGCCATTGAAGGTACTGCATACTCGGCCTCTATTGCCAGCGATGCTATTGATGCTAATGGTGATTCATTAACATTCTCTAAGACATCAGGCCCCGATTGGTTACAAGTTGGCGCTGATGGCGAGTTGTCTGGCACGCCGGCATTAGCAGATGTTGGTGATAAGAGCTTTGTTGTTAAAGTGACCGACAGTAAAGGCGCTTCAGCAACGGCTACCTTGACTATTACCGTAGAAGCTAAAGTAGCAGATACAGGTACTGATGACGGAACGAGCACAGGTGATACTGGCACAGGTACTGATGACGGAACGGGCACAGGTGATTCTGGCACAGGTGATTCTGGCACAGGTACTGATGACGGAACGGACACAGGTGGTTCTGGCACAGGTACTGATGACGGAACGGACACAGGTGATACTGCTAGTGAATCTTCTGGCGGTACTATTTACCATTTAGTGACACTTTTGTTGGCAATGTATTTATACCGTCGTAGAGCTCACTAGCTAAACGGTGTAATGTTTGAGTTGGTCATAATAAGTCCTAAATGTGTAAACACATTTCAGGACGAGACAATAAGCTAAAAAAAGCCAGACTATTAATAGTCTGGCTTTTTTTAATGACGTGATAATGTCAATCCATTGAGAAGTTTAGATAATAAAAAAGCCATACATATTATTAATGTATGGCTTTTTTATTCATAATTTTTTTAAACAAAGTTACTTATTCAACTGCTTTCTTCTATAAGCAAAACCAGCAAGCGCAAGTGAGAACATTGCTATGGTGGCTGGCTCAGGAACGTCAACCTTAAGGCCTGCAACATCACCATCAGTAACAGCCCAAGCATATTTCTTGCTTGTGCCAGGTATCACAAAATTTGAACTGCCATCAAGTCTAAACCAAGCCAATTTAGCAGCATTGGTTGTGCTCACAGTAGAAGTCCAAAATTGATGACTTGCGGGATCAGTATTACTAAATAAAGATGTATTCTGACCAACATCTTGCAAACTAAGACCTTCATCTCGTGTAGCTAAACGCCAATCAGAAAAACCAAAAGCATTTAAACCAACGGCCCAAGTATTGCTATTAGCCCAAGTCATTTTGCTATCAGCATCGAAGCCACTGGTTTTTGCATAAAGTACATCCGCTAACCAAGTGACATTTGATACGTCATCGTAAATTAAATTATTATCTAAGCTTTTAATTAAGCCAGCGTTGGCTTGGCTGCTCATGGCAAATAACGCCGCCACTGACACTGCTGCCAATGATTTGTTAAATGAAAATGTCATACTGTTCTCCGGTTAACCGTTATGAGTTGTTTTTTATTTATACAGTTCACCTGTCAAGTTATAGCTTTGTGTGTTTTTTGTCAATAATAATCATCTTTAGTGGTGAGTTGTAAGTCGCTGACGTCGTGGGTTTTCTGCATTGAATCACCATAAAACAATAAACAGACTGTTTTTTAAAACTGTACCGCATTGTATTAACTCACATTTCATTGTGTTTTATTTTTATTGAGCTGCTAGTGCTAATAGGTAGGTATTTTTTTATTGATTTTTTATATTTTTTACAATTACAGCAAAATAATCTGAGCTGTGCTTTTTACTTACAAAGCCCAAGATCTTGTTTGGGTCGAATACATTGCAATAACTGAAGGTTTTATTCAGTAGGGAGTTTTATTGCAATAAATAAAAAGCATCTCTTTGAAACGTCGAAACTTGTCTTGTATTTTTATCTATTATTACTGCTAAAAACACTTATTTTGTCTAATTTAGAATAAAAGCATCAATTATTCTCAATAAAAACCTTTTGATGGTGTTACTATTAATAAACAACATAATAAAATCACTGAATTATTTTATATTACATAGGATATGATAATGCAAAGTCACTTAATTCAAACCACCACTAACAGTATCTTAAAGTCACTTTCTGAGTTTGATGATGTGAATTCCATCATATTAAAAGACAATACCTTAGCTAAAAAACTCAATGTTAGTCGGACAACGATTAGAACCTCGTTAAAAGAGCTTGAGAAAAAGGGTATTATTGAAATTAATGATAATCAAAAGCTGGTTGTTCGTAGCCCTGTTGAGTCTGATTACTTTGATACCAGCGATGGTGTCTCTTCAAAAGAAGAGATTATTGAAAAATATTTTTTAGATTTAATTAACCATGGCAAGTTGTTACCTGGCGGTAAGTTTTCTGAATTAGAGCTAGCTAAATCATCGGGTTGTAATACCATCACGGTTCGTGAATTTTTAATTAAGTTTTCTCGCTTTGGCCTGATTGAGAAAAAGCCTAGAGCTAAATGGCAGATGGTCAAGTTTGATGAAAAATTTGCCCTAGAACTGGTTGAGTTTAGACGCATTCTAGAAATGAGTTCAATCACTAAGTTGATGGCTATGCCTGCAGATGATGGAGTATGGCAAGAGTTAGCTGAACTGCTCGACAAGCATGTTGAAGTATTAGCGGATGTAGAGAATCGTTATACCGAATTGAGTGAATTAGACCGTAAATTTCACTATATAGTGCAACGCGCTTCAGATAACCGCTTCTTTATGCAGTTCTTTGATGTGGTATCACTTATTTGTCACTATCACTACCAGTGGAATAAGGGTGATGAGTTAGAGCGTAACCAAGTTGCTTTACAAGAGCATGTTGATATTATTACCCAATTATTAGCGCATAATACATCAGGTGTATTAACCGCGATGGAAACTCACTTAAACTCAGCCAAGCGTACCTTACTTCGCTCAGCTCATGGTTTAGAAGAGTAATCGCTTTTAACTAGACAATAGAGATAAATAAAAAGGGCTTACATATCAGATGTAAGCCCTTTTTTTTGTGCTTGACCCGTCCTAAATAAGGTCGCTACTTAGTTTTTATTTAGCCAGATCATGCTTAGCGAGATTAGTGGTAATTAGATTTTACGTATAAGCCAATATTAAATATACTAAACGAAAAGCAAGGTAAATTAAGGTGGCTAAACCAGTGTTTAAAGAAAACCCTTTAGACTTTATTGAAAATTCAAACATTGGAATCCATGTGGTTTTACCTACAGGCATAATTAAGTATGCTAATCAGCATGAATTAGATATATTGGGCTACACAGAAGAAGAATACGTTGGTCATCATGTATCTGAGTTTCAATTCGACAAGTCATGCTTAGAAGTGATGATGAATAAGCTGTCTAAGTTTGAATCTTTTTCGAATTTCCCTGTCATGGTGTATGGCAAGAAAAAAATAAAATACATTTTATATAATTCAAGTGTTTACCAAGAGCAGGGTGAGTTCATCCATACCCGATGTTTTGGTAACGAAATATCAGAAAGTGTTTACCAGGCCAGTGTACTTGAATATAAAAAACTTCTGGTTGGTCGAATATGATCATTTAAATATTTACCAATGTTTATAACTAAGCCATCAATTACCTAAATTGATGACTACACCTATTGAAGATAGCGTCTGGAAAGAGCTAGCAGAGCTTCTTGATAGAGATGTTGAAGTCTTGGTTGACGTAAAGAACCGTTATAGTGAGTTAGGAGAAGGGCTGTTAGCCTTTTTTTTATGCCTGCAACAAAGTGAATAGCCATATAAAGTTATTAGTCACTGAATTCAAGAGTGAAACATTGCCGAGACAAAACTGTCAAAGTTATCGATAATGCCGCTCTAACGTGCGCGGTTATAGTGAATAGCCGCTGTATTGGTGCAAGTTAACCTTAGGGGTAACCTGATTTTTGTAGTTATCTATTTGATTTTTATAACGATAAAATAATGGCTTGGATTTTGTATTAGGGTTTAGCAAACAGTCGTTATGGTATACATACAGCTCAGGCTAACAATAATATGAACCTTACCAAGAAACAGAACAAAAAATCTCACATGCTGACGAATAACAGCAAGCTGCCGGAAGATAAAGTCATTACCGTGCTCTTAATTGAAGAGCGACCCAAGGCGAGTTCAATGCTGAAAAAAGCATTAAGTGATTTTAGCTATCATGTTACTAAGCACATTTGCTTTGATGACAGTATCATTGAGCAAATTGATTTATGTAACCCCAATATCCTTATTTTATCGACAGATTTACCCAGTGGGAAAATGTTAAAAGAGTTGGCAGAAATAAATAAATTATTACCGTTACCTATCGTTATCTTTGCTGAAAATGATTCTCCCAATGTTATTCAACATGCGATTAACTCGGGCGTTAGTGCTTATGTGGTAAATGAAATACACCCGCACCGCATAAAAAGTATTATTTCAGTGGCAAATGAGCGCTTTAAAGCCGTTCAGTCTTTGCGTAATGAACTGAAGCAAGTAAAAACCCAGCTAGAAAGCAGGAAGCATGTTGAAAGGGCAAAGGGTCTTATCATGCAACAAAAACAATTGAGTGAAAATGAGGCTTATAGTGCGCTTAGAAAAATGGCTATGGATCAAGGGAGTTCATTGGCTATGGTAGCAAAAAATATTATTGATGTTTGCGAGCTATTAACACCTGTTGAAGCGGAGTAAAGCATGAACAAGCGTGGTGCATTTCATTGTTATTGTGCAAATAAAGTTAGCCACTAATAACCAATACTGCAGTGAGACCAATAAAAACAACGAATTTAAACTTGGCACACTACCTGCATTTCTAAATATATATAATGAAAGAAGTAACGCACTAAGTAACTAACGAATAAACTAGGCAAGTTACTATTTAATAGGACTTACCTACTAAACAAAAATTTTTTATCAACGGCGATAAAAATAATGAATAAAACCTGACAGCAACGACGCTGCAGGATATTGCTAGGCGTAAGCCTGACACTATACGAGCAATGGCGCTCATCAATAATCAACCTGATATAGGCTGATCATTGGTGGGCGTTTTTTTTTGGAAAAATTTTAATCTTAAAACTTAAAGGAATTCACATGAACTGGAAGAAATCGATAAGCACTACCTTAAAAAAAGCGGTACTAAGTACTACAGTGCTACTTTCACTCACTAGCATGGCCAATAGCGAAACCTTGGGCGAGCCAGAAAAAGATGAGTTGAAGTTTGGCTTTATCAAACTCACCGACATGGCGCCTATTGCTATTGCTTATGAAAACGGCTACTTCGAAGACGAGGGGCTGTATGTCACCATCGAAGCACAAGCCAACTGGAAGGTTCTACTTAATGGCGTTATTGACGGTACGTTAGATGGTGCTCATATGCTTGCCGGACAACCTATTGCTGCCACCATGGGTTATGGGACCAAAGCTCATATTATCACGCCGTTTTCAATGGACTTAAACGGTAATGCAATAACCGTTTCAAACAAGATTTGGCAACAAATGAAGCCTAATATTCCCAAAATGGCTGACGGTAGGCCGGTGCACCCCATCAAAGCTGATTCATTAAAGCCTGTTATTGAACAACTTAAATCAGACGGCAAGCCTTTTAAAATGGGTATGGTCTTTCCTGTCTCTACCCATAACTACGAATTACGTTATTGGTTAGCCGCTGGTGGTATTCACCCAGGGTATTATGCGCCGCATAAAGGCGATACCAGCGGACAAATTGATGCTCAAGCCTTGTTGTCGGTAACACCACCGCCACAAATGCCATCAACGATGGAAGCAGGCACTATTCATGGCTACTGCGTTGGTGAACCATGGAATCAACAAGCGGTATTTAAAAATATTGGTGTACCTGTGGTTACCGATTATGAAATTTGGAAAGATAACCCGGAAAAAGTCTTTGGCATTACCGCCGCTTTTGCCGAAAAATACCCTAATACCACTATTCGTTTGACACGGGCACTTATTCGCGCCGCAAAGTGGTTAGATGATAATAACAATTCTAATCGCCCTGCGGCGGTAAAAATATTGTCTCAATCAAATTATGTTGGCGCAGATTACGATGTTATTGCTAATTCAATGACAGGTACCTTTGAATATGAAAAAGGTGATAAGCGTGATGTACCTGATTTTAACGTATTTTTCAGATATAACGCCACTTTCCCTTATTACTCAGATGCTATTTGGTATTTAACGCAAATGCGTCGTTGGGGACAAATATCAGACGACAAAAGTGACCAATGGTACAAAGACTTAGCGAGCAAAGTCTATCGTCCAGACATCTATATTAAAGCTGCACAATCTTTAATTGCTGACAAGTTAATTCCAGCCAATGAATTTCCTGATTTTGCCAAAGAAACGGGTTTTAAAGCGCCGCAAAAACACTTTATCGACAACATCGTTTATGACGGCAAGCAACCTAATGCGTATTTAGAGAAGTTCAACATTGGTCTTAAACAAGGTGACAAGCTTTAAGCGTTATTCGCTTAACGTGATCATCGAGAAGGAGTGAGAAATGAGTTCAACAACAGTAAAAATAGCGAGTTTAACTATCTCAGAGCAAGTACTAAAAATAGTTAAAAGCAGCTTAAATAAAATCACTAATGCGCTGTTATTGCCCGTTATTGGTATCAGCATATTTATATTTTTCTGGTCCATTACCGCCCAGAGTATTCATACCTCTTTAGGGGATTTCCCTGGACCGAATGCTGTTGTTAAGCAATTTTCTTCGCTTTACCAAGAGCATAAAATGGAACGGGCAAAAGCCGAGGCATTTTATCAACGCCAAGAAAAACGTAATGTCGCCAAGCTTGTTAAAAATCCCGACTATGTCGCTAAAATAAGAGCCTATACCGGTAAAGAAACCTTTTTAGACCAAATAGTCACCAGCTTAATCACGGTCACTTGCGGTTTTTTAGCGGCGGCTTTTATCGCCATTCCGTTAGGCATTTGGATGGGCTTAAATAAACGTTTAAATTTGGCGATGAACCCCATAGTGCAAATTTTCAAACCTGTGTCACCGCTCGCTTGGTTACCGCTAGTGACTATGGTGGTCAGTGCGCTTTATGTCTCTGACGATCCTATGGTATCCAAGTCCTTTTTAACTTCAATGCTCACCGTCACGCTTTGCAGCTTGTGGCCTATGGTGATTAATACCTCAATGGGTGTCTCGGCAATTAACAGTGATTTAATTAATGTCAGTAAAGTTTTGTGCTTAGGCACGTTAACGCATATTCAAAAAATAGTACTGCCAGCGTCAGTGCCGATGATATTTACCGGCATGCGCCTATCCTTTGGTGTCGCTTGGATGGTACTCATTGCTGCGGAAATGCTGGCGCAAAACCCCGGTTTAGGCAAGTTCGTTTGGGATGAATTTCAAAATGGTAGCTCTGACTCCCTTGCCAGAATTATGGCTGCAGTGGTGGTTATTGGTTTTATCGGCTTTTTATTAGACCGCGCCATGCTGGCATTACAACAAAAAGTCTCTTGGGACAAATCAAGCGTAAACGCTTAAGGACCTTATTATGAACACGACTAAAATAACTAATGCCAATATAACGAATACTAGTCAACTAACGGACACTGAAAGTAGCGCTAACAATGCCTTTTTAAATATTAGCCAAGTCGATATGGTTTTCCCTACCGCTACGGGCGGTTTTACTGCCTTAAAAGGAGTAGATCTGAAAATTGACCAAGGCGAGTTTATCTCACTGATTGGTCATTCAGGTTGTGGTAAATCCACCGTGCTAAATATTGTTGCTGGCCTTTATCAAGCAACAAAAGGCGGTATTTTACTCAACAATAAAGAAGTGAATGAGCCTGGTCCTGAGCGGGCGGTGGTTTTTCAAAACCACTCGTTATTACCTTGGTTAACCTGTTATCAAAATGTTGAGTTAGCAGTGAAGCAAATTTTCAGTAAAACCATGTCAAAGGGAGAAATGAAAGAGTGGATTGAATACAACCTCAAGCTTGTGCACATGGATCATGCCATGCTTAAACGTCCTGATGAAATATCTGGCGGTATGAAACAACGTATTGGTATTGCGCGTGCTTTAGCGATGCAGCCGGAAGTTTTATTAATGGATGAGCCCTTTGGTGCACTTGATGCACTAACCCGTGCTCATATGCAAGATTCATTAATGGAAATTCAAAATGAGCTCAACAATACCGTCATTATGATCACCCATGATGTTGATGAGGCGGTATTGCTTTCTGATCGCATCGTCATGATGACCAATGGTCCTGAAGCGACTATTGGCGAAATTCTTGAGGTGAATTTAGCGCGCCCACGTAGTCGGTTATCACTGGCGAAAGATGTTGAATATAACCGTCTTCGCGCTGAAGTTTTAACTTTCCTTTATGAAAAACAACGCAAAGTAGAAAATATTAGCAATAAAACCGTGGCCCCGCAGGCATTCGCCAAAAAACGCGTTAATGAAAAGTAAGCAAGTTAATGAAGATAATTAATGAAAAGAATTACGCATAAAATAACAGCTAAGCATTTAATAAATAGGTAATTAAAACTAACTGATGTTAGCTAACAAAACTAAAACAACTTATAAAATACCAAAGGAAAATTAAAACATGACACCTAAGAAAATAGCTTTATATGTATCTATCGCTTTATCAGCAGGTAATTCATCAATGGTTATGGCTGATACCTCTTCAGCTAATTCATCTAGTGCCAACTCAGTTACTCAAGCCTTAGTGAATGGAAAAACTAGCGTCGATTTAAACTTACGTTACGAAACGGTAGATCAAGACAATGCTCTTAAAGAGGCTAAAGCGCTGACTTTACGCACTCGATTAACCTACGCTACTGGCAGTGTTGCCGGTTTTTCTTCTTTAGTTGAGTTTGAAGACTCCCGCACTGTGCTTGGGCTAGATGATTACAATAATACCTTAGGTAAAAATACTGCTTATTCGGTGATAGCAGACCCAGAAACCACAGAGCTTGATCAATTCTTGCTGCAATACCAGCAAAAGTCATTGACGGTTAAAGCGGGTCGACAAGTGATCACCCTAGATAACCACAGATTTGTTGGCCATGTCGGCTGGCGTCAAGATAGACAAACTTTTGATGGTCTAACTTTGGCTTATCAACCTATTGAAGCGTTAAGCTTACACTATGGCTATATCTCAAAACGGAATAGAATTTTTGCCCAGGCCAAAGATATTGATTCAAAAGATCATTTACTCAATGCCGCTTATAAATCATCAATAGGTAAAATCAGCGCTTACAGTTATTTATTAGCAGTCGATAATGACACTGATAACGCACTAGATACTTATGGTCTTCGTTTTAATGGCGCAACATCACTGAGTGAGCATAAAATATCTTACCAGCTTGAATACGCACAACAAGATGTTGATAGTGCAACAACATCATACTCAGCGGATTATATTTTGGTTGAGTTAAGCAGTTCCTTTTCAGGGTTTGGCGTTAAAGTCGGTTATGAATTATTAGGCTCAGATAATGGCAATTACGGGTTTTCGACACCATTAGCCACCTTACATAAGTTTAACGGTTGGGGGGATCAATTCTTGAAAACCCCTAAAGAAGGTTTAGCCGATTTATATGCCAGTGTTGGTGGTAAAATTGCTGGCGGTAAATGGGCTGTTATCTATCATAAATTTGATGCCGATGAAGCTTCTGAAACTGTGGATGATTTAGGCGCAGAGATAGATGCAGTGTATTCAAAGAGTTTTACTAAAAACTATTCTGCGGGCATTAAATTAGCGTCATACTCTGCAGGTGATGCCACGGCAGGGAAAGTGGATACCAATAAGGTGTGGTTTTGGTTAAACGCTAAGTTTTAGGTAGATAACCTGAACTCTGGATAATAAATGTAATAATGTTAAGGTAATTTCATTAACCATTAACTTCACCACACTCTAATAATTTTATTATACAAATTAAATAACAGGGCTTTCTTTGAGTGTGTCAGGGGAGTGCTTAGGTTGGACAGGCACGTTAAAGCGATTTTTAACGTGCCTGATAAAGATTTACTGTGGTTATTTTTGGGTATAGGTTTATTTGCCTGTATACGTTTCATCGTAGCGCTTATAGTCTTCATGATTATATAAGTGCTTTTCGATAACTTTTGGTTTAGCCAATGATTTCAATACACGTTTACCTGACTTTGTTTGCCAGTGGTCATGTTCACGCGTAAGCGGTGGCAAGTTCTTTAAAAGTTCATCAAACTTTGCTCGCGCTTTAGCATGCTCTGGCTTCCCGTCTACTAACTCGTAACCAAAGCCAAAACGCTTGTCATCGGTATAATAAAAACGACCACGTGGCATGTTCATGATTGGGTTAACCACTTCAAGCATGTAATCTTTAGTGCGCAATAATTGTGATGTTGCTGCATAACCGTAAATCCACTCACGGTGTTCATCTGTTTCACCTTGGTAAAAAGGTACTAAGCTTTTGCCGTTAAATGTATGACCTTTAGGAACAAAGTCCCATGCGTTGGCATAATCAATTAGGGTGGGGGCAATATCGGAAAAATCAGATAATTCGTCAGTAACGCCGCGTTTTTTAATACCAGCACCGGCGACAATTTGAACAACATGAGAGCCACGCTCAACACCGCGTGTTTTAGCCGTTACCGCTGTGCCATTATCAGATAAGAAAATAATAACGGTATTATCCGCAATGCCTAGCTCATCAATTTTGTTAACGACTTCACCTACTTTTAAATCAAGGTATTCAATGAGTGAAACAAATCTTGCTTGGTTTTCGCCCGGAATACGGTTTTTCTTTTTACCTTTTCCTTGTCCTAAAAGACCCGGTTTACCTCTAAGTGGGTTGGTTGGCATACCAGTTCGAGTGCCATGTGGTGCAACAGTTGGCCAGTAAGCTAAAAACGGTTTTTTCGCTTTAACGTTCTTTTCCATAAATTCCATAATGAAATCAGCTTCAATATCAAGGCTGAAATCTAATGGTTTGGTATCAAGCAATTTACCATTTTTTACATAACCCGGGTGCCAGTAGCGAGAGGTGGTTTTTTTATCTTCCATTAAGCCTGTGAACTTTGGTGAGCCTTTAAGTTTGGCAATTTCTTTAGGACCTTCCCATAATGCGTGCTCATCAAAAGCGAGTACGTCTTCATAAGGCATTTGCATGCCAGCATGCCATTTACCGGTAATGCCGGTAGCGTAGCCTGCATCTTTTAAAATACGACTAAAGGGTATGTTGTTGCTGTAAACTTTTTTATGGGCATTGCCAAGCCAGATTTCGTTGGTATATACGCCGGTTGTTTGTGCGTAACGCCCGGTCATTATTTCAACACGAGAAGAGCCACATTTTGCCGTTGCATAGGTAGTTTGGAATTGAACACCGTGTGCGGCTAGTTTATCGATGTTTGGTGTATTGGCAGCGCCTTCGTGGCCATAAGCAGTGAACATATCAGGGCTAACATCGTCAGCCAAAATAAGTAATATATTAGGACGTTCATCGTTTGCGTGAGCGGCAATTGCTGACAGACTCAGTACTAAAGCACTAACACCTGTTAAGGTTTTCTTCAGGAAGTTCATCTTAATACCTCTAACCGTTCAATCACTTTTATGAGTTACCTATAAAAGTGATTATTTCTGCTAACTATTTAGAAGTAAATAGTTAGCAATTAAAGAATCTAGTGTTTCCACTCTTGTGACTTCACTGTCACAGGTTTATCCCAACTCAATGCTTGTCTTTTACGATATTTTGGATCGTTATCGCGTTTAGGTTGTGCCTGTGCAACTTTAATCAATGCTGCTTTTGCCGCAACAATTTGTGGGTCTTTACTATCGATTAAGTTGATTTTTTCTTCAGGATCGGTTTGCAAATCAACCAGTTTTTCATAAGAAAGTGGTTGTGTGGCATTAACAAATAGCTTGTATCTTTTATCGCGAATTACCCTGTCTCTAAAGACAAACTTATTCTCAATGCCAACCTCTGATACTTCGGCTTCATTCATACCGCCCATAGCAAGAATTGAACTTCGTGAGCCGTCTTGTTTCGCATTAAGAATATAAGGCGCAAAAGATTGTCCATCGAGTTTGTAGTCAGCAGGGATATTAGCTCCGGCTAAGTCTGCAAACGTTGGTAAGATATCAGTAAAGTCTACTAAGGTATCACTAACAACACCTGTGGGTACTAGCCCTGGGCTACTGATAATAAAGGGTGAGTTGATACCATTTTCAGTAGTTTTTTGTTTACCACCACGCACTTTACGGCCATTAAGTGTGCCAACAAGGCTTTTATTGGTGCCATTGTCGGTTGTCCAAATGATAATGGTATTTTCACGTTCGCCCATTTCTTCAAGGCGGCTAATCATTTTAGCTAAAATAAAATCAGCATATTCAACCATAGCCTTGTGTTTATTGAGCTTGCCATCGACTTTGGTTTTATGGGGCGTTGTTGTGTAAGGGGCATGTGGTAAGTTCATGGCGAAATAGGCAAACCAAGGTTGCTCTTTATTTTTTTCAATAAAACTCAATAGGAACTCAGAAAAAATATCTTCGCCAAATTCACCTTTATAGGTTTTACTGCCTTTTTTAGTATGGATGTATGGGTCCCAATAACGCTCGGCACTGGCAGGTACACCTGTTTCATGACCTGTCCACATGGCATAATCATCAAAACCGTGTTTAGTCATGGCTTCAGGCTCGATACGAAAATCGTTAACCTGCCATTTACCCGCAGCTGCCGTTGCATAACCTGCATCTTTCATTACTCTTGCGACACTTTGGTTTTGCTGCCAATCTAAATAACCTTGGCCCCAGCGAGGTGCATCCCAGTGGTTTACCCAACCATTGCGATAAGGATATTGTCCTGTGATTAAAGAGACTCGTGATGGCGTACACTGAGGATGTGACCAAACATTATCAAAACGAATGCCTTGATTGGCGAGTTCATCAATATTAGGGGTAGAAATGTCTTCAGCGCCATAAGCACTGATCCATTCTTTACCTAAATCATCCGCCAGAATAAAAAGTATATTGGGCTTGTTTGGGGTAGTCGTTGCCTTGTTAGCACTATCTTGTGCATTAACGGTTGATGAGAGCATCAAAGACGTGCAAATACCTAATGAAATAATCAACTTGCTTTTGAAAGGGGTCATTACCTTACCTTATTTAAGTACAATGTGTGCGTATTATTTATAAAGTACATTATTGTTTTGTAGGCTTTTTGTCAATAGTTGTTATTGAACCATACTTGTTGATTGTCTTGTGTTGTATGTTTGTTGTTGATTAATAAGACCTTTTCATTTTGGTGTATTATGTAAAGTAGTGTAAAGCTTGCAGGTGGTGTTGCAGTAAAGTCAGCTATTATTGGCTAAGAGAACAGAAACAGTGAAGATAAAAAAAGAGAGTGCAATAGCACTCTCTTTTGTATGTTTATTCTCTTTAGGAAATTTTAGGGCATTTGTTGTAGAGGGAAGTAGGTTGCTTATAGGCCGATGCTAAGTTATGGCTGCTCAGTAAGCTTAAATATTTCTTCCATCGGTAGCCATTTTTCACCGTCTTTGGCCCAAGGTAAAGCTTGTTGAAATTGCCACATCAAGGTTTCCCATTTTTGTACTTCAGGACATTGTGCGTCGGCTTTAGCTTTAGCAGCACCGTCAAATGAATCATCCACTTCCATGATCATAAATAAACGGTTTTCAATCAGGTAAATTTCCATTTCTACAATGCCAGCATCACGAATACTTTTAGCTACAGCAGGGAAGCCATTCCCAGGCTTGTGGTATTCTTTATATTGCTCAATTAGCTCAGGATTATTTTTTAAATCTGTCGCTAAACAATGGCGAGTTGTTTTCATAATATTTCCTTAGTAAAGCAATGCTTTACCTACATAGGGTAGTCAATAAGTTGCTGACTAAATACCGTTTCATCAACAATTGCGCCTTTATGCTGAATTACACAAGCAGACACTTTAGCAGCAAAATTAGCTGATTGTTCAGCTGATTTTCTAAGTAATCTTGCACTCAGATAAGCACCATTAAAAGCATCACCTGCAGAGGTGGTATCTACAACATTTTCAACAGGGTCAACATCAATATAACTACGTTTGCCATCAACACTTAATAGCATGCCTTGTGAGCCATTTTTGATGATGATTTCATCAATAGCAAACTGCTCTAGAAAAGTAGCTACATCTTCAGCATTTTTAGCATTGTATAACACCATATGATCATCAACACCGGGTAGGGCGATATCCGCTAACTCAAAGGCTGCGGCGTAAGCTGCTCTTGTTTCATTGAGCGTACTCCATAGCATTGGACGGTAGTTAGGATCGAAGATGATTTTTGTGCCAGCAGCTTTAAG
Organism: Colwellia psychrerythraea; assembly: GCA_002163005.1. GTDB lineage: Bacteria > Pseudomonadota > Gammaproteobacteria > Enterobacterales > Alteromonadaceae > Colwellia > Colwellia psychrerythraea_C. The sequence continues at coordinate 2,014 of MAAF01000107.1, read as the reverse complement.
TTTAACTATAAAACGCCATAACTTTTGTCTGTCTCCTTCAGATAAAATCGCAATAGAAATACCTGAAAAGAAGAAGCTATCAACATTTTCAAACGCTGGGTTAGCTAAGTCGTCACTAAGAAACCTAACCACTTGTTTTGCAGCAGAGGTTTCACGCCAATAACTAAAGCTTCGCTCACCTTCACTGTCGACATTGATTAAATACAAGCCCATTTTCGCGCTTGTTGACTGGTATACCAAGCTAGTCTCAAGTGACTCTTTTTCCATCATAGCGAGCATTTCATTGCTATTTTCATCGGTGCCAATGGCTGTTAAAAAATTAACATTGGCTTGGTCTTTAACGCAGCGTTTAATGTAAATGCCGGTATTAAAGACATCACCAGCAAAGCTCTTTTTATAGAGGTTATCGCTATCTGAGCAGCCAGCGGCATGGCCGAATTCGACCATACATTCGCCCATTACTATGATGTTGGCTATGTTTGTGTTCATGCGCATTTGTCCAAGTCATTGATAGCAGCAATAGCTTGTTGGCATAGTAGTGTGATAGCGTCCCAATCTTTATTAGCAATAAGATCTTTCGGTACCATCCAAGAACCACCGACAGCAAAAATACTCTTATTGGCAAAATATTCAGCCATATTGCCAAGGCTTACACCACCAGTTGGGCAGAATTTTACCTGACTAAAAACACTTGATAATGCCTTAATAGTTTTTGCACCACCATATTGAGCAGCAGGGAAAAACTTTACTTCTGTTATGCCCAGCTCTAATGCTTGGGTAATTTCAGAAGGCGATACCACACCCGGCAACATAGGCAAACCAGTATCTATCATTGCCGTTGCTAAGGTTTTAGTAAATGAAGGGCTTACTAAAAATTGAGCTCCCGCCGCGACCGAGTCTTTTACTTGTTGTGGCGTGGTTAACGTACCTACACCAACGGTCATTTCAGGCACCTGCTCAGCGACAGCTTTGATGCAATCAAGTGCTACAGGTGAACGTAGAACGATTTCAGCACAGGTGATGCCGCCTTTAAATAAAGCACGGCTGACATTAACCGCATCTTCAACACTTTCCATATGTAAAACAGGCAGGATAGGGCTGTTTTTTACTAATGCTGCAAAACTTGGATTTAACATAATTTCTCCACAACTGAATTGATTTGACTTACTTCGCCAATGCGCAAGGCTGATAAACTATTGGATAACTGCGCTTTTAAGCATGTATTATTTTTTAAGTCTTGGCCGAAAACAGACTCAATACTTAAGAAGGCAGCAACAACATCTGAGCAATCATCACTAAGTAGCGCAGGCATGTTGGCAAAGTCGCTAGCAAGTGGATCAACAATTTCTCTGTCTTCTTTTAAAGCACGACAAATAAACTCGAACCAACAGGCTAGTGATAAAGAAAGAAGTTTGGTAGAACGACCTAAAGCCAAGTTATCTTCAATAATAGGCAAGATGCGCATTTGTACTTTTTGCGAACCATCCCAAGCTATTTGCGCTAATAAATGGCGAATTTCTGGGTTTAAAAAACGTTCAATGATTTCTTTGCTGTAGCTTTCAACATCTAACTCTTTAGGTGCTTCGAATGAGCCAATGACTTCTTCGTTAGCTAGCTGACAAATAAACTGATAAAAAGCATCATCACTGGTGACATCAAAAACAGTCTCAAAGCCGGCTAGTGAGCCAGCATAAGCTAAGGTCGAGTGCAGACAATTAAGTAAGCGTAATTTAGCTTTTTCAAATCCCTCAACATCAGAAGTAAACACCACGCCTACTTTATCCCAAGCAGGGCGTTCACCGTTCCAATTATCTTCAATTACCCACTGGGTAAACTGCTCTCGTTGAATTGGCCATTTATCACGCGCGCCAATCGCCGTTGAAACACTGTCTACGGTGTAATCTTCAGTTTTTGGAGTGATACTATCAACCATGGCATTTGGGAAAGCGACGTTTACTTCAATCCAAGTAGCTAAACCTGCATCTAACTGTGCAGCGTAATCAATAACAGCGCG
>MAAF01000061.1 GCA_002163005.1 Colwellia psychrerythraea | reverse complement strand
AAATTATAATAAGGCACTACTATGAAACGCTATAACAAAAAATTAAGTTACCTCGCTTTAGCTATTGCCAGCGCGCTAACTACTAACATTACTCTTGCAGAAGAGGCAAATGAATCAACAACTGCTCAAGATAACCCCGGTCTTGAACGTATCGAAGTGACCGCACGTAAAACGGCAGAGACCTTGCAACATGTTCCGGTGGCAGTAACCTCCATTGGTGCAGAGCAGCTTGAACAAAATGGCATTAGTGTCATGACTGAAGTTCAACAATTCTCACCAAATACCACGCTACAAAGCAGCCGTGGTACTAACTCAACCTTAACGGCATTTATCCGTGGTGTGGGTCAAGAGGATCCTTTATGGGGTTATGAACCTGGCGTTGGTATTTATGTCGACGATGTTTATATTGCTCGTCCACAGGGGGCAGTGCTTGATATTCTTGATGTTGAACGTATTGAGGTACTACGTGGACCACAAGGCAGTTTATACGGTAAAAATACCATAGGGGGCGCGATTAAATATGTTACCAAAAAAATGTCTGGTGATATGGAATTTGACATAAAAGCAACCTTTGGTAATTATGCACGTCAAGATTATAAAGTGGCTGGAACGGTGCCTGTAATTGATGACAAATTATATGTTGGTTTTGCTTTAGCCAGCTTATCTCGTGATGGTTATGGAGACTTTTTACAATCAGGCTTACCAGGGCAAGATTTAGAAAACTATAACAAGGACGTTTTTGCTGGCCGAGCGACGATTGAATTTACCCCGACAGATGACTGGTTCTTCCGTTTTAATTACGATAAGACCCAAGATGATTCCAACGCTAAGGGGGGTTATCGTTTATTACCTAGTATAGTAACTGATGCGCCTATACCGGATAGTGTATATGACTCATATACAAGCTTGCCAACCAAAAATTTGGTTGAGAATGAAGGCTGGAGTTTAACCGCTGAGTATTTCATTAATGATTTTTGGTCATTAAAGTCAGTAACTGCTGCCCGTGAGAATTACTCTCCAACCAATATTGATTTTGATAATACTCCTTTACAAATTTTTGATGTACCAGCTATTTATGATGATGAGCAGTTTTCACAAGAGTTTCAGTTAAATTATGATGGAGATAACTTATCATTTGTTTCTGGCTTATATTATTTTGATGCCGAGTCGTGCGGTCAATATGACGCTATAATTTTTCAAAGTTTAACAGCAGAAAAGAGTGGCTGTAATAATAGCGAAAGTTATGCTGTTTATGCACAAGGTTCATACAATCTTACTGAAAATTTATCGTTTACTTTAGGTGCTCGTTATACAGAAGAAGAAAAAGGTGCGAATGTAAATGATGACCTACGCTTTTCAATTGAATACCCAGAGTCAAACTGGATTCCTGGATATACCCGTGGAGATTTACCAGTAACAGAAGTGTTAAATGGCAACAAAACTTGGTCACGTTTCACACCAAAAGTGGGAGTCGAGTATCAAGTTGATGAAGATATGATGATATTTGCTAGTTATTCACAAGGTTTCAAATCTGGTACCTTTAACCCTCGTGCATCAACCAATGAACCAGCAGTAAATCCTGAAATAGTTGATTCTGTTGAGCTTGGTATAAAAAGTGAGTGGTTTAATCAATTACGTGTTAATGCAACCGTTTTTGCACTAGAACATAAAGATCGTCAATACAAAAGTGTGGTACCAAATGAAGATCCTACTGTGTTAGATTCACGCTTAGGTAACATTGGTCAATCTGAAGCAATAGGTTTAGAGCTTGAGGTAGAATATGCTGCAACAGAGTCACTAAACTTTAACTTTGCTTTGGGTTATATTGATAGTGAATTTACTGAAGTATTAAGCTGGAATGGTACTGGTTATGATGATATTTCTGATATATATACTGTAGCCAATACTCCTGATACGACAGCTAACTTTGGTGTTACTTACGATATTGAAACTTCTGTTGGCTCTTTTGTTATTAATAGTAATTATTACTATCGTGGCGATTATGCTTTGGTTGAACTTGATAATAGGCTGACTCAAGAAGCCTATGGTTTACTTAACTTGGGTATAAATTGGTACAGTAATGAAGGTGATTGGACTGCCGCTCTACATTGGAAAAACATTACCGATGAAGAGTATATGGTTGGTGCCTATGACTTTACTGGCGGCCAAGATGAAGATGGTAATTGGTTACCGGGCTTTGGTGGCGATACTACGCTTATTGCTTATTATGGTGACCCAACAACTATTTCATTAACGATTGGTTACCAGTTCTAAGCATTGACTCGCTGAATTTAGGACAATGTAAATAGTAAAATACAAAGTAGTGAATTCAGAGTAAAAAGAGCTGGCACTTGTCAGCTCTTTTTTTCATACTGGATTAAGAATCATGTAGGAGCGTTAAATGTCACAAGCAAAAGTTATTATTGCCGATGATCATCCATTATTTCGTACGGCACTTAAACAAGCTATCATCGAATGTATTGATGATGCCGGCACGTTAGAAGCCGACAACTTTAGTGAGTTATTAATTGCTATTGAAGCAACGCCAAGTTTAGAAATAGTTTTTCTCGATTTGCATATGCCAGGTAATGATGGTTTTACCGGACTTACTCAGCTGCAAAACCACTACCCCGATTTAGTGGTGATTATGGTGTCTTCTGATGATAATGATGAGACTATGCAAAAAGCGATTAACTTTGGTGCTGCGGCATTTATTCCTAAATCAGCCAACTTAACCACCATTGCCAGTGCTATTGATACAGTATTGACGGGTGATATTTGGTTACCTGAATTAATAGAAAAAAATGAAGGCCAACAAACCGCACTTGCTCATCAAAAACTAGCTAAACAGCTAGGACAATTAACGCCGCAACAGTACGTAGTGCTAACTCAAATTGCTGATGGTCAACTTAATAAGCAGATTGCTTATGATCTCAACATTAAAGAAACCACAGTGAAAAAACATGTTTCTGCTATTTTGGAAAAGTTGGAAGTGAATAATCGAACGTTAGCAGGGCTTGCTTATCAACAGCTGATGTTGGCGCCAACAGAGAATGTTAATAGCCCTATCTAACGGACTATGAAAAAACACCTAACTAGGCTTAGTTAGCGGATAATCATCTGCCTAATTAAGCGTTTCAATGCCAATGCTTTCACGGGTTTTCTTAAAAAAAGAAAATTCGCATCGCTGGTGTGTTGCCTAACTTGTTCAGAAGGATCTGCAGAGCAGATAACACAAGGGCTTTGCCAATGCTCTTTGAATAATAAATCAGTGACCAAATCAACGCCATTGGTATCATTATCGAGATGATAATCAGCAATGATAAAGCGAGCGGGTTGTTGCATTTTATTCACAACCTTAGTTAGTGACGATTTATCTTTCGCGGTATAAACCAAACAGCCCCATTCAATTAATTGTGAAGATATAGCCGTTAACATCAATGCATCATTATCAATAACTAATACTGATATATCGGCAAAATCTTCATTGACAGTACCGCTATGCTTAATGTCATGACTTGCTGTTTTTGTCGTTACTTTGTCCGAGGCTTTGCTAGTTAATTTACTTGATACTGTGGATGATGTTTTACTCGGTGTTTTGTTAGATAAGTTACTCGGCAGATTGACGGCGTCATGTTTAATTCTCGGTAATTCAACCATAAAGCAAGTGCCTTTTCCTACGGTCGATTTAAGTGATATTTTCAAATCGAGTAACGAAGCCATACGTTCAGCAATGGCTAAGCCTAAGCCTAGACCTGGTATCTCACGGTTCTGGTCTAATCGCTCAAACTCTTGAAAAATAGTCAGTTGTTTATCGGCCGCTATACCAGGGCCGTTATCCCAGACCTCGATGCGGACCACGTCTTTTTTGTGGCGAACACCTAAGACTATTTTATTGGTAATACCTGCTTTGTCACCGGTTTTATCACGGCAATAATGTACTGCGTTTGATAAAAAGTTTTGTAGTATTCTACGTAGCATACGTTTATCAGAATTTACCCAGGTTGAACTAGGTTGATAGCTAAAACTAATGTCATCCTGCAGGGCTAAAACGGTAAACTCATTTTTTAATGGTATTAATAACTCATCTAACGCAAAGTGACTCTTCTCAATAACGTCTAAGTTATTATCAAGACGTGAGATTTCGACTAAATCGGAAAGCAGCGCTTCAACAACATTCAATGAATCGTCAATATTATTAGCCAATTGTGCTAACTCATCGTTTTCGACTTTCTTTTTCAACATAGAGGTAAACAGTGACAAGGCATTAAAGGGTTGCATTAAATCATGGCTAGCGGCAGCTAAAAAACGTGTTTTACTGCTGTTGGCCGCTTCCGCTTCTGCTTTAGCTCGTCTCAGCTCTTGGGTTCTTACTTCGACACGTTTTTCTAAACTTTCATTGGCTTTTTGTAAAGCTTTCTCTGCTTCAATATGGGCGGTAATGTCAGAAAAGGTACTAACAAAGCCGCCACCAGGCATTGATTGGCCCCTAATTTCTAAAACTACGCCATTGGGCATAGAACGCTGAAAGTAATGGTTATGACCCATGCGCATATGCTCAATACGCCGGGCAATTAAATCTTCACCTTCGTCGTGCCTACTAGCATTTTCACCAGTACCTGTACCCGTAATTATGCCCTTGGCTATGTTATAGCGTAATAACTCTTCAACAGGTTTTCCTGCGCAGACAAAGCCTTCAGGATAATCAAGCAATTGAATATAGCGTTGATTCCAAGCAACTAAGCGCATATCGGCGTCAATAACACTAATACCTTGTTCAATATTCTCTACCCCCGATTGTAATAACTCGCGGTTAAAGCGAAACATTTGGTTGGCTTCATCGACAATGCTTACGACATCCTCTAGGGGCATATCCTGAGACGTTGAGGCAGCTTTCATTACCATGCGTGTTGAAGCTGAGCCTAGTACGCCCGAAAGCTGTAGACGAGTGTATTCAATGTTATTTTCGTTTTTGCCACTACTTTTAGCAAAGGTAATTAATGCTTCAGCAGCAGGTTTATCAATAAAGCGTACTAATAAACTGTATAAGTCATCGAGGGATAAATGCCGTTCAAACTGGTTTTGGCTTTTATTAACAAAATATTCGGCTTGTAGTTTTTCACCGACACTGCGTTGGCTGATTAACGAAACAACAACGTAACAGATTACGTTGAGCAGCAAACTGTAAAAAACACCATGGCTAGTACTATCCAAGAAATCAATGCCAAAGAGGGCGGTAGGCTTTAACCAAGTAATTTGCCATAAGCCTGTTTCAATCCATTGGCTTGATGGCGTTAATGCTGGTAATAACAGGGTATAGAGCCAGACGATACTACCGACAATTAACCCGGTTAATGCTGCCTTTGCATTGGCTTTACGCCAGTACAAAGCACCGATGGTGGCCGGAGCAAATTGTGAAAGTAAAACAAAGGATAACAAACCAATGGTGGCAAGATGATTTTGCTGAGCAACGATACGCTCGAAGGTGAATGCGAGCAGTAAAATAATGGCGATAGAGCCACGACGTAAGTTGAGTAGTAGCCCTGACATTTGCTGCGTTTGCTTACTCGTAAATAAACGAAATTTTAATACCAGTGGTGTTAAGACTTCGGTTGATACCATGGTACTCAATACAATAGCCGCCACGATTACCATGCTAGTTGCTGCTGCTAAGCCACCTATGTAAACCGTAATACCAAGCCAAGCTTGCTGGTAGAAAAGCGGGATAGTTAAGACATAAGTATCGGCATCGACACTACCGCCGGGAAAGGTTAATTGCCCAGCAATGGCGATGGGTAATATAAAAACATTAATGAGTAACAGGTATAAAGGAAACAGCCAACGGGCCGTTTTTAACTCTTGTTGATGGTGATTTTCAATCATCATCATGTGGAACTGCTGAGGTAGGATAAATATGGTGATAGCCCCCAACACAGCTTGTGCTACCGCAAGATAAATAGAATTAGTGCCAGTCATTGAACTGATGTTTTCACCTTGGTTGATTAAGTCGGTAAAACCATCAAAAACATAGAAGGTGGCAAAAATACCTACCGCAGTTAAGGCGAACAATTTGATTACCGAGCTAAAAGCGATTGCCAGCACTAACCCTTGATTCTGCTTATTGGCGGCTATTTGGCGAGTACCAAATAAAATACTGAATAAGATGAGGACGACAGTCACCACAAAAGCTGTGCTGATACCTGATTGATAAGTACCGGTTAATAGATCAAAACTGGTACTGATGGCGCGAAGTTGCAACGCTATATAGGGAATAATACCCGTTAGTGCAACGAGGGTAACCAGCGCAGCGACTTTAGGTGAGCGGTCGTAGCGAAAGGCAATGAAATCGGCAATGGAAGTTAAATTTTGTTGCTTAACGATCAGGAGAATTTTATGCAGCATTGGCCAAGCCAGTACTAAACAAAGAATAGAGCCGATATAAATTGGTGCGAGCCATGCCCCAGTGGTAGCTGCTTGGCCAACTGTGCCGTAAAATGCCCATGAACTACAGCTAACCCCTAGTGATAAGCTATAAACCCAAGGTTTACAGCTCCAATTTTCAGAGGCTTGATTTTGTCCCCAATGGGCAACAATAAATAGCATTGCCAAATAAGCAATGGACAGTACGGTGATAAGCCAAGTATCGAGTGAAAGCCAAACTAACAAAAACTATCCTTTATGGTATGAGCTGTATTAAAAGTTACGGAAGAAGCGTTATATAACACTATGGTCAGCATAACATGCCTTATATAACGGGGTAGTGAACTAAGGTAGTAGTTATTTGCTAACAGTCATACGCTAATCTACAGGTAAATATTTACCTTGATTAGAAACTATCATATATGAAAATCAGTAACAAATACTTGGTTGAAGCCATTGTTTTTATTAGTTATGTACTATTTGCTATGGCTTGGGTAGGCGGCACAGCAAGTATGGGACAAATAATGTCGGCTATGCACATTGATAGTTTAGCTTCTGCAAGCTTTATCAGTGGCGCGGTAACCTTGGCAAAAATTGTTGGTACGTTCGCTGCTGCTTGGGTCGCGTTAAAGTTTGGCCTCAAGTACGCATTTTTTATTGCTAGCTTGTTTATAGCCATTGGTTTGTTAACGCCATTTGCCCCTAATTATGAATTGTTATTGCTAAGTCGATTTCTGATGGGATTAGGTGGAGCGTTCATGATTGTCTACTTCAATCCTATTGTTATGCAATGGTTTCCAGTTAATGAACGCCCTGTTATTAACGGTCTTAATGCGGTTGCTTTTAATATTGGTACGGGTGTAGTGTTATGGAAAATGACAGCAATTAATCAGTTCACTGGGGATTGGAAAGTTAGTTTGATTAGCTTTTCAATCGCTAGTTTATTGTTAAGTTTTGTTTGGTTATTGGTAAAGTTTGAACCTGAGACTCAGGGACACGATCAAGAGCATCAAACCGTCGAAAATTATAGTTATATTGATGGCCTAAAGGATAAATTCATTTGGGCTTATGGCTTAACTTATTCGGGCTTATTGGCATTTTATATTTGTCTATTTACTTTTTACCCTAAAGCCGGCATTAGCCAGAGTAAGTGGGTGATAGGTTTTGGTATTATTGGTACATTAGCGGGCATTATTTACAGTAAAAAAATGCCACTTCGTTTGCCTGTTATTCGATGGTCTGGTGCTATGATGGTACTGACTATTATTGGCGTATCTTTTAGTAGCAGTGTTTGGTTACAAACCCTATCTGCCATTGTGCTAGGATTTTTTATTTTCTTTCCTATCACTGCGCTAGTTTCTATTCCTCATGAGTTACCTAAAATGACAGGGCAACGTATTACCGTGGTATTTAGTTTTTTCTATTCAATCAGCTACTTATTTTCTACTGTTATCTTATGGCTATTTGGTAAATTAGTGGATATGAATCAAGGTGATTATACCGCTTCATTTATTCTCATTTCATTAATAAGTAGTACCTTTTTTATTGGCAGTTTTTTCTTGCCTGAAACAGGGAAAGTTAAAGAATCAACAATTAAGGACAAATTATGCGCGGAATAATATCTCCCAAGTTAGTAACACTTCTTGAGCAAGCAAATATTGCCATTGCTGCGGCCAAAACAACAGGGCAGGGGTTTAGTGCTGAATTAGTTAGACAGGGCTTAGATAATTTATCAGCACTCATTGGTTCAGGGCCAAATATGGCGATAGTAAAAGATGATTCTTTAGCGACCTCTAGCCATAATATTCCCGTTCGTATTTATAATCCTGCACCTAATGATGTGTTGCCAGTATTACTGCATTTTCATGGCGGCGGACATATGTGCGGCAGTATCGATTTATATGACCCCATTAGTCGTAAACTCGCGCTTGCTACTCAGGCTATTGTCATTTGTGTTGATTATCGATTAGCACCTGAATACCCATACCCAGCAGGCTTGGATGATTGTCAGCAAGTACTCGAACGCTATCAAAGCTTACTGACAAATATGAAATATAGTGATGAACTTTATATTGCTGGTGATAGTGCTGGCGGTGCCATCTGTACTAGTTTAGTGATGAATAATTTAGCTAATGAAGAAACTAACGATTCGGTAAAAATTGATAAGCAAATTCTGATTTATCCAAGTGTGGATTACACTATGAATAGCGCTTCTATCGATGAAAATGGCCAAGGATTTTTATTAGAAAAAGATAAGATTTATTGGTACTTTCAGCAGTACTTTCAAGTAAGTAGCTCTGGCCAAGACGAGGTTACGCAAGCTAAAATAGTGAAAGCATCACCATTACTTGGTCAATTTTCTGCGAATATGCCAACAACTTTGGTTATTACTGCTGGATGCGACCCGCTAAGAGATGAAGGTGTCGCTTATGCTAAATCGTTGGAAGAGGTCGGCGTAATTGTTGAACACCACTCCTTTGATGGAATGACTCACGCCTATATGTTGCTTGATGATTTAGTTAGCGATGAATGCGAACAAACTTATCAGCTCATAGGTCAATTTGTTAAAGTGGGTATTAATGACCAATAATTTTTTACTTTTCTTTTAATTCGCTTTACCTAGTTTAGTCGGCTCGGTTTTTATTCTTAAATATAAATCAGCCTTCACTTATAGAGAAGTAGTTAATTCAACCTCTAAAACTAGGGATGATAAACCTCGTTATTGAGGTTTTTGACCGAGGGGAATAATACCATCTTGAATAACGGTTAACTTGGGCATAAAGGGAATGTCGATATCTAATTTAGCCTTCAATTGGTAACTGATATCTTGTCCTTTACTATTCATAAGCGCTCTTAACACCTTGAAGCCCCCCATTAAACTAGTTGAAACAGGAACCACAAAACGTGACTCACCGTAAGCTCCTGCCGTCGGGATATTCGCGGCAACACCATGAGCTAATGCCTCTCCTGCCACGCTCAGTTGATAGCTAATACCATTGAACGGTAATTCAAAATTATTAGGGTTGGTTAATTTCAAGCCTATTTCAAAATTTTGTTCGAAGCCATTAGCTGGCAAAGCCTTAAAAGAAACCAACTCGATAGTGGGCTCTTCGTAGTCTAGATTCATGCTGGCGCAGCCAGACAGAAAAAATAGTGCAGCCACGAAAAATACACGCATGGGCAGCGCTCTAGCTAAAGTCATTCTTTATCCTTGGGAAGTAATTTCTTTCAACTTATATTAAAAGGGTAATGATTAGTACATTTTTCTCGTTATGATTAGATTATTCTCTACACAGTCAACTACTGGTATTACTGAAATTTATCACTAATATAATATGAATAATTAATTATAAAACGCATGGGAAAATATTTAAATCAATTGTCTTTTTAACACAAAGTAGTTATTGGGCAGTCCAAGCGCCATCCATAGGTAATGATGAGCCGGTAATGCTGCGGGCACTATCACTGCAAAGAAAGAGGATGAATTCACCAATTTGACGAGGCGCCATCATTTCAGGCAAGGGCTGTTTAGCCGTAATAAGTTGATATTTTGCTTGCTCGAAGCTAGTACTTTCTTTATTAGCAATGTCAGTAATTTGATCATTGATAAGTGGTGTATCTACCCAGCCGGGACAAATAGCGTTGGCTGTAATGCCCTGTTCTGCGCATTCAAGCGCAACGACCTTAGTTAGCCCAACAATGCCATGTTTTGCTGCACAATATGCAGCTTTATTTTTAGAAGCCACTAGGGCATGAACTGAAGCAATATTAATAATCCTACCCCATGAATTTTTTTTCATACCACTTAGAGAGTGCTGAATAGTATGAAAGGCAGCGGTTAAGTTAATAGCAATGATGTCATTCCATTTATTCTCAGGAAATGTATCCACTGCTTCAGTATGCTGAATACCGGCATTGTTGATCAATATATCGACTGAACCCATCGTTTTAATGACTTTATCCATAAAAGTACTAATGGCATTTGAGTCCATTAAGTTAGCATTATCGAATAAAGTTTTTATTTGATATTTTTCAGAAAACTTTTGCGCTAGGCTAGTACCTTCATCGTCGCTCATTAAGCCGTGTAAAACTAAATTAATTCCCTGTTCTGCCAGCACATGCGCACTGGCTAAACCAATACCACTTGTTGAGCCAGTGATAAGCGCTGTTTTACCTTTTAATGTGGTACTTTTTACTGGAGTGTTTTCTAACATTTTGTTTCCTTAATAAATATTAAAAAGATCAGCATAAACCTATGCTGAAAACAGCTAATGTTTGAGGCAACCTCGTTATAGCTGTATTCGGGGGTTAGTTAAGTACCTTAGCGGAGTTAAGTACGAGTTGATTTACTACCTTAGTGCCATTGGGCATAGATAATATTTGGTAATTTATCGATGAGAGATTAGGAAGCTTTTCTTTGCTCTAGGGGGAGGGGGACGTAATTGTGCTTATGTAAAAGGCGAGTGCCTACTCGCCTTTATGTTAATCCATTTGGTATTTCTACTGCTTCATACGAGTTAACTATTTTGTATTAGCTTGGTTGTTACTGGCGGCACATAACATCTGGGTTAACATTGATGATCCCTGCTTCATTGATCGTTGCAATTTTATCATCCTGTTTTAATATCGCTAATGTAGTATCACCAATTGAGCGAACATAAGTGAGTAGGTAACCAAACTGTCCTAGGGTGCATACGGCATATTGCTGGCTGAAGTTAAGCTTGTCCCACATAGTTTCTTTAATATGCTTTTGTTGTCTGCTATCAGTCTTGAAAGCTTCAACAGGAGTAAAGTCACCGTATTGTTCTAGAGTATTTAACATAATATCTGCCTCACTACTTAGTTAGTGATGAGATATTATCTAAGCCTTGATAGGAATGTTGTAGGCAATTGTTAGGTTGCTGTTACCTTTTGTATGGTTACTCTTTGGAGAGTTATCACATGCTCAAAGAAAAATAAGACGACTCTGAGCATTTTAGCTAAGTAGATTTTAACAGCGATGCTACTTTGAGATTTCCTCAGCTTCAGCTTGTTGCTCTTTGATTTTAGCTTCTTTAATACGCCATGTTTGTAGTTCAGCGTAATAGTGATCCCAGACACAAGGGTTACAGGCACCACCACCACAACAATCATCATCTGCAGGGGCTATTGGTTTTTCATGGGAATTTGACATAGGCTTTTTTAACTCAAAATAAGTGGAATTTTACTTATACTTATGATGCTAGAATAACAAAAAAGCTCTGCAATTGCAGAGCTTTTATTTATTCATTATCACGTATTAGCTAGTCAAGTTCAGCTAACTTGTGCTCTAAATAATGAATATTAGCGCCACCATTAACAAAACCTTGATCATTTAAAATATCTTGATGCAAAGTAATGTTGGTTTTGATGCCATCAATCACTAACTCTGATAACGCGTTACGCATACGCGCAATAGCTACATCACGGTTATCACCCCAGGTAATAAGCTTGCCAATCATAGAGTCATAATGTGGAGGAACAGAGTAATCAGCATAAATATGAGAATCCCAACGTACGCCTAAACCACCTGGCGGGTGGAAACGCGTAATTTTACCCGGTGAAGGAATAAATGTACGAGGATCTTCAGCATTGATACGACACTCAATAGAGTGACCTGCAACCTTGATATCTTCTTGGGTATAAGATAACGGCTGACCAGCAGCAACACGCAGTTGCTCTTTTATCAAATCAACACCCGTGATCATTTCAGTTACCGGATGCTCAACCTGAATACGTGTATTCATTTCAATGAAGTAGAATTCACCATTTTCATACAAGAATTCAAAAGTACCAGCGCCGCGGTAGTTAATGTCAATACAAGCTTTACAACAACGTTCACCAATTTTAGCGCGCATTTCAGGTGTAATGCCTGGTGCAGGAGCTTCTTCTACTACTTTTTGATGACGACGTTGCATTGAACAATCACGTTCACCTAAGTGAATTGCAGAACCTTTGCCGTCAGCCATTATTTGAATTTCAACATGACGTGGATTTTCAAGGAATTTTTCCATGTAAACCATATCATTTTTGAAGATTGTGCCGGCTTCTTTTTTGGTTAAAGCAATTGACTCTATCAATTCGTCTTCGTTGCGCACTACGCGCATACCACGACCACCACCGCCACCAGCAGCTTTAACGATAATAGGATAACCAATGCGTTTAGCATGGGCTTTGTTTGTTGCTTCATCATCATTTAATGGGCCGTCAGAACCAGGTACACATGGCACACCGGCAACTTTCATTGCTTTGATAGCTTGAACTTTATCACCCATGATACGGATGCTTTCTGCTTTTGGACCGATAAAGGCAAAACCAGAGTTTTCAACTTGCTCGGCAAAATCAGCATTTTCAGCAAGAAAACCGTATCCAGGATGTATAGCTACAGCATTAGTCAATTCAGCCGCAGTAATAATTGCAGGAATATTAAGATAACTATCAGGTGCTGGTGCTTTACCAATACAGATGGTTTCATCAGCTAATAATACGTGTTTAAGGTTTTTATCTGCAGTTGAATGAACAGCTACCGTTTTAATACCTAACTCTTTACAAGCACGTAATATTCTTAAGGCAATTTCGCCACGGTTGGCAATAACAACTTTATCTAACATGGAATAACCCTTCTGGTTGGGCTTATTCAATGATGAATAGCGGTTGGTCAAATTCAATGGCGTCTTCATTTTTCGCTAATATTTCTTTAATAACACCAGACTTATCAGCTTCAATTTGGTTCATCATCTTCATTGCTTCAACAATACACAGGGTATCGCCAGCATTTACATGTTTACCAACTTCAGCAAATGCTGGAGCGTCAGGTGAAGCAGAGGCATAGTAAGTGCCAACCATTGGAGAACGAACGATATGACCAGTAATTACAGGAGCAGCGGCTTCAACTGGAGCTGCTGCAACTGGGGCTGCCATAGGAGCTGCTTGCATCATAGGGGCTTGCATCATAGGCGCTGCTTGTACTGCAACAGCACCACGGCTGATACGTACTGATTCTTCACCTTCAGAGATCTCTAATTCGTTGATACCAGACTCTTCAACTAGCTCGATAAGTTTTTTGATTTTACGAATATCCATTGGGACACCTTAATTTGAGTGACTAAAAATAATATTTTTTAAATATAAGTTAATGATTGGTCATTAACTGTTACGGTTTGTTATTAGTTCTTATCTATCTACTTGCTTTTATTTAGGTATGTATGGGCAGCATCAAGGGCAAAGCTATAACCTTGCGCACCAAAACCGCAAACAACACCTGTGGCAATATCAGACAAATATGAATGTTTTCTAAAAGCTTCACGCGCATGCACATTTGATAAATGTACTTCGATAAAAGGTATAGCAACAGAAAGTAAGGCATCTCTTATCGCAACACTGGTATGTGTGAATGCGGCAGGGTTGATGATGATAAAATCTACTTGTTGGTAGCCATCATGAATAGCGTCAATTAATTCATGCTCAGCATTTGATTGCAGATGTTTTAACGCAATATTTTTTTGATCAGCTTGCAAACCTAGCTCAGCTATAATCTCTGATAGGCCTTGATTACCATAAATAGCAGGCTCTCGCTTACCAAGCATATTTAAGTTTGGGCCATTTAACACTAAAACTGTAAACTTTGCGCTCATCTTCTGTTAAAACACCATTAAAAATTAATTTCCCTAATAATTACACAAAATGGCGTCGCTGTGAATAAAAAAAGGCATCATTTATCAAGTTTTTTGTTATTGGCGATAATGGTTATGTTTTCGAAGAATATAACAGCAAAGTACTGGTCAAACCTCTTTTGGGTGCATGTAAATGTTGATTTTTTGTTTATTTGAGCTATTATTGTCAAGTTATTTTTATTATTACATTGATTTTAAATAGTTTTTTACATTTGTTCAGTTTCATTGTAAGGGATCCCTTATTAAATATTTCTCTCTCGTTATTATTCTCATCTTTGCATGCCTCGTGTCTTCACGAGTTGTAGCCATTGAGATAGTGACTCATCCGCAGGTTACTGAAAGTAGTTTAACAAAGTCACAGCTACGGCGTATTTATACAATGCGTCAATTGCGTTGGAGTGATCATAGTGCAATTAGTGTTTTTGTGTTGCCGAGTCAGCATGAACTCCATCAACGATTTGCCAAAGAACGATTACAAATGTTTCCCTATCAGCTTAATCGTATCTGGCACAAGTTAACTTACTCAGGGTTAGGCGTTGCGCCTACAATCGTGGCATCTGAAAAAGAACTTATTCAAGCGGTTATTAAAACACCAGGGGCTATTGGTTACATAGATGACGAAACGTTAATAAAACAAAATGAAAAGACTAAAAGGATAGAAACTCCTGATAGGGAAACCGGTCAGCAGGTTAGCAGTAAAGGAGTAGTAAATGTTGTCAAAATTCAAAACTAATGCTGTAGTTGAAATATCTAACAGAGTTAATAACATGGATTGTTTTAGACGATTTTTTTTCCGAGTGGTTATGATCGCAGTAATCTTTACAGGTTACTTTGCCGGAGCAACACAAGCGGAAGAAAATGAAACTTACTCTAATTCGCAAGATTTTCAATTGCATGGTTTTATCTCACAAGGGTTAATTGATGTAAATGGCAGTGACTTTGTAAATGATGATGGAGATGTGTCTGCAGAATTAACTGAAATTGGCCTTAATGCTTCTTATCAATTATCGGATAAGTTTCGTATTGCCGGTCAAGTAGTTTACTTAGATGGCGGGAATCGTTACTCACAAGGTGCAAGAATAGATTATGCGTTAATAGATTGGTCAGCGTTTACTAGTGAAAATTGGCAAGCCAATGTGTATTTTGGACGTTTTAAAAATAATCATTGGCTCTACTCTAGCTCTAGAGATATTCCTTTTGCTAGACCCAGTATTATTTTACCGCAATCAGTCTATTTTGATGGATTTAGAGATATTGCTGTAGGCAGTGATGGCATTGCGACAAAAGTTAGTTATAGTACGGACGACTATGGTAATTTTGATTGGCAATTAAGTTACGGTAAATCACCTATTTCAGATGAGCAGACAAAAAATATTTTAAGTGAATTTGCTCAAGGCAGTGCGGAGCAAAATCATGATGCTCAAACAAGCTTATATTGGCAACCTACGTTTTCACCTTGGCGTTTTGGTATTTCATTACTTAATGCAGAATTTACTTATGACCAAGGAGATACGGGTAGTGGTGATATGTTTTATGACAGTGATTTTACTTTTCAATATTATACTATGAATGCTCTGTATGAAGGTGAAAACTGGGAATTTAGTGGTGAAATATATCAGCAACGTTTTATTATTGATGGCTTTTATTATCCAGGATTTCAACGTGATAGTATTGGGCAAGGTTTCTACTTACAGTCGCGCTATAAATTAACGCAAAAAGTAACGCTATTAGCACGTTATGAAGATTTTTATTCAGATAAAGATGATAAAGATGGTAAAAAGCTGGAACAAGCCACAGGTGGTGCAGTTCCTTATTACTTCGGCTTTCATAAAGATGTTACTTTGGGGCTGAATTACGATATTACTAGTAACTTTAGTGCTCGCATGGAATATCATTGGGTAAATGGTGCGGGTAAATTGACCCCTGTTGTAGTGCCGAATACCCAAATAAATGACACCGAAGATTGGCAAATGTGGGCTATCCAGTTGATGTATTGGTTTTAGAAGTAGTGTTATGAATATAAAATTTGTTGGTGTACCAACCAAGCTTTTGGTACTAATAGTCTCAACCCTACTGCTGTTAGCAGTAGGGTTTTCTTCGTTGTCCTACTGGCGTTTACAAACCGATTATCAAGAATTTCAGCAAAATAATATTGTCCAAGGTCAAGTACAGGTTAATCTGCATAATAGTATTCTGCGCACTAAAATAACTGTTTGGTTAGAGTCATTCACTGACTTGATCCAATTATCACAGCAAGACGACTTTTCTAATCTAGCGATGCAATTAGAGAAGCAATATGACGCTCTACAGTTACACCTTAACGTTGAAGATATCTGGTTAGTTGATGAAAAACAAAATATCTTATTCGCTACCAATGACTTCCCAGCAGTAGTGCAAGATAACATTGCACAAGTTTTTAGATTACAAGAACCAGAGCATCGAATATATTGCCCACAAAGCTGTCAATTGTTATTGAGTTTACCTTTGCTTAATAAGCAAGGAGATATGGTTGTTGTGAGCATGAGTACTTCACTGGTTGATATGCTGTTTGCTTTGAAGACAACTTTAGATAGAGATGTCGCGGTCATCCGTATATCCGCTGAAGATAAAAATGATAGTAAACCTCCCTCGATTAAAGTGCTCTCGGCATCTAATATGGAATTAACTGAATCTTTGGTAGCAATGGATAAACCTGACTCGACACTTAATCAAGTGCTAAAGCAAGGATTACACCTAGACTTAGAAGATAATAGCTATTTGATAAACTTATTAATTTTATCGGAACAAGCCAATCAAAATTTTTATCTCGCTTTAATTGATGATGTAACTGCTTACAAAGCAAAAAACGATGCATACCAAAAGCGTTTTATATTATCTTTGAGTCTTATTTTCAGCTTACTCGCGGCATTTGTTTATTTTATTTCTAGTCCTTTTACTAAACGATTATTGCTGCTATCTAATGCATTACCTTTATTAGCACAAAAAAAGTTTGACCAGTTTAGACAAGTTGACCTAAAAAGACCTCGTATGTTTGCAGATGAATTGGATGTATTAACGCATTCATCTCAAGAGTTAAGCTTTGAATTAGAACAACTTAACTTGGCGGTAGAGCAAAAAACAAAAGAATTAGAAAATATTGCGATGTATGATTTGCTGACGGGTTTACCTAATCGTAATATGCTCAATTATCAACTGCGTAAGTCATTAGCTAATATTACGCGCCACAAAAGTGGTGTCGCTGTGCTGTTTCTTGATTTAGATGACTTTAAAAAGGTTAATGACAGTAATGGCCACAATATTGGCGATAAGTTACTTATTCAAGCTGCAGAACGCGTGAGGGTTAGTGTTGGTGAGCTGGATTTAGCGAGTCGTTTTGGCGGTGATGAATTTGTTATTGTGCTTAGTCATCTTAATAGTGTCGATGAAGCTATTGAAGTAGCAGAGAAAGTACTATTACAGTTTAAAGAATCAATAAAACTTGGCACTAATATATTTTATGTCTCAACCAGTATCGGTATTGCTTATACAGAATCAGCGACAGAAAAATCGGATGATTTGATCAGCCATGCTGATATCGCTATGTATGAAGCAAAAGACAATGGTGGCGGTCAATATCATATCTACCAACCAGAGATGTTTCAACGTGTCGCTCATCGAGTGATGCTTGAAGGTGAAGTTAGACAAGCGTTAGCTAAACAGCAGTTTAGTTTGAGTTTACAACCGCAGATATGTGCTAAAACCAAAAGAGTGTATGGTTTTGAAGCACTATTGCGCTGGCAACATCCTGAACGTGGAATGATATCACCAGAAGACTTTATTCCTATTTTAGAAAACTCACAGCATATGATTGAATTAGGTTATTGGATAATTCGTCGATGTTTCGAGTTAGCAATAAGTATCAAAGAATATGGGCTAGAGGATGCGCGTATTGCGATAAACTTATCTGCAGGACAGTTTATGGATGCGAATTTACCGCATTTCTTAAAAGATTTATTAGCAGAGTTCTCATTAACAGCGCGCAGTTTTGAGCTCGAACTTACTGAGCAAACGTTAGTTAAAGATATGGATCATACCATTGCCATGATGGAGTCCTTGAAAGTTATTGGCTTTAGTTTTGCTATTGATGATTTTGGTACTGGCTATTCATCGCTAGCGTACCTAAAGAAAATGCCGGTCGATGTTATTAAAATAGATAAGAGTTTCATTTTTGGCATGTTAGAAAATCATTCTGACTTTCAAATTATCACCTCGACTATCGCAATGGTTAAAAACTTAGGTTTGACAGTGGTAGCAGAAGGCGTTGAGACACAAGCGCAGTTACGTAGCTTAACTGAGAACGATTGCGATATAATTCAAGGTTACTATTACTCTAAGCCTATCCCAGAAAAAGATTTGTTTACTATGCTAGACAAGCAAACAGCATCGGGCTATTGGAAAGTAGCTAAGAAAATTCGCTCTGACTCATCAGCAGATAAATCAGCCTAAGGAAAGTTTGTTTAAGTCAGCCTTCACAGAGGCTGACTTCATTTAGGTTGAGTATGCTTTTCAACGATTAACGTGACTATTTAAATATGGACTTCACGTGAGCACTAAACTCGGCGGCTTTCATAAAACCAGTGGTACGTTGCTTAGTTAATTCATTTCCTTGTAAATCAAAAAACAGAATAGAGGGTAGACCTAATATCGTATAGTGCTGAACAAGTTCGGCATTATCGCTTGAGTCGAACTCTGTCATGTCAATTTGCAACCACACACTATTACTCAATGCCTTTTGTACGTCGGCATCTACGAAAGTATATTTTTCAAATTCTTTACAGGCAATACACCAATCAGCGTATAAATCTACCATCACTGTTTTGCCCTGCATGTTGGCATTTTTTACTTCATCTTGTAATTGCGCTAAAGAGGTTACTTGCTTAAAACTAGCGTGCTGAGCATTATTGGTAACAATATTACTGCTTGGATAAACTAACTGGTAAGCAAGGTTAGCGCCAAAAAATAACATCAAAAATATGATTAGTGAACGTAAGCCATACCAAAAGCCTTTTCCTTGTTGATCATTTTGCGCTGCTGCGTGATTTTGGTTAGCAACATAGAAGTAGCTCGCACTGACTAATATCAATAATGCCCACAACGCTTGGCTAGCAACTTCTGGGATAAAACGCTCTAGTAAAAATACTGGTACAGCAAGTAATAGTAGGCCGAAAATGTTTTTGATGATATTCATCCAAGCACCGGCTTTAGGCAGTAATTTACCACCAGAGCTACCTAAAATAAGTAAAGGTAATCCCATACCTAAACTTAATGCATATAATGCAGAGGCACCTAAGACTACATCGCCGGTTTGAGATATGTAAAGCAGTGCGCCTGTAAGTGGCGCCGTCGTACAAGGAGATGCAACTAAGCCTGAAATAACGCCCATCATTAACACGCCAGTAATGGAGCCACCTTTTTGCTTGTTACTTATATTGTTCAGTTTATTCTGCCAGCTTGCCGGTAACGCTAAATTAAAGACACCAAACATTGATAGCGCTAAAAATATAAATAAAACACTAAGACCAATTAATACAATTGGATGCTGAAAAACGGCTTGGAACTTAGCGCCTGCCATGGCAACAACCACGCCTAAAAGGGTGTAAGTTATTGCCATGCCTTGTACGTAGAAAAAAGATAAGGTAAATGCTTTTTTAGTCGTTAATCCTTCTCCCTGACCAACAATAATACCCGTTAAAATAGGGTACATAGGAAACACGCAGGGC
This sequence comes from Colwellia psychrerythraea, assembly GCA_002163005.1. GTDB lineage: Bacteria > Pseudomonadota > Gammaproteobacteria > Enterobacterales > Alteromonadaceae > Colwellia > Colwellia psychrerythraea_C. The sequence goes on along the minus strand of MAAF01000061.1, from coordinate 5,262 downwards.
GTAAATGACAATAATAGACCGCCAACGAAAAAGGCAATTAGCGTTAATAACAAACTATCTTGCTTGAGCATATCAGATAACTGATGCTGTTCACTTTTTTGAACCTCTCCTTCGTTTGTCTGTTGGTCTGCATCGGAACTTGGTGTTGCTAAAGGTGATGTATTGGCAATACCTTCACCTGTAATAAATTTGCTTAACTTAATTACCTTACTGGTTGGTGGGTAACATAAGCCTTTTTCGGCACAACCTTGGTAAGTAATCTTAATACTTGCATCATTTGATACGTTTTCAAGATTTACGGTGAATGCTAATTTATCAGTAAATATTTTTTGTACACCAAAAAACTCGTCTTCATGGTCTATCCCATCAGGTAATAAAACCGGAATGAAGTTGGTATTTTCACCCTTAAATTTAAATTGGTGACGATAAAGGTAATACTCAGGAGCAATATCGAAACTAACTTCTAGCAAGTTGTTTTTCTGATAAAAATTAAAAGCGAATGCCTGATCAACTTTTAAAAATTCATCATCATTACTAAATAAACTGGTATTAGAAATATCAAAAATAGATTGCTTTTCTTGTGCCGCAGCGGGGTGAAAAGTAAAAGCTGCTAACATTAGAAAGCATAGGGATAGTAAGTTTTTCATTAAGCCTACTTCAAAGAATTAGTGATCCAGTTTAAATAATGTTTATCACCTTGCTGGATATTCAAGGCAATAACTTCCACCACGTCATATGGGTGTAATTGGTTAATTCGATCATTTAAAATGGCGAATTTACTTTCATCAGTTTTTATCAGTAACTGTACTTCATTGTCGCAATGTATCTCGTCTTGCCAGCAATAAATTGAGGTGATATTTGGCACCATATTAACGCAGGCAGCAAGTTTTTCTGTAACCAATTGCTGAGCAATTTTTTTAGCTACTATTTCATCTGGGCAAGTTGTTAATACTAATTGATACAAAATTGTTACCTCTAGCTGTATTCCTATTGATAGTATACCTTGAGTATTAAGGAAAACTTAGGCTTCTATCAACTGCCCTTGAAAAAGACCCGTTTAGCCCAATATAAGTTTCATAGAAAATAAGGAATTATTATGTTTCAACTATTATTTGTACTTTTTATCATTATCCCTATCATCGAAATAACGGTGATTATGCAAGTGGGCGCTTTACTAGGGTTGTGGCCAACAATCGCTATTGTTATTTTGAGTGCTTGGTTAGGTGCCAAATACGTGCGCCAACAAGGCTTGGCCACTTTACAATCGGTACAAACCAAAATGGCACAAGGTGAAATGCCATCGGGTGAAATAGTCACGGGTTTAATGTTGTTAGTAGCCGGTGTTTTATTAGTCACACCAGGTTTTGTTACTGATATTTTTGGTTTATTGTTATTAGTGCCTAGTGTGCGTGCGGCAATTGCCAATCAAGTACAAAAACATATCAAGGTTAATCAATTTGGCGCAGGCGCCTCTTTTCATCATGACACGCCTGGCAATGTCTATCAGCATGAAAATACCGCGGAACCTTTTACTTCATCCAATAAACCTATTTCACATCACCAAGGCGATACTTTGGAAGGTGAATTCAAACGTAAAGATTAGTTATACCCAAGCTACCTGAAGTGCAGGTTTCAGCTGGAATTAGAAAAGCCTTTAGGCAAGGCATTGATTGAAGAGAATAGTTATTCTATTGTCGAAATCAATAACGCAGCATAAAGCGTTTCTAAACCAGCCCTGCGGGGACGTCTGAGTAAACCATGTTCTTCGTTGCCTCCTTTTTTAAGGACGCTACATGGATGGTTTATTAGAGAATGCAGGAGCATATTCTCCTGAATAACCCTTAATAAAATGAGGCGCCTTGATCATGAATCGCTCAAGCGTCCTGAAGCACGCATCTTCAAGTGGCTTGGGTATATATAACTTAGGAGACTAAGTTTTTTTAGTCTGGGGCTTGTGAAGATTTATTTTATCCCCATTTCTATTAGCAACAATCTAGTCGTTAATTAAGACTGGTCAATTTACTAAATAACTTACTAATTAAGTAAGTAATCTCAGGAGAGAGTTAATGAGCATTCGTCCACTACATGATCGTGTTATTGTTAAACGTAAAAAAATTGAGTCAAAGTCAGCTGGCGGCATTGTATTAACAGGCAGTGCAGCGGAAAAATCAACACGTGGTGAGGTTACTGCTGTAGGTAATGGCCGTATCTTAGAAAATGGTGATGTACGCCCATTAGACGTTAAAGTTGGCGATCAAGTGATCTTCAGTGAAGGTTACGGCGTTAAAACTGAAAAAATTGATGGTGAAGAAGTCTTAATTCTTTCAGAAAGCGATATCTTAGCAATCGTTGAATAATTAAGAATTTAGCTTGTCGCTAATGCAGGACAATAGCGGCATCAATTTAGCTTGTCGCTAATGCAGGACAATAGCGGCATCAAAAGTGCTCACTTACTAGCGTAAGCTCTGCGCTTGTTCTTTGTTATTGAGCTAATTAGCTTAAAGCAAAGCCTTAATTGATAAATAGTCTTAACATTGTTTTTTAAAACAGTGTCAATAAACAAAATTATAGGAATAAATTACATGGCTTCAAAAGACGTATTATTTGGAAATGACGCACGCACTAAAATGCTACGTGGCGTAAATGTATTAGCTGACGCGGTAAAAGTAACTTTAGGACCAAAAGGTCGTAACGTAGTAATTGATAAATCTTTTGGTGGTCCAACAATCACTAAAGATGGTGTTACGGTAGCTAAAGAAATCGAATTAGAAGATAAATTCGAAAACATGGGCGCGCAAATGGTGAAAGAAGTTGCTTCTAAAGCCAATGATGAAGCCGGTGACGGTACAACTACTGCCACTGTTTTAGCGCAAGCTATTGTTAATGAAGGTTTAAAATCTATCGCTGCGGGCATGAACCCAATGGATCTTAAACGTGGCATCGACAAAGCTGTTGTTGCTGCTGTTGCGGCATTAAAAGATTCGTCAACGCCTGTAACTGACAACAAAGCAATTGAGCAAGTGGGTACTATCTCTGCAAACTCAGATGAAACTGTTGGTCAAATCATTGCTACTGCAATGGACAAAGTAGGCGCTGAAGGCGTAATTACTGTTGAAGAAGGTCAAGCATTAACTGACGAATTAGATGTTGTTGAAGGCATGCAATTCGACCGTGGTTACTTATCTCCATACTTCATCAACAAGCAAGAAAACGGTACGGTTGAACTTGAAAACCCATTCATCTTATTAGTAGATAAGAAAGTATCAAATATTCGTGAATTACTAACTACCCTTGAAGGTGTAGCTAAATCAGGCAAGCCATTATTAATCATTGCCGAAGATGTTGAAGGTGAAGCACTAGCAACATTAGTTGTTAACAACATGCGTGGTATTGTTAAAGTTGCAGCGGTTAAAGCACCAGGTTTTGGCGACCGTCGTAAAGCAATGTTACAAGACGTTGCAACATTAACGGCTGGTACAGTAATCTCTGAAGAAATTGGCATGGAGCTTGAAAAAGCGACTTTAGAAGACTTAGGTCAAGCTAAGCGTGTTGTTATTTCTAAAGACACAACTATTATCATTGACGGTATTGGTGAAGACGCAGACATCAAAGCACGCGTTTCTCAAATCCGTGGGCAAATCGAAGAATCGTCTTCTGATTACGATAAAGAAAAATTACAAGAACGCCTAGCTAAACTTGCAGGTGGTGTTGCTGTCATTAAAATTGGTGCTGCAACTGAAATCGAAATGAAAGAGAAAAAAGCCCGTGTTGAAGATGCATTACATGCAACTCGCGCAGCAGTTGAAGAAGGTGTTGTTGCCGGTGGTGGTGTTGCATTAGTTCGCGCAGCTGAAGCAATTAAAGACCTTGAAGGAATTAACGAAGATCAAACACACGGTATTAACGTTGCTATTCGTGCGATGGAAGCTCCGCTTCGTCAAATCGTTGCAAACTGTGGTGACGAATCTTCAGTTGTACTTAATGAAGTACGTAACGGTAAAGATAACTACGGTTACAATGCTGGTAACAGTACTTACGGCGATATGATTGCAATGGGTATCTTAGATCCAACTAAAGTAACACGTTCTGCACTACAATTTGCCGCTTCTGTTGCAGGTTTAATGCTAACGACTGAGGCTATGATTACTGATGCACCTCAAGATGCAACTCCTGCTATGCCTGATATGGGCGGCATGGGCGGTATGGGTGGCATGGGCGGTATGATGTAATTTATGCTGGTCTAAAGCGTTGATTACTGCGTTGCTTTGTTACTCGTTTAAGAAACCCTAAACGTCGTAATAAAGCGCCTTGTACTAAACGTTTTATCCTGCGCATAAAGCATTTAACTGTTTCAAGCACATACTTGAATACGTAAATAAAAGCTCGCTTCGGCGGGCTTTTTGCTTTTCAGGGGGGAAGTTGGGGTATTAATTTGTTTGATTTCCACGCTAAATTTATTTTTTACTGGATTTGATATAAATGAGTTGATGTTATCTTTGGTTTTAACCTTTCAACCAAACTTGAACTATGTGCATATCATGCGCATAATATGATCACGAGATGATTGGAGTGTTAATTATGAATATTACTTTAGGTAAAGAGTTCGAGCGAAGAATTACTGAAAAAGTGTCTGACGGCTTATATACCTCAGCAAGTGAAGTTATCCGTGATGGGTTGAGACTATTATTTGAAAAAGACGTTGCTAAAAATAAGCAACTTGAGATCTTACGAGAAGAAGTAGCGAAAGGTTTTAAACAGCTAGCGGCTGGTGAATCATCAAAGCACAGCGTAATGGATATATTTGAACAAGCCTCCCTTTCTGTAGATGCAAAGTCTACAAGCAAGGGTGCAAATGTCGAACTATAGGTTATCTCCTTTAGCGGAAGAAGATTTATTCAAAATAATTTCAACAACAATTGAATCTTGGGGAAGCTCTCAGGCAAAGGTCTATGCTGAAATATTGATGCCGCATTATTGAAACTAGCTCAATACCCTGACTTCGGTAGAGAAAGAAATGAAGTTTATAATGGTGCTAGACGTTTTCCTATAGAAAAGCATATTGTGTTTTATCAAGTCAGTGATAAAGGTATTAATGTCGCACGTATTCTTCATCAACGCATGGATCTCTATCCGTTACTATCATTTTTTACTGATCAAATTAGTTCATTTATATTACATTCTGTCGCAGAATTTAATTGGATGTATTTATATACTTGATTCCATAATTAAGTCAGTATTGAAGTGTTAATACATATTTCTAGG
>MAAF01000058.1 GCA_002163005.1 Colwellia psychrerythraea | reverse complement strand
AACTCGCCCTTGGGAGCTCATTAGTAAACTGATAACATCAAAAAATTAATGAAATATAGAATAACTATGTTTAACAAATTTTGTTTGTTCTAAGCTCACTAATGTAGCTCTGAGTCGGGAAGAAATTTAATCAAATTGGTATAATACTATATTCTTATTAAATAATAATTTATGAGTGAAGCGATTGAAGCACTATGGCTAATCAATATCTGGTAATATAAAGTCAAACTTATACCCAAGCTACCTGCATCTTCAAGTGGTTTGGGTATATATCCGTTACCATTCAAATATTAAATAACATTCATACAGGAATACTATGATCACCTTATACGGCATAAAAAATTGTGATACTGTGAAAAAAGCCACTAAATGGCTTGAAGCAAATAACATTGCTCATCAACTATATGATTTTAAAAAGCAACCATTAACGGCCGAATTGTTAACAGAATTTGTCAACCAAAGTGATTGGTCATTATTATTAAACAAACGTAGTACAACATTTCGTAACCTATCTGATGAGATAAAGAATAACTTAACAGATGAAATAATGTTTGCTGCGGTACTTGAGCAACCCACCTTACTGAAAAGACCTCTGTTGCCATTGAATGGTGAACTTAACCTCGGTTTTAAAGTTGATCAGTACCAAACACTTTTCGCAAACAAATAAATATAAAATAAACCACATCATCAAAAATTAAGTAAGGGTAACCCTTGTGAGTCAAATCGAACAAAAAAATCAAAGCGCTGTTATTGAGCTGGCAATAGACCTTTTAGCTAGAGCCTCTGTTACCCCCGAAGATGCTGGTTGTCAAAAACTGATGTCACAACGGTTAGCAAAACTCGGGTTTACTAATGAAAGCATGATTTTTGCTGATACCACAAACCTTTGGTCTCGTCGTGACAGCACTAATGCAAATAAAGAAGATGATTTAGTTTTATGTTTTGCTGGCCACACCGATGTAGTACCGGCAGGTAACCTTGAATTATGGAACACACCGCCATTTGAGCCTACGATTATTGACGGTATGTTATATGGTCGAGGCGCAGCAGACATGAAAGGTAGTCTAGCGGCAATGATAGTGGCAACAGAACGTTTTGTTCAAGACCACCCTGATCACCAAGGTTCAATTGCTTATTTAATAACAAGTGATGAGGAAGGACCATTTATCAATGGCACCACTAGAGTTATTGATACCTTAGAAGCGCGTAATGAAAAAATCACTTATTGTATAGTTGGTGAGCCTTCAAGTACTGACACTGTAGGAGATATCGTAAAAAATGGTCGCCGCGGTTCTATTTCTGCTGAAGTAGATATTAAAGGTAAACAAGGCCATGTTGCCTACCCTGATCATGTGAGAAATCCAATTCACTTAGCTATGCCAGCATTAACAGAGTTAAGTCAGGTGCAATGGGATCATGGTAATGATTATTTCCCTGCAACCAGTTTTCAGTTGTCTAATCTTAATGCAGGCACTGGTGCAACTAATGTCGTCCCTGGTCATATCAATGCCTTATTTAATTTACGTTACAGCACAGAATTAACGGACCAAATCATTGTTGAACAAGTTGAATCTATCCTTGATAAACATCAACTTGATTATGATATCAAGTGGACTTTCAATGGTAAGCCATTTATCACAGAGCATGTTGAATCAAAGCACGGTTTTTTAAACGCCGTTAGCCAAGCAATACTTTCGGTTACGGGTAAGGAAACTCAACTTTCAACTTCAGGTGGTACCTCCGATGGTCGATTTATCGCACCAACGGGAGCACAAGTTATCGAGCTTGGACCATGTAACGCCACTATTCATCAAGTAAATGAGTCGGTTTCTTGTGAAGATTTAGAAAAGCTCGTTGATATTTACTATCATTGTTTAGTTAATGTTTTATGCACGCATAAAAAGATTAATTAGTTAAAAGGCTTTATTAAACAATGCAGAGTAGCAACCACATCAATAGTATAAATCCGGCTCAATTATTGGGTCAAAACGAAGGTCATCTCTGCTATATGAGTGAGCGAGTTGCTATTCATAAAAAAATGAAAAGCGCCTTTGATATGATGGTAAGCGCAGCTAAAGCCGATGCTATTGAGTTAACGATTGCTAGTGGCTTTAGATCTTTTGATCGGCAACTTATGTTATGGAATAACAAATTTTCAGGGAAAACACCGATTAAGAATAGCGCTGGAGAAGTGGTTTCTCCAGCGTATTTATCTCCACTTGAATTAGCCCACAGTATTTTACTTTATTCCGCGCTACCCGGTGCAAGTAGACACCACTGGGGCTGTGATATTGATGTTTATGCGCCAAATTTATTAACTAAGAATTATCAACTACAACTTGAGCCATGGGAATATAGTGACCAAGGGCCATTAGCAAAGTTATCTGCGTGGCTTATTCAACACGCGCACCAGTTTGGCTTTTATTTCCCCTATGCGAGCTTCCAAGGTGGTGTTGCCAAGGAGCCCTGGCATATATCTTATCTGCCGTTAGCTCAGCAGTACCAGCAAGCTTTTGATATTGAATTATTAACACAAACACTAAATAACAGCACTATCTTAGGCAAGAGTGTCATTATTGAAAACCTAGATGACATAGCAAAACGGTATATTAACAATGTTTGTATCGCTCCAAGCAATGTTATACTGCCTGAATAATCATCCTAGAATATTAATTTTGCAAACTTACCAAGAGGCACTCCAATGGATAATTGGTTAGCTATTTTTATAATAGTGATAACAGTCGTTATTATCATAGGAAATTTGAGTACATTTCAAAAAAGCTCGAAACAAAAGATGCGTAATAAAAGTTTAAACGACCGAGAAGAAACACTGCCAAGAACACACAAAAGTACGCATAAAATGAAATCTATCGAGAAAAACAAGCCCTAACTTAAAGCACGAATTTAAAACTAGTTTAAAAATAAGATTTAAGACATAAAAAAACTCCAACTAGTGGAGTTTTTTTATGTCGGTAAAGTAACGTTATGACTACTTCATAATGACTTCGTTAAAGCTATTGTTAGAAAACGTCTCTAAACGATAGTCCCTTTTCTATAACTGGGAAGATCCGTTCAAGTGCTTCTAAAGTCAATGGCTCGCCATCAGCATCATAAATAGTTACTGAGGTTTTCTGGTTAAGCTCATCTAGAGTCCCCAATACAAATTGGTACTGGGCATCACTAACATCAATAACGGGTACATCATCACCCCAGATACTGTCCCAAACACTCGTTTCAGGTTTAACAAATTCTACATAGTAAATCTTTTTATCTTCATTTAGGTCAGTAATGGTAAAACCATGCTTTTCAAAGAACAACGGCATATTACCCCATAGGTCTTCTAAGCCCATTTCAACAACATAGGCTTTTTCTTCTTCAATATTCTTACCTATTGTCACTAACTTTTGATTCGCACGAGTTAAACGATCAGCACGTTGTTGAAGACGGTAGTTATAATCAACTGCAGCAATGAGCTCATTAAGCATAGCTTTTTCGGATCTTTGCTTATCAATAGGGTCCATTGTTTTACTGCCACCTTTTTCATCTGTCTGTAAAAAATCAACTAATGAAACGCGTAATGAAACACTACGACCATGTGATTTTGCTAACAATTGAAAACGAAAGCGCACGCTCTTTGAAAACTGGATATCAGTAAAAATCCAACCAACATCAACTTCATTATGATACCAATCAGACTCAATAATCGCCGTTTTAATACCTTCTCGCTTAATGCTAGTTTCTTTTAAACTAGTTGCTCCTTCAGTAACCTTGCCTAAGGTAACTTCTGTGTCTTCTTCAATATAATTATAGGTAACTTGATCTTCTGCTAATTTTTCTTTGACAACATTTTCGATAAACGCCAATAAATCTTTATCTTCTAAAACTTTATCAAACCAAATAATAGCGATACCAGACTCTTCAACAACACGTGAAGATGCAGCAACAGGCATAACCAATGAAGGGGCTCTAATATCCATATCTTCACCAATAGGACCTTGGTGATTTATTTTATTGGTAACAAAAAAGTCATTCGCTTGTTTTGGTTTATCCAAATTGGCGGGAATCACAAGCTCGTTAGCTTCAAGCTTATGCTGATAATCAAAACTACCTTCTGCTTGTTTATTGTTAACAGAACCACAAGCTGTTATTGACAAGGCTAACAGTGATAAATAAAACGCTCTACAACTCATTAAAACTCCTGTGGCTTAGGTTATTGATATTCAAAACCCAACTAAGCTCACTAAAAAATACTAAAAAAAATTTGATATAAGACAGGTTAATACCAATCGGACTAATTTATTGATCACTTAGCGAGAATTAAAAGGCTTAGAGGCAAGGCATTGATTGAAGTGAATAGTTATTCTATTGTCAAAATCAATAACGCAGCATGTGAGCCTTTTAAACTCGCCCATTGGGAGCTCATTAGCAAACTGATAACATCACGAAATGAATTAAAGATAGAATAACTATGTTTAACTCATTTCGCTTGTTTTAAGCTCGCTGATGTAGCTCTAAGCTGACCAATAAATTAATCCGTTTGGTATATTATTGCGCCCCATGGTACTTGCCTGATTTTACAAACACAAGGTATATGACCACAAAAATGTAAGATGATTCCAACTTTTACCCTGATCAGTTACAATGCGCCTTTCTTGACAACTTAGGCTTAATGAATGTCACAATATTTAGTACTAACAGCGATGGGATCTGACAGAACTGGTTGTGTTAGTGAATTGACTAAATTAGCAAGTGAATGCGAATGTAATATATTAGATAGCCGAATGGCTATTTTTGGCTCTGAATTTACTTTCATTATGCTGCTTACCGGTGATACTAGAGCGATTAATAAGATTGAAGTTAAGATTCCAAAGCTCGCTCATACTTTAGATCTAATCACTATGATGAAGCGCACATCTGGTCACAGAACCTTTGACTTAGTAAAACATTACCAAGCTGAGTATTCTGGCATAGACCAACCTGGTATTCTAAAAGCAATGACCGCCTTTTTTGCCACTCGTAAAATCGACATTTCTTCGTTAAAATCAGAAATAGATCCTAAAACCAATCATATGAGCGCCAACATATTATTTGCTTTAACTGAAAAAATTAGTATTGATGAGCTAGAGTATGATTTTCTAGAACTCTGTCAGCAAACCGGCGTACAAGGTTTTATCAAAAAAGCGAATACTAATTTATTATAATGAGAGACTGTTTATCATTCAGGATTAAAATTTATTCAATTTAAAGCGGCTTTAATCGCGGCGCGAGTTTTGTAGCATAGTTATTTTATCTAAAAAACGAGCGACAATGAGTAAAGTCACGCTAAATAAACCCAAAGGCCAGCATTTTTTTGAAAGGTAAACTGCATTATTGCACATTTATGTAGCCACACCACTTCATGTTACTCTGCCTTGACTACCTATCAAACGAGCTGCTGTAAAGTAATTTCGAAAGATCAACAGCCCCTAGAAAATAACTTTAAAAACAAATAGAAGTGACTATATTATGAATACTCTAAACGTTGGTGATACCGCACCACTATTTACCCTAAACAATGAAAATGATGAGTCAGTATCATTAGCTGATTATATCGGTAAAAAGCAAGTATTAATCTACTTTTATCCTAAAGCAATGACACCCGGTTGTACTGTACAAGCCCAAGGTTTACGTGATATTAAAGCCGAGCTTAATGAATTAAATACGGTTGTTTTTGGTATTAGTCCTGACGAAGTAAAACGTTTAATTAAATTCTGCCAACGTGATGAACTAAACTTCTCATTGTTATCTGATGTTGATCATCAAGTAGCTGATCAGTTTGGTGTTTGGGGGCTAAAGAAGTTTATGGGTAAAGAATATGATGGTATTCATCGCTTGAGTTTTTTAATTGGCATTGATGGAAAGATAAGCCATGTTTTTAATAAGTTTAAAACTAAAGAGCATCATGATGTAGTGCTAGCTGTTTTAAACGAGTTAAATAAATAACTTACTCAAATATCATAGCAATAATTAATACTATAAATAAAAAGTCCTGAGCTAAATAATATTAACTCAGGGCTTTTTTAATGTACAAATGAGTAAAACTATTTATCCCAAGTTTAGACTACTTCGTACGGTTAACTAAATAAGCCGCATAATCTGGAATTTCAATGGCGCTCTCCTGAGTCATTAATTCAGAGTCCATGAGAAAATTGGCAGTAGACTTATTAGTCGCTATAGGGATATTCCATACGGCTGCTAATCTTAACAACGCTTTCACATCAGGATCATGTGGTACAGCATCTAGCGGGTCCCAGAAAAAAATCATCACATCAATCTCACCTTCTGCGATTAATGCCCCTAGCTGCTGATCACCGCCCATAGGCCCTGAAAACAAACACTTCACCGGTAAACCTATAGCCGAACTTAACAAAGTCCCCGTGGTGCCTGTGGCGAATAAATGGTGGTATTTTAAATCATCGCTTCGCTTCTGTGCCCAAGCAATTAAGTCTGATTTTTTATTATCATGAGCTATAAGCGCCATACGTTTATGTGCTGGTATCAGCCTTTGAGTATACAATAATTCCATACGCTTCCTTATCACTACCTTTTTAATTATAGGGCTTCACTTATACCGTCAGATCCCGGAGTTGATGGCCAAGCATTAATTACAGCCTTCACTAAGGTTGCCAAAGGGATCGCAAAAAATATGCCCCAAAAACCCCATAAACCACCAAAAAATATCACCGCAATAATAATTACCACAGGGTGTAAATTAACAGCTTCAGAGAAGAGTAAAGGCACAATAACATTACCATCAATCGCTTGGATTACGCCATAAGCAAGCATAACGTAACCAAACTCACTACTTAATCCGAACTGAAAAAGAGCGACTAATAGCACAGGTAAGGTGACAACGGTTGCACCTACATAAGGGACGAGTACTGACAAGCCAACTAAAACGCCCAATAATAAGGCATATTGCAAGTCAAGAAAGATAAAAGCAATAGTGGTAGACGTTCCAACAATAATTATTTCGATCACTTTGCCGCGAATATAATTCAAAATTTGTTGGTTCATTTCTTGGCTCACTTTAATTGCCATTCGGCGTTCTTTAGGTAAAAAATGCGCAATACTGCTCATTAACTCCGTTTTATCTTTTAAAAAGAAAAATATCATTAGCGGAACAAGAATCAAATAAACCATTAAGGCTACAATATCGGAAATTGAGTTTAATGACGCTTTCAGGGCCACCTGCCCCCATTCAAGTAAATTATCATTAACCATGACAATAAAGCTTTCAATTTGCGAGACATGTACAAAATCAGGGTATTTCTCTGGCAAGGTCAATAAATAACCTTGTCCTTGACTGATCATATGAGGGACTTCTTGCAATAAATTGCTGCTTTGCTTCCAAATAATAGGCATTAACCCTAAAACCGCTAATAAGGAAAAACCTAGAAAAGTAACAACAACTACTACTGTGGCACTAGAACGCGACATTGAGCTTTGCATTAGTTTGTTAACTGGAAGGTCTAACAAAAAAGCTAATGCTATTGCAACAAATACCGGCATCAGTAAATTGCTAAATAAAGCAATAAATAATGCTATACAGACTAAAATAACGACTAACGTGACCGCATGAGGATCTGAAAACTTACGTGTATACCAATCACTAAATAACTTAAACATAACTACCCATTCTTTAATTTCTGCTCGTATGACTTTTCTATACTTATCTCGACAATACCAATATCATTAGACTGTTTTTGATAAGAATATCCCTGTTTATCTAACAATTTAGGAATATCATTAATAGAGCCAATATCATCAATGGTGATAATACATTGATCACCATCTTGCATTTTTTTTAGTAATAAACGTAATTTAACCAAAGGCACAGGACATTTCTCTCCTCTACCATCATATTTATAAATCATAGAAAACTTAAAACAGCGCTTTAGTTTAATTCACTAATTTGCGACAATTAATCCATTGTACTAATTAAAGTTATCATAACGTACCTCTATACCCGTTACCATTCAAAGTATGGGAATTTAAATTACTGTAAACCCATCGAAGAAGCGATTGAGCAGCACCACACCTTGAATTGAAATAGCTCACTCACCATAAAATATACATTGTGATGGTAACGGAGATAAGGCAAGTTCTATGAAGATCAACTTATTGCCAGGAATATTAATTAAATGAGTTCATTAAATCCAAAAGCTAACTTAAAAGAAATTAATGCGTATAAAAAGAAAATTAATTGGGGGGAAGTCTCTTCTATATATCACCTATTTTCTTCTTCATTAGGAGAGGTAGATGGCATACTTACCCATGGTTTTGATAGTGCATACAAACAAATTTTAAATCCAAACTCATGGAATTTAGCGTTACTAGGTGCAAGTAAACAATCCGATGGAAGTCTTTTGGTCAAAAACAAACCACAAATCGGCTTGCGTCATGAATTTAATGACATGGGATACGAATTACATTGTTACCCTGCTATTGATGGTGAAATCGTAACTCATAGTATGATTGATAAAGGCAACTGCCCTTTTAATAATTGGTTACCCGAGAAGATGCAAATGCTATTTCGTCTTAATAGCCTAGTTGCTTTTGCTATTTACTGTTTTCAAAGTGGGGATGAAGCAGATAAAGCACTGTTAAAATATGCACATTACAAAGTGGAAGAATTAATCACAACTTTAAGCGAATCTTTTCAGATTATTGTGGTCAAAGGCTATAGTATAGCGGAGTTTTACCAAGAAATAGCCAAAAGAAATGGTAATATCCTTACCCAAGACGCCTAAGTGATCTTTGTCACTCCTGTATATTTCCATTATGACCCTAGGATGTAATATTGTTTAACCTAAAACCCATGTTTACTGCCTTGTTATTTACATTAGGTATTGCTGCAGCGACTAGCTTTAATGCCAGTGCCATTGATAACAATAAAAATAAACTACCTGATATAGGTATTTCAGGCTACAGCGTATTATCAACCGATAAAGAGCTGCAAATCGGTCAAGCTATGATGCGGCAATTACGTGCATCACAACCACTCATTCAAGATCCGGTTCTAATTGAGTATATTAATCACTTAGGTAACACCCTAGTGAAAAATGCTCAAGGGGTTAATTATGCGTTTGAATTTTTTATTATCAATAATAACGAATTAAACGCTTTTGCTTTTTTTGGCGGCCATGTAGGCATCCATAGTGGTTTAATAACAACAGCTGACACTGAAAGTGAATTAGCTTCTGTTATTGCTCATGAAATTTCTCACGTTACTCAGCGCCATTTAGCCCGACGTCTCGAATCACAAAGCCAAACCCAAGGTTTAACCATGGCGGCTATGCTATCTAGTGTTTTAATTACCTTGGTTAACCCTACTGTTGGTATGGCGGCACTGAGTGCAAGTATGGCGGTGACTCAACAAGCCAGTATTAATTACACTCGTGGTAATGAAAAAGAAGCCGATAGAGTTGGTATTGCCTTACTAGCCAGTAGTAATTTTGACCCCCAAGGTGCTTCCAGCTTTTTTAGTAAAATGTCGGCTAAGTACCGCTATGCCAGCAAGCCACCTGCAATGTTGCTTACTCATCCATTACCAGAGTCTCGTATAGCTGATGCTCGCCAGCGCGCATTAAACTACCCTGCAAGACCACTACCACCAAGCTTAAACTTTGAACTAACCAAAGCGAGATTAAAAGCCAGATATCAAGGTGATGCCAAATCAAATATTAGCTTTTTCAAGTTACAATTAGCGAAAAAGCGCTATGCCATCAAAGCTGCTGCACAATATGGTTTAGCATTATCATATTTTGAAAACAAACAAACTAGTGAAGCTTTGCAATTATTAGAGCGACTAAAGCAAAACGATGATAATAATTTATTTTATGTCGATGCGTTAACGGATGTCTACATAGCAAATAAACAAGCGTCTAAAGCAATTAAGATGCTTGAGCAATTGAACTTATTCATGCCTAACAATCAAGTAGTGAGTTTAAACTATGCCAACGCCCTACTCACCGTAAAACAATATGACCTTGCAGCACAAATATTACAGGATTTTTTATTAGTCAATCCAGGTAACTTTATCGCTTATGATATATTAACCACCTTGTATCGCTCTCAAGAGAAAACAGGTTTAATGCACATGAGTAAAGCTGAAGTGTATGCCTTACTTGGCGCATATCCAAAAGCTGTTGACGAATTGCAGACGAGTTATACATTTCTTGACGAACAACCGTTAATGCAAAAAAGAGTAAAAGCTCGAATATTACAATTTCAAGAACAAGAAAATCGTTTAAAACGTCTATAACGAGTTCACTGTATTAACATATCAACTCGTTAGCATTTATATTAGCGTTTAACTATCAATTAATTATTTAAGGAAAAAAATGTTTACTATTTATCACAACCCAAGATGTTCTAAAAGTCGCCAAACACTTGCACTACTTGAAGAACAAGCACAAAAATCACAACAAGAAATCACTGTTGTAGAATACTTAAAAGCACCACTTGATCACGCTCAGATTAAGCAACTATTAGCACAGCTTAATTGTTCTGCTATTGAAATGATGCGTGTAAAAGAAGCCGAGTTTACTGAAAACAATTTAAAAGGGGCTAATGAAGAAGCATTAATTAACGCCATGGCAAGCACGGCAAAACTCATTGAGCGTCCTATCGTTACCGATGGTAGCAAAGCAATTATTGGTCGTCCTCCAGAAAATGTTTTAACCTTTTTTAAACAGTAACCTTAATGTAGATAAGCAGCCCAATGAACAAACAAAGATTTTCAACAAGTAATTATAAAAAAATAGCCCTAACAGGTTATTTCTCCTTATTAGTATTTATGCCGTTATGGTTAATCGTACTAAGTCCAAGTGAAAGCTTAAGTATAACCACTTCACTATTAATGTTTACCTTGCCGTTACTATTTCCATTAAAAGGCTTGTTACAAGGAAACCCGTTCACTTATGCTTGGTCTAACTTTATTGTTTTAATTTATTTTTTGCATAGTTTAACTACCCTTTGGGTGCTACCAGAAGACAGAGTATGGGCAATGTTAGAGTTGATTTTTGCGAGTGCTATGTTTTTTGGTGCTACTTATTACGCTAAATTTCGTGGTCAAGAGCTTGGGCTGAGTATCCGTAAAAAGAAGGATAGTAAATAGCTCTGATAGAAGGAAGAAGTGAGTGCGCTTGAACTTTGTGAATATTAGGTTGTTACCAATACTTTTAACGGCAGTACTCACTGCTTGTAATAGTGGCTCTAGTGGGCATGTGACAAATCACCCTCTTAATAGCATAGTACAGCTTGATGAAGTGCAAAATGTAAATCAAAGTATAGATCTCCTTCTTCACTTCCCTTTTGACACCGTTAGTCAGATTAACTGGGAACAAACCGCTGGTGAACCCGTATTGATTTTAGCGAAGACGAGTAAAGTTATTTCTGTTACCCCGATGCTAGCAGGCGATTACAGTTTTAGTGTTAGTTTTATTCTCAATGATGGCTCTGAGCAAACCTTAAATAAAAGTATTACCGTTAACGATGATTACAATCAGTTAACCACACGTTTATCTCATGTTGCTTTAGCCGGTAATAAGGTGTCACTTCGTAGTCAACTTCCCGAAACAATCAATATCAACACCTTGGTATGGCAACAAATAGGAGGACCGAGTGTCACCTTAACCACTGATAATAGTGATGGTGAATTGGTTATTTTCTTTGATGCACCCCAGGTTGATTTTGATACCATTGTTACCTTCGAGGCATCAACTACGGATTCTGACAGTAATACAATCTATCGTGATCAAGTAGCGGTACTCATAGAGCCAGCTGCTTCTATAGAGAGTAATGCTTACTTTTCAGATCGTAAAGCCTCAGTTTTCGTCTATAACAGCAACAGCCCTTATGCTGATGATCTCGTTACTTGTGTTTACTCTAATACCCTAACCAGTTCATGTGCTTTAGCCCAAACCCCTTTACTTGCCGAGGAAGTGAAAAACTCAGCAATGACTCCTTCAATAGAAAGCGTTATGGATCGTGTTGTCGTGTCACATCGATGGATGGGCGATCGCTTTAAAGACTTTTTGAGTCAAAATGACCCCAACAATGATATAAAAAATTTACTACGAGCAACAACGGCAATCGTTATTTCTTACGACGTACGCCCTTCATTTTACTGGGCTGCAACTGGAGCCATATATTTAGATGCTGAAAATTTTTGGTTGACGCCCCAAGAGCGCGATACTATTAATGAAGCACCCGATTTTAGAGCCGATTTTGGCAACGATTTACAGTTTTCTATGCCTTGGCGATACGTAAAAGATAATGCCTATGCTAGTCAAAGTTATAGTAAATCTACGCGTGTTACTCGAGCACCAGCAGATGCTTTATATCGATTAACCTCATTAATGTATCATGAGCTTGCTCATGCCAATGACTTTTTCCCAAGTAATGAGTGGTATGTACATAATGGCAGTCAACGTGTGCTCGATGCTGCCGTAAGTACAATGTTTGAGTCAGATGAATTGGCTGTTACCTTGCCACTCAAAAGCCAAGAAATGCGTGATTTAGCGCAAGTAAGCTTTGCGGGTGAAAGCGCAAATCAAATACAAAAAAACTATTTACCAACAGACATCGAAGTTTTTTTCAGCCCCGATCGCGCTTCAGACTTTTATGCTTATTCAAGTTTACGTGAAGATTACGCTATGTTATTTGAGGAATTAATGATGCAAAACCGCTTTGGTGTCATACGTGATGTCGCTATTACTAACCAACCGAGTGGAGATAATACTTCTGCCACCGATTATATTGTCACTTGGGGACAGCGTGGCCGTATTGGTGACGATAAATTAACAGATAGAGTGCTTTTTAGCGCCAGCCGTATATTACCTGAATTTGATAGCCAAGCGGCAATAAGCTTAGTACCAAGTCCTATTGAAATGGTTGAAGGAAAGAATTGGCTTGAGAACCTAACCATTAGTCCTGTAGAGCCAGACATAAGAAAAATGATGAAACAGCTTAACAGCTTCTCCATTTATGCTGATTCTGAGCAAGTAACATCAGCTAATATTACGCCTAAACAAGAGAATAACTTTAATCGGTATTATCAAAAGCCTTTGCCTCAGCACTAATGACAACTTCATCTATTGCTAAATTATACCAATTCCATTAACACAAAAAACGCGATTATTTAATCGCGTTTTTTGTTATAAATACTATCTAACTCTACTATCAATAAGCTATTGAAGCGTTAGCACTTCCTTGATAAATGGAATGGTGATTTTTCTTTGCTCTTGAATGGAGGCTTTATCTAAGACATCCAGTGAGGTGATTAAACTGCCCATATCTCGGCTCAAGCGATTAAGTAAAAACTTCACCACTTCATCGGATAAAAACAAACCTCGTTGCGTGGCACGGTGCTGTAGAGCAATAACCTTTTCTTCATCATCAAGTGGCTTAACCTGCTCAGTTAAACCCCAAGTTAGCCTTGAGACTAAATCAGGTAAACTTATACCTAACTGTTGAGCACTTTCATCACCTGAAATTAATAAGTAATTATTTTGTTCAAGCACCCGATTATATAAGTCAAAAATAGCTTGTTGCCAACGTGTATCGCCCGCAATCAAATGAATATCATCTAAACAGATTAAATCAATTTGCTCTAAACCATCTAATACTTCTACCGGTAATTGTTTCAACTCTGCGCAAGATAAACAAACGGAAGACTTTCCAATTTTTGCAGCATAAGTACTACTTGCATGCATTAGATGTGACTTTCCAACACTCGACAAACCAAATAGATAAAAGCTGTGCGGTGTTTCTTGTTGTGACTCTATATAGGCTTTTAATTGACTGACAACCCCCTGATTAACATCACTTTTAAAACTATTAAATGTTTCATCATCAGGTAACTGCACCATCAAGGTTAATTGAGCAACTTGCTTCATCCTTGCTCCCAATAAAAAACGGGCATTTTCGGTACTATGGTTAGTGGTGGTTTTGTTTCAGTTAATATTGGCAATTGATCATTCTTGGTAAGTTCATCGGCAGCGTTAGCATTTACATTGTTGCTATCTTCTACTGTAGGGTTAGTCACTAAGGTACTATTATCTAGTTGACTTTCTTTATTTTTCACATCCGCTTTTGAGGTATTAAGTTCATCTTTATTAATATCATCAGCACCTAATACAATGATCTTTACTTGATCATTAGTGTCGTTATTAAAGTCTACTCCTGCACGATTCTGAGTATTAAATTGCTGAACATTAAATTGTTGAGCATAAGAAAAGCCATCAAGTTGACTATCCAATTGTTGCGTTAACTTATTATTTAGCTTTAATGAGGCTAAAAATGATGCTTTTGAACCAATTAAATCTAATTTGAATTGACGAACATCACCTTGGGCACTAATTAACGTCAAAGCTTTAACCGCTGATAAGTCTATTAAAAAGTTAAACAATTGCATATCACTTTTCAATGAGGTGACATTGTTAACTTCAATAATAAAATCATTTTCCGCTGTTGTTGATAAAGCGTAGGATTGATAAATTAACTCGGTAATATCGGATAAGCCTTGTGCAATCAAACTGACTTTATCAAGACCTTGATATTGTTGAGTATAAAGAATGCCTTGGGTGAAAACACGCCAATCTAATACTTTAGGGATAGCTAGCTCTTGCTGTTCACATAACAAGCCACACGCATCATTACTTGAGGCGATAGCTGTTTCATTTTTTTCGGTATCAATAACTAAGCTTGAATCAGACACTCTCATTACCACAATAGTGTCTGCAAAGTAGCGCTGCGAAGCTTGCTGAATTTGTTCTGGAAAATAGCCCCAAAAGTCACTTAACACCACTTGCTCATTATCTATTAAGTCCATTAAAGGCATAACAATAGGTAAACCGCGTTGTTTTGAGAAATCATTGATACTTGAAGGGATAACAGTGTCTGCATCAGAAGCTACAATAGTTCGACTTATGCCTTGCTCATCAATTAACCACAACAGTACTTGTGGGCGTAAGCTACCCCATAACGGAAGATTCGCTTCTTTAAACAATTGATTTACTTTATCTTCACTGAAGCTAACGACCAAGCTTAGCTCTTCATCTTTTCGTTGGTAGTGATATTGACTAACGTAACGGCTGGCTTTTTTTTGAGCTTTTTTCAACACGTCATGTGTTAACACACTTTTTTTGCCACCGATTTTTAAAAATACACCTTGAAGTGCTTTTTTTATTGCTTGTTGACGTTGTTCTCGATCTTGAGAGTCGACTACAACATTGGCTTGGTACAGGTCATTTACTTCAAGCGCAGCTAAACTAGCGCTAAGCAACGAAAACACCAGCATAATTAATACAAAGGGAAATCTAAACATATCGACTGAAAATTTTAAAAACTCTATGATTTTATATGTAATATCTTACCACATTGCCAGCAATTAATACCTGCAAATCTCAATAAATTCTTTGAAAATACACCAATAAAATAAAACAAGGCGAAGATACTGTTTATCGTCTTGAGTATGAGCCTTTGCACTGGTAGAATACGGCCCTTAAAATACTGTCGGTAATTTCTGAGGTTTCCCGTGAGCGAACAAAAACAGTCGTTAAGCTATAAAGATGCTGGTGTTGATATTGATGCTGGTAATGCGCTAGTTGAAAACATTAAAGGTGCGGTAAAACGCACAACACGCCCAGAAGTTATGGGTGGTTTAGGTGGTTTTGGTTCGGTATGTCAATTACCTACAGGTTATAAAGAACCTGTACTAGTTGCTGGTACCGACGGTGTAGGTACTAAATTACGTTTAGCAATCGATTTAGCTAAACACGATACTGTTGGTATCGATTTAGTGGCAATGTGTGTTAATGACCTTATTGTTCAAGGTGCTGAGCCATTATTCTTCCTTGATTATTATGCTACTGCCAAACTTGATGTTGCTGTTGCATCATCAGTTGTTGAAGGTATTGCTGAAGGTTGTATTCAATCAGGTTGTGCCCTTGTTGGTGGTGAAACGGCTGAAATGCCAGGTATGTACCACAAAGGTGATTACGATATCGCTGGTTTTTGTGTGGGCGTGGCTGAAAAGTCTCGTTTAATTGACGGTACTAATGTTGCTGCAGGCGATCAATTGATTGCGCTTGGTGCTTCAGGTCCTCATTCAAATGGTTTCTCTTTAATTCGCAAAGTATTAGAAGTAAACAACACTGATACTAATGAATTACTTGAAGGCAAGAAAATTGCTGACCATTTACTTGAACCAACAAAGATTTACGTAAAATCTGTACTTGAGTTACTTAAAAATGTAGATGTTCATGCACTTTCTCATATCACTGGTGGTGGTTTCTGGGAAAATATTCCGCGTGTATTACCTGAAACAGCACAAGCTGTTATTAAGGGTGATAGCTGGCAATGGCCGAGCATCTTTAATTGGTTACAAGAAAATGGCAACATTACTGAACATGAAATGTACCGTACGTTCAACTGTGGTGTTGGTATGGTTATCGTAGTTCCTGCTGATAAAGTAGCACAGAGTATTGAAGTGCTAACTGCACATGGCGAAAACGCTTGGCATATTGGCGAAATCGCTGATAAAGCCGACGGCGAAGAGCAAGTTGTTTTTGCCTAAGCAGCTAACTCTCTAAGCAATAGTGAGTATATTATAAAGGGGCTATTTACTAGCCCCTTTAATTTATCTCCACTTTATCAATCTTTTATAAACCTTTTATTAAGTAAAGTAGGAAAATATATGTCGAGTCGAATAGTAGTATTGATCTCTGGCGGTGGCACTAATTTACAAGCCATTATTGATGCCTGTACTGAGAGCAATTATCCTGCAGAAATAGTTGGCGTGGTTTCAAATAAAGCCGATGCTTATGGCCTAACCCGTGCTCAAAATTCTGACATTACCGCTGTAACGCTTTCTCATAAAGATTTTGCTAGCCGTGAAGATTATGATCAAGCACTTATCAAAGAAATTGATTGCTTTGATGCTGACTTAATCGTATTAGCCGGCTTTATGCGAATTCTTACGCCAAGCTTTGTGCAACATTTTCAAGGTAAACTATTAAACATCCACCCTTCTCTTTTGCCTAAATATCAGGGCTTAAATACACATCAACGTGCTATTGATGCCGGTGATGATGTACACGGTGTTAGTGTTCACTTTGTTACTGAAGAGCTTGATGGTGGCCCAGTAATTCTTCAAGCCAAAGTACCAGTATTTGAAGGTGATACGGGTGACGATTTAGCTGCGAGAGTACATGAGCAAGAACATCGTATCTATCCACTCGTCGTAAAGTGGTTTACTGAGAAAAGACTTAGCATGCAAGGCGAAAATGCGGTATTAGATGGTAATATTCTACCTGTTTCAGGCTATGCTGCCGATTAAGCTATTTAACTTGAACTCTGTTAATTAAATACGGCTAGTTAAATACAATTATTTTAGTACTACTAGCTAAATAACTCATCAAACAGTACAACAATTAGTTACCAAATTTTTACTCTCCCCCAGACAGAAGCTGTTAGTATAAATGCATACTCATTGCTTCTGGACGATTTGTTTATTATGCGAAAATTATTCTCCTTACTTTTTTTAACTCTACCTTTGCTAGCTTCCGCTACTGATATTGAAACATCACCATTACCAAAAGCCCAGCAGCAACAAAATTCATTCGCTGAAACTATTCCTGCTTTTCGTGCAACTTATACTTTATTACGTAAATCAGATCCCGTAGGTAAAGCTATCAGGGAGTTAAGTTATCTTGATGATGGTAAAGTTAAATATCATTATGAAACTGATATAAGTTGGTTGATTTTTTCTGATACACGTAGCGAAACAGCTATTGTTGATATCAAAGAAAACCAAGTGATTCCGTTAAGTTATGACTATCAGCGTGAGGGAACAGGTCGTGATAAATACTACCAATGGCAGTATGATTTAGCAGGGAAAACAGCAACAGATCTGAAAAAGGATAAAAAGATATCTCTCGATTTTACTGATGGCCTACTAGATAAACTGAGTTATCATCTACAAAACCGCATTGATTTAATTAACAACCCCGAACAAAAGCGGTTTATATATCCGGTAATCAGTGCAAAAGGCTCTATCAAAAATTATCAATATCAATATGACGGTAAAGAAGAGTTAATACTCCCCTATGGTTTAGTCAAAACTATTCGATTAAAACGTGAAATTATTGAGAAAAAACGCATCACTTACGCTTGGTTTGCGCCGGAGTTAAATTACTTGTTAGTAAAGCTCTACCAAGTTAAAGGAGGCGCTGAACAATTTGAAGCACAATTATCGACACTTGAGCTTAAATAACTATACCCAAACTTCATGAAGATGCGGGGGTTCAGCTGGAATTAGAATCGTCTTTAGGCAAGGCGTTGATTGAAGAGAAGGGTTGTTCAGGAAAATATGCTCAGGATAATTACTCCTGCATTATCTAATAAGGTACTTCCTGTACCGTCTGCATTCTCTAATAAGCTGCATCCATGTAGCGTTCTTGTCGAAATCAATAATGCAGCATCAAGGGATTCTAATCCAGCCTTACTGGGACGTCGGAGTAACCCATGTTTATCTAGCAGAGCTTTACTCACTTCCCCAGAATTAAAACCGCTCTGCCTCTAGTCCAGTCTTTTACTTAGCAAGTACTTTTTCTTAAACACGACGTCTTAAATACTAACCTCTAAACAAAATCCCATAAACAACAGAGCAACCTCTCAATAATAGATTTGCCAACCATCTTATTGGCTGATAAAAACTAAGTTTTCTATAACCCTGTCATTACCCGCTGATAGCTCAAAAACGCTCAGACAAACATCTTGATTGACTAAAGGTACAAAGTGTTAGCACTACTAGGTGTTTACTCTTTACTTACTGCTGCTATTTAAATGTGATTAAACATGTTTTGTTCAATAAATAACAAATAATGCTTGAATAGCCACCAAATACCATATACTGTACATTCATACAGTATAGTTACATAACACTATTTAGCACGAGGAAGAACTATGTTCACGACCAATACAACTATCAATGCAAGTATCAATAATGCCATCAGTACTCCGCTTGCAGAGCAAGCTTGCTTAAAGCTAGCCAATGTTGAAAACCATCAAGAATTGTCGTCGCATTATGTAAATATTTGTCAGCAACATAATCAAGAAAAAAAATGGGTACTTTTTATCAACCCAGAAGAATCCTCAATTGAGCAGCTAGCTCATACCCATGGCGTTGATACATCAAAAGTACTTTGTGTTAGCTTTAAAGGTAAAAATAAAGTGAATAATTTATTGGATTCGAAATCAGCGCATTTAGATATAGAACAAATAAAGAGTGTGCTGTGCCGTGGAAATTGCTCAGCAGTTATTCTTTCAAACGCTTCATTTGACGTTGACGAAATGGCTGCTCTTGATAGTTGTGCACGTTCAGGTGAAACACACTGCGTACTACTTAAAAATAATAGAAAAAGTGAAACCCTGCTAAATAGTCAACAAGTTCACTAAAGTGATTTAGCCCATATAAAATACAAAGCGGTATTGTTATTAACAATACCGCTTTTAATATTTATAACCACCATGCAAACATGGCTGGATAACTTATCTTCTTGACATACTTTTACGACATATCTTTATAAAGTGTTTTTATACCTTATTATCTAACCAATGATTTACATTACGTGATAATACAGCCATCGGCACTGCGCCATTTAAAAGCACTACATCATGAAATTCAGCTAAATCAAATTTATCACCTA
This sequence comes from Colwellia psychrerythraea, assembly GCA_002163005.1. Classification (GTDB taxonomy): domain Bacteria; phylum Pseudomonadota; class Gammaproteobacteria; order Enterobacterales; family Alteromonadaceae; genus Colwellia; species Colwellia psychrerythraea_C. The sequence goes on along the minus strand of MAAF01000058.1, from coordinate 14,435 downwards.
AGCGAACTTTAGCTTGTTCTCTTAAACTTAATATTTTTAACATACCAAGCTTATATCCTAGCGCTTGGCCTGGCCATGCCATGTAGCGCTCAATCTCTGCCACCACATCAGATTCAGCTGTACCTGTTTGCTCTGACATATAACTAATGGCTTGCTCTCGAGTCCAACGTTTATCATGCAATCCAGTATCAACCACTAGACGCACTGCTCTAAATAATTCAGCTTGTAGACGCCCTAAATTGCCAAAAGGGTCATTTTCATACATGCCAAGTTCATAGGCTACTTGTTCAGAATATAAAGCCCAGCCCTCGGCGTATGCGTTATAGGGTGCAATTCTACGTAGAAAAGGCAGCTCTGCTTGGTCTAAATTCAGCGCAATTTGCCAGTGATGACCTGGATTTGCCTCATGATAAGTTAGCGTTTTTAAGCCAAATTTTGGATTCGCCTTCATATCTCTTAAATTAATCCAATAAATACCTGGTTTACTACCATCAACAGCGGGTGATGTATATTGACCACCTGGCGCACCATCTTGCACTTCTACCGGGAAAGATTTTACTTCGACTTGATAACTTGGCGTAGTTTTAAATACTGGTGCCATTTTTGCTGTTACTTCAGTGATATAGCCATTAATATCACTAAGCAATTGTTCACGTCCTGCTATTGAGTCTTCATATAAAAAGCGTGGCTCTTCATTTAACGCCACCATGCGCTCACCCACAGTGCCTTTTTTGTACCCTTGGGCTAGTAATATTTCATTCATAGCGCCACTAATACGCGCCACTTCATCTAAACCAATTTGGTGAATTTTAGTCGGCGTTAATTCACTATCCCCTAACTGCTTAATAGCATCTTGATAATAAGTACTCCCCTTTGGCTGTGCCCATATACCTGACTCATAACGCGCTTTGGTCAATAATTGTTCACTAGCTTTTTCTACTGATTGATAAGCGGGATATACCACTTGACTTACCTTAGCGATAACTTGACTGATTAGAGACTGCTTTTGCTCTGGGGTAAGTGACTCAACCTTTTCAATTTTATCACGAAAAACACTGACAAATGCATGCTGTTCGGCAGGTACACGGGTAAAGCCTTTTAAATATTTAATAGCACCTTGTAAGGTTACTTTTGAAGGTAACCAGTTTTGGGCTGCATCAGCCGTTTGCTTTTCAATAATAGTTGCGGCAAGTTTATCAAACTGCCCTAAACGCGCGATGTAATCTACTGCTTCTTTTTCTGTAGTAATTGGCTGATCATTTTGCATCACTCTAGGGATATCAATTAATGGACCATTAATTTGATTAACAATAAAAGGAGAAAGTCCCATCCATGTATCAATATAACCAATATTAAAATTGGGCTCACCAGCAAAATAACGCGTAAGTCCTGCCATAACTTGTTGATTATTTTTTGTTGTTATATCAGCACCGTCTAGCTTGATACTAGCAATGGTATTAGATATAGATAATAACTCAGCTCTTAATTCTTTTTCATTTTCAGGACTGTAAAATTCCATATCACTACTGATGTCTTGTCCTACGTCTTTTTGAGATAGACCATACATGGTTGCTGATAAAGCTCGTTGTTTAAAAAGACTCTGCTTAGCTTGCTGATATAACGAAGCTAATTGCTGCTTTGAGCTGATCACTTGTTTATGTTCAGAAATTGCAGAAGCCGTACTTGTTTTCTTTTCTGCCACAACAGTATTACCATTATTGCAAGCGCTCAGACCTAATGCGGCAATCACTGCACTAGCCAATAAGCTATTTTTTAGATTCTTCTTCATACCTTCCTCAGAAATGCGTTTAGCACTATAGGTTATTCTTCTTTTAATTATTTTCAGGTTTTATATGGAACCTGATTTCATAGTGATTAGAGCAAATGAAATCAAGATTGTAAACAGTATACAATCTTGTATTTATAAATAACAGACCTCCGTTCTGTTCAAAAAACAAACAGATATATTTGGGGGTGACCTCAAATTTCTGCTATACTCTCGCGCCCGCTATTCTCAGCACAGTGCTTTAGCGGTACAACGATTTAGAATAGGTTAACCCCCAATGGGAAAGGTGATATGACTTCAGTAAAAAAACAAATAATTTCGAAAACTCAACAAGGATTATTTGATTATCCAAAATACTGGGCAGAGTGCTATGGCACGGCACCTTTCTTACCTATGTCTCGAAAAGAAATGGACATCCTCGGCTGGGATAGCTGCGACATTATCATTGTAACTGGTGATGCTTATGTTGATCACCCAAGTTTTGGTATGGCTATTATCGGTCGTATGCTTGAAGCACAAGGTTTTAGGGTCGGTATAATCTCACAGCCCGCTTGGCATTCAAAAGATGCTTTTATGGAATTAGGAAAGCCTAATTTATTTTTTGGCGTTACAGCCGGTAACATGGATTCCATGATCAACCGATACACCGCAGAGCGCAGAATGCGTCATGATGATGCCTATACGCCAAATGATGAAGGAGGAAAACGTCCTGATCGTGCAGTAACAGCTTACACTCAACGCTGTAAAGAAGCCTTTAAAGGTGTTCCGGTAATTATTGGCGGTATAGAAGCAAGCTTGCGTAGAATTGCACATTATGATTATTGGTCAGATAAAGTACGTCGCTCTGTTTTATTTGACTCAAAAGCAGATTTATTAGTGTTTGGTAATGCCGAACGTCCATTAGTTGAGATTGCTCATCGCATCGCTCGTGGCGAAGATGTTAAAAATATTACCGATGTTAGAGGTAGTGCATTTTTAACCAATCAAGTACTCCCTGGTTGGCAAGGAATTGATTCGCGTGATATCGACAGGCCTGGTAAAATTGATCCTATTTATAGCCCTTATGAAGAGATCACCCCTGAATCGTGTAGTGATAATGAAGCTCAAACGGAGGAAGCAGCTCTCAGTAACGATATCACCAAAACGGCACAGCCTATTGAAATGGCTGATTATCGGAATAAAACTTGGGATAAAAAAGCTAAACCTTGGGAAACCACTTACATTAATTTACCCACCTTTGAGCAGGTAAAAGAAAACAAAGTGCTTTATGCTCATGCGTCGCGCATTTTTCATCAGGAAGTTAACCCTACCTCGGCAAAACCATTGGTTCAAAGCCATGGTACTCGCCTTATATGGTTAAACCCACCCGCGAAACCATTATCAACTGATGAAATGGATGGTGTATTTGGTCTTGAATATAAACGCGTGCCTCACCCTAGCTACGGTAAAGCGAAGATCCCCGCTTATGATATGATAAAAACATCGATTAATATCATGCGTGGTTGTTTTGGTGGTTGTACTTTCTGTTCAATTACCGAACATGAAGGACGTATTATTCAAAGTCGTTCTCATGAGTCTATTATTAATGAAATCGAAGATATTAGAGAAAAAGTCCCTGGTTTTACTGGCGTGATCTCAGATCTTGGTGGCCCTACCGCCAATATGTATCAACTTAATTGTAAAAGTGAAAAAGCAGAAGCGACTTGTAGAAAGCCTTCATGTGTTTGGCCAACAATTTGTGGTCACTTAGATACCGATCATACGCCAACAATAGAGTTATATCGTAAAGCACGTAAAGTAAAAGGCATTAAAAAAGTACTAATTGCTTCAGGTGTTCGTTACGATTTAGCCATTGAACATCCTGAATATGTACAAGAATTAGCAACCCATCATGTTGGCGGCTATTTAAAAATAGCCCCAGAGCATACCGAGCAAGGGCCGCTTGATAATATGATGAAACCTGGCATGGGGAGTTATGATAAATTCAAAGAAATGTTTGATCATTATTCTAAACTTGCGGGTAAAAAACAGTACTTAATCCCTTACTTTATTTCTGCTCACCCTGGCACGACAGATAAAGATATGGTTAATCTCGCACTTTGGCTAAAAGAAAATAACTTTAAATTAGATCAGGTGCAAAACTTTTACCCCTCGCCATTAGCGAATGCAACAACCTTGTATCATACCGAGCTGAATTCGTTGCGTAATGTAACCAGTAAAAATTTAGCCAAAATAGATGGAAAAATTAACGTACCGAAAGGTACTATTCAGCGACGTTTACACAAAGCTATATTGCGTTACCACGATCCAGCTAACTGGGCACAAATTCGACAAGCCCTAACTAAAATGGGTTTAAGTAAACTTATTGGCTCTGCACCAAATTGTCTTGTGCCGAGAGAAACACGTGGCGAGCAACAATTAGCAAATAAAGATAGACAGGGTAAAAACAATTCTCAAGGCTTTAAAACCAGCCCTGGTCAAAATAAATCGAAATCAGGTCAAGGAAACGGTAAAGGAAAGAAAACGCCAATGCACAAAAAAGGCTTAACCCGCTTTTCTGATAACCAATTTAATGATAGAAAAAAGAGTAAATAATCTTTAATACACTAAACGAGCTAACCTATTTAGCTCGTTTAATTGATTCATTTACATTATACCCGCTCCATTTAAAGATGCTCGTTTCAGGAAGTCTGAGCGATTCATAATCAAGGCGCATTTTTTATTAAGGGCCATTCAGGAGAATATGCTCCTGCATTCTCTAATAAGCTTCATCCATGTAGCGTCCTTAAAAAGAAATGTAACGCAGCGTATGATTTGCTCAGCCTTCCCCAAGGGGCTGGTTTAGAAAAACTTTATGTTACGTTATTGATTTTGAGAAGGGAACACCATTCCCTTCAATCAATGCCTTGCCTAAAGGCGCTTCTAATTCCAGCTAAATCATGCATCTTCAAGTAGAACGGGTATATGCCTTGCTTAGAAATTTTATTAACTATTATTCTCTTGTCGTGTATAATCGCGCGCAATATTTTATCGGTAAATTTACTGTTTATTTAGATTCAGTAAACATCAACTTTCGACGGAACACATCATGCTAGCAGCAAATAATATAACCCAGCAGTTTGGCGCTAAGCCATTGTTTGAAAATATCTCACAAAAATTTGGTGGCGGTAACCGTTACGGTCTAATCGGCGCAAATGGTTGTGGTAAATCTACCTTTATGAAAATTTTAGGTGGTGATTTAGAGCAAACCTCTGGCAACGTAAATCTAGATACAGGTGAGCGTTTAGGTAAGCTACGTCAAGACCAGTTTGCTTTTGAAGCATACAGCGTTATTGATACCGTGATTATGGGGCATACCGAACTTTGGGCAGTAAAAGAAGAGCGTGATCGTATTTATGCTTTGCCTGAAATGAGTGAAGCTGATGGTATGAAAGTTGGTGATTTAGAGTCTGAATATGCCGAAATGGATGGCTACAGCGCTGAAAGTCGTGCTGGTGAATTGTTAATCGGTGTTGGTATTCCTGTAGAGCAACATTATGGTCTCATGAGTGAAATCGCGCCAGGTTTTAAGTTACGTATTTTACTCGCACAAGCGCTATTTTCAGACCCCGATATATTATTACTTGATGAACCTACCAACAACTTGGATATTCACACTATCCAATGGTTAGAAGAAACGTTAAATGAACGTAATTCAACCATGATTATCATTTCGCATGATAGACATTTTCTAAACAGTGTTTGTACCCACATGGCGGATTTAGATTACGGTGAACTGCGTGTTTATCCAGGTAACTATGATGAATACATGTTGGCAGCTACGCAAGCAAGAGCACGTTTATTGTCAGATAACGCCAAGAAAAAGGCTCAAATTGGTGAACTTCAAGCCTTCGTCGCTCGTTTCTCGGCAAATGCATCCAAAGCGAAACAAGCAACGTCTCGTGCTAAACGAATTGATAAAATTCAACTTGATGAAGTAAAAGCATCAAGTCGTAGCAACCCATTCATTCGTTTTGAACAAGAGAAAAAGTTATTCCGTAATGCTTTAGTCGTTGAAAAAATCAACAAGAGTTTTGATGATAACCATGTACTTAAAGATATTTCAGCATTAATTGAAGTAGGTGAACGCATCGCCATCATCGGTGAAAATGGTATTGGCAAAACCACCTTTTTACGCACATTGATGAATGAAGTTACTTACGAGCAAGACTCTGGTGAGTTTACTTGGTCTGAAAATGTCAATATTGGTTATTACGCACAAGATCATGAATACGAATTTGAAAATGACATGAATTTATTTGACTGGATGAGCCAATGGCGCCAACCAACGGATGACGAACAAGCTGTTCGTGGCTATTTAGGTCGTTTACTTTTCTCTGCCGATGATATTAAAAAGTCGGTTAGCGTATTATCTGGTGGTGAAAAAGGTCGTATGTTGTTTGGCAAACTTATGATGCAAAACCCTAATATATTACTGCTTGATGAACCAACTAACCACATGGACATGGAATCAATCGAATCATTAAATATGGCGTTAGAACAATACGAAGGTACACTGTTATTCGTTAGCCACGACAGAGAATTTGTTTCAACCATCGCCACTCGTATTATTGAATTAACTAAAGACGGTTATATTGACTTTGCTGGTACTTACGATGAGTACTTAGCGAGCCAAACATAAGCTAAAACTGCTAACGGCTATCCAGATTATGTTTTGATGGCCGTATTTCGTTCCCGTTTTTTACTCCCTTTTAAGGAATTATCTTGCTTAGTTATCGTCACGCTTTTCATGCTGGCAATTTTGCCGATGTACTAAAACATAGTGTTTTATCACTTGTTTTAGATTATATGACTCGTAAAGAAAAAGGCTTTTGTTATATAGATAGTCACTCCGGGGCTGGTATGTATCAACTAGCCGATGAATATGCCCAAAAAACGGGTGAATATAAAGACGGTATTGCTAAAATTATTAACGATGACGAGGCACCAGAATCACTTGAACCTTATCTATCGCTGATTAAAAGTCTTAACCTTACTTCAGGCATAAGTAACGATCTTGATGTTTACCCTGGCTCTCCAGGCATAGCGAAAGCTTTTGTTCGTCGCCAAGACAGTAGTCATTTATTTGAATTACATCCTACTGATATTCAGCACTTAGAGGATTTTTGTCAACGCTGGCGTAAAGTATTTGTTAAGCAGTCTGATGGCTACAAAGGTGTGCTTGGTTTAATACCACCACCAAGTCGTCGTGGTGTTGTACTTATCGATCCTCCTTATGAACTCAAAGAAGACTACCAGAAAGCGGTTAAAACGATTATTAAGGCCTATGAAAAGTTTTCAACGGGCACTTACATTCTTTGGTATCCGGTTGTTAAGCGCGAGCTAGTTGAACAGATGAGTCATACATTCAGTAAAAGCTCTGTCAAAAATGTATTACAAGTAGAGTTTTGTCTAGAAAATGATACTGATGAATATGGTATGACGGGCACAGGATTATTTATTGTTAACCCGCCATGGCAATTAGCGACACAACTTGAAGAAATATTACCTTATATGAAGGCTAAATTGGGTAGTAACGACACAAGTTACACGCTTAAGCAATTAGTCGCAGAGTAATAAAACATTCGTTTTAGCTAAGACGATATAATTGCTCAACTAAAGGCAATATTGAGTATTGCTATAGTCCTCTAAGTCATATGACATAGAGGACACTGTCTATGCCACTTCACTAAGCTTGATTAGTTTTTACTTGATGAAACTCTGGCGATTTTAATATAAAAACATCATTGACATAAAATTGCTCAGCACTACTTGCTTGCCACCAATGTTGCCACGATTCATCAAGCTCTAACTTGTTTTGTAAAGGGTCGATTAAAGCCATTGCGGGTAACGGCGCTACAATACTGCCCATCGACATTTGCACTCCATAAGGTGAACGCCTTTTAATCATTTGCGGAACAAGCTTGGTCGGATCGTCCAAGCCCATACTGCCCACCAATTCAAAGAAACTCGCCACCGTATTATCATGAAAATTTTTCACTCGGTCACTTTTTGACTCGATGTCAATTGCTTTTGCTCTCGCGGGATCTTGAGTCGCGACACCGGTAGGACAAAGGTTAGTATTACAATGTCTTGATTGGATACAGCCAATGGCCATCATCATTGTTCTAGCTGCATTTACCACATCAGCGCCGGCAGCAATTTTTGCGAGCAAATCAAAGCTTGACGCCGTTTTCCCCGAAGCAATTATTTTTATTTTATCTCTCAGCCCCACGCCAATCAATGCATTGTTTACTATGCTTATGCCCTCTAAACAGATTAAACCTAAGCGATTGGTAAATTCAACTGGCGCAGCCCCGGTACCACCTTCAGCTCCGTCAACAGTGATAAAATCAGGAGTTATGCCTGTTTCTAACATTGCTTTACAAATACTTAAAAACTCAGCGGGGTTACCAATACATAATTTAAAGCCAATGGGCTTACCTCCACTCAAGCTGCGTAACTGCTCAATAAAAGATAACAAATCCTTTGGAGAGGTGCATTCTGGGTTAACTGCGGGCGAGATACAGTCTTTATCCTTTGAAATATGCCTGATGTGGGCGATTTCGTCGGTAATTTTCGCTTTAGGCAGCACACCACCATGACCTGGTTTTGCTCCTTGACTTAACTTTATTTCAATCATTTTTATTTGTGGTAGCTTAGCTGTTTTTTCAAAAGTAGCGGGGTTAAATCGTCCTTGCTCATCGCGACAGCCAAAAAGCCCGGTACCGAGCTGCCACACGATATCGCCGCCATGTTTCAAATGATATGGGCTAGCTGCACCCTCTCCGGTATTATGATAACAACCTGCTTTTTTAGCCCCTAAATTCAGTGCTTCAATGGCATTGGCACTTAACGAGCCAAAACTCATCGCTGAAATATTTAAATAGGATGCTGAGTATGGCTGCTGACAACTCTCCCCTCCAATAATTACTCGCTTGGCAACCTCTTTTATACGGGTAGGCGCTAATGAATGCCATAAACTGAGATAATTATCTTCAACAAGATTACGCTGGGTTCCAAAAGCGATAGTATCGCGGACATTTTTAGCTCGTTGATACACCAAAGTACGTTGCTCACGATTAAATGGACGTTCTTCTGTATCGTTCGCGATAAAGTATTGTTGAATTTCAACGCGGTAAGATTCAAGAAAATAGCGTAAGTAAGCGACTACCGGATAAAGACGATTTAGACTATGACGACTATGAAAGACATCATATAGTCCAATAGTGCTATAAAGTAATGTGGAAATTAATAAAACTAAACTAAAAGCACTTTCACTGTGCATATAATAGTACCCTGCTGAATAATTACCGATACTGGCAATTAACCATAGAGCTTTTTGCATGATGGTCATGAAACATCCTTATATAATAATTATATTAGTCAAACGCATTAATCAAAAAGAAGTATCAAATAGTTTGTTACTAATAACTTACCATTATTCACTATTCCTTGAGTATGAAAGTTTTTATAAACTATAACAATTGGCTTGTTCATCACTTACTTTGTTTAAAGCTATGTCGTTAACCCCATGAGAGTTTCATTATGTAAGTAACAATGTATGAGTATCACGTTGATTAAACGGCTGCTTAGCACCATTTTAAAAATCAATCTGACTTGTAAGATACCCTATATTTGTGGATTTACTCTATTCGCTGTTAATTTCAAGTATATCTTCCATTCGCCAAACTACACCGTCGATACTTGAGTAATATTTCTATTGGTATGACCGATAAAAAATCAACTTTCCTACACGTTTTTATCTTATTTGTTACTTTCTAAATTTGCATTTCAAGGTTTACCATATAAGCTTATATTAACTAGCATCTAGGTCTAAAGCATGATTTTCAGTTAACAAATATATTTGTGAACTTTCAATAATTGACTGAAATACTTTGAATGTTTTCATATAAGAGAATTTTATGAAAAAAACTAACAATCACATAATTCTACCCAATGTAAAACGATATAAACTATTTGTACTTATGTTTGCATTGTCGATGTCTACAACCCATTACTGTTATTCACAGCAAATTACTGAAACGCAAGAATCGGCTAAAAAAAAATATTTACTTGAGTTAGAGCGACAATATAAAATACTAATTCAGCAGGGAAACGAGATTGAAAAATTAAAGCGTTCAATTAAAAAGCAAAGATCAAAAATAGATCAACAAAAGACAAATTCTCCCAAAAACAAAAACGCCCAACAAGCTAACAATCGAGTTACTAATAACAAGAAGCATAATGCTTCGGCTGTCATTAATAAGCCAGTCGGTAAAGCGCCCCCTAAAAAAGCTACCCGGATTGATGTCTCTGCAATACCTAAATTAAGTACTAATATTAGCGGGGTCCTTACAAAATCAGGTACATTGATAATAGAGCCAAGGTTAGGTTATTCATACACAGATACTAACCGTGTATTTCTAGATGCTTATTCTTTTCTACCTGCACTCGTGGTTGGTGTAATCGATCTTAGAGAGATAAAACGTCATACTGTTGTTGGTAGCCTCGGTGCTCGATATGGTATGACTGATCGATGGGAGGTCGACTTCAAACTTTCTTACATCGGCCGCAATGACAGTCAGCGCTCTCGTCCAATAAGTGTAGGGGTTAGTGAAGATGACATATTTACGGCAAGTGGTAGTGATATGGGTGATATCGAACTGTCTACACGTTATCAACTTAACTCTGGCGCTGATGGCGGAGCAATTTATGTTTTTAACCTTGTTGCCACAATCCCAACAGGTACAAGTCCATTCGATGTTGAATATGTAGAATCAACTCCAGGAACTGTTTTTCCTACAGAATTACCAACAGGATCAGGTTACTACAGTGTTCAACCTAGTTTAACTGCAATCTATGCCACTGATCCTGGCGTGCTTTTTGGTAATATAAGCTATGGCAATAATTTAAAAACCAATGAAGAGGTAGGGGAAGTTAATCCTGGTGATAGTATAGGGTTTAGCTTTGGCTTAGGTCTGTCATTAAATGAACGTACTTCTATGAGCTTAAGTTACTCACATAAGCATGTGTTAAAATCCAAAATTGATGACTTTAAAATTGACGGTAGTGCGCTTGATATTGGTCAACTGATTATTGGCTATTCATTCAACTATACAAAACAAACCAATATTAATTTATCATTAAATATTGGCGTTACTGATGATGCCCCAGATATTCGACTAAACTTCAGGGTTCCAATGGTTTTTTAATTCGAGATATTTAAAGCAACACTTTGTTTATAGCCGTTTCGTTTTGAATTCAGTAGGAATCAACCATACCTCAAGCAAGGTAGGTTAATGGTAAACATAGTTATTCAATTTGAACTTCATCTAAAGGTGCTTCAAACGCTTCTACCCGTATTTCGGGGAATAGAGCAGTTCATACTCAGCCCACACAATACGTAGGATTTCTTTTTAAGTTTTAAGAGATAATTATTTATCAAGAATGGGGCTTGATTATGAGTCGTTCAGAGATTATCAATCTAGCATTTTCAACTGGAAGGGATATAACAACGTCATATTATCTGTGGATTAATCTTGTGGTTATTAGTTGATGGTTATAGGCAATGAGTGCAAATTATAAAATTGGCTATCACTTGGAGTTAAGTTAATATTATCTAAGTTTTTAATGTCAATGTTGATATTATTGATCGTTTGTAGTATTTGGTTGTCGAGATCATTTTGGACAACAGACTGAAATAAGGTATTAGATAATCCAGGGATATTTAATTTTCCATTTTTAACTAAGTTCTGATTATTTGCTGTTTGAAAATAAGAACTAGAGGTCTCTTGACCATTTCGAAATATACGCTTTTCAAAACTGATATCAACAATTACACCATTAGGTAATATAAATCCTCCTCGTGAAAAAGCTAACTTTTTGTCTGATACCTTAAGCCATTTATCTTTATCTAGAGGTGGCTTAAAAGCGATATATTCTATGCTTGTAGCAGACACTAAATTTGAGCCCATCATGATTATAAATGCCATCATTATGCATAGATTCTTTAAAAGCATGACTGAGTTTATATTCATGTAAATATCCTAAATTTTATATCAAAAATCAATTCCTGAAGGTTGCAGTATATTAAATAACGCTAAACTAGAATGCTCAACGGCTAGGCCTAAATGAGCCTTCACTCGTAAGTTCCACTCTTCCTGCGTTTGGTAATGGTTAGAGGCAATATCCTTTTTGTCTTGAATAACAAAAACAATTTGCTTGTTCCACATTTTTTCAAATTCTGCTCTGCTATATACTTTAATACCAATGGCAGGATCACCAACTAATACTTCCTTTTCATCACTGCCTTTGATAATAACAAAGTGCATATAACCCTTGTTATTAATAATAGTTATCGCCGGAATCTCAGCTTTTGCCAGCTGGTTTAAACTTATTTTAAAACCATTAGATCTATAACCTCGACGTGATAAATAGAGTTTCATGTCGAACAACGAGAAGCCTTGTTTCCGTATTTTATTTTGATTACCATGGTTATACATATCTTTAAAGACATTAAACTCATCAACAACATCGTCATAATGAAAAGACAATAAACTTGCCAAAGTGGCAGAGCCACAACTAAAGTCGTATTGTTGTTTATAGATAGTTTTGAAACGCCGCTCTTTGATGCTTGAAACATTTACTGAAAAATGTCCTCCACTAAAACCTCCACCTAAATTAACAGTGCCAGCATGTGCTGACATTATTTGCGTTAGCAGTATTACTATTAGCGGGAAACATACCGTAAACATTCTACTCATAATGGTTACCTTTACTCAGGAGTTATTGTAATAGTAATTATAGTTGAGTCTTGAATGATGACATTATTACCCGTATTTTGAATAATTGAAAATACTCCACTTGCGTCATTAAATGAGCCTTGATCTATGATGTTATATCCAGTCACACTGTTGCTAACACCATTATTGGTAAGCACGGCTCCTAAGTTCGCATTGTTAGTAACATCGGCGACTCCACCAAGGCCTCGGATTTGATCTAATTCTTCAAACAATACAGGCGCAACATCAATTATCGTAATGTCTACAACATCTTCGGCAAAGGTTTTGTTACTTATTATAATTAACAAAATAAGTAATATTAATAGACGAGTACTTTGATATAGCTTTTTCATAGCCCTTATCCTTATAAGAAGTTGCTGACATAATGCCAGCAACTTTTTAACGTCATTTTACATAAACCTTAACGTGATGATGTACCTACCTCTTATTGGTTTACATCAACATTTCCTTGAAATGATACTTGTTGTTGAGTTAAAGCATTATTGCCAAGATTTTGTACGTTTTGGTTAATGCCAGCTGTACCATTGAAGGTATCGGTCATATTGTTACTTTGTGACATTGTAGAAGCACCACCGAAGTTAAATGACACGTTATTATTAGCAACTGAACCCGTTAATGAAGATTCATTAACGCTATAGGTTGTAGTAGCTGTGCCACCATTATTTGCTGAAGATGTTCCCCATCCATCAGCCCAAGCACTACTGTTGTCGCTATTGTCGCTGTTGTCGCTATTGTCACTGTTATCAACAGTGGCGGTACTGTTATTATTCGCTGAAGCTGCTTGATCACTCGCATCGGCATAACTGTTGTCACTATTATCTGAGTTATCACTATTATCTGAGTTATCAACAGTGGCTGTACCGCCATTGTTGGCAGCTGCAGACCCCATTGCATTTGCATTAGCCATACTCTTATCGGAGTTATCCGAATTATTGCTGTTATCAGAATTATCGGAGTTATCTGAATTATTTGAATTGTCATTACCGTTATCTGAAACGGCTAGATCAAAATCATTGCTGTTATCAGAGTTGTCCGAATTATCACTATTATCTGAGTTGTCGGAGTTATCATTAAAGCTATCCGAAATGGCAACATCTAAATCATTACTGTTATCCGAGTTATCGGTGTTGTCAGAATTGTCATTAGCGGTGTCGGATACTGCTACATCAGTACTGTTATCTGAATTATCACTATTATTCGAATTGTCATTAGCGGTGTCAGATACTGCTACATCAGTACTGTTATCTGAATTATCATTAGCGGTGTCGGATACTGCTACATCAGTACTGTTATCCGAGTTATCACTATTATTCGAATTGTCATTAGCGGTGTCGGATACTGCTACATCAGTACTGTTATCTGAATTATCATTAGCGGTGTCAGATACTGCTACATCAGTACTGTTATCCGAGTTATCGGTGTTGTCAGAATTGTCATTAGCGGTGTCGGATACTGCTACATCAGTACTGTTATCTGAATTATCACTATTATTCGAATTGTCATTAGCGGTGTCAGATACTGCTACATCAGTACTGTTATCTGAATTATCATTAGCGGTGTCGGATACTGCTACATCAGTACTGTTATCCGAGTTATCACTATTATTCGAATTGTCATTAGCGGTGTCGGATACTGCTACATCAGTACTGTTATCTGAATTATCATTAGCGGTGTCAGATACTGCTACATCAGTACTGTTATCCGAGTTATCGGTGTTGTCAGAATTGTCATTAGCGGTGTCGGATACTGCTACATCAGTACTGTTATCTGAATTATCACTATTATTCGAATTGTCATTAGCGGTG
>MAAF01000043.1 GCA_002163005.1 Colwellia psychrerythraea | reverse complement strand
TTATGCTGCTTTATTGATTTCGACAATAGAATAACTATTCTCTTCAATCAATGCCTTGCCTAAAGGCGTTTCTAATTCCAGCTGAATCATGCATCTTCAAGTGGAACGGGTATAAACCTACAATTCCTTCTAGTTTCACAGATTCTACCCCCACCCAATAACGACTAAAACTTCGTTAAAAACGACTACCAAGCTTGTATATCTATATTTTCTATTTTTTTACTATAATCAATAACATTCTGTTGTTATGCTGCGCCATTATCAGCTAAGTTTAAGTAGTATCAATAGTCTCTAGTTAAGCCGAGAGCGATACCATTGTTGATAAATGTGCTTTATACCAATCTGACTAATCTTTAATCCGTTGGTATTACTTAAAGACCATAGAAATAATCCAACTAATTTAAAAAGAGAACTGCGTGTGATTACGACCCTCAAACCTTTTATCCTACTATTAACCAGTGGCTTTTTGTTAATGTTAGGTTATGGATTAAGCAACATTTTGCTACCTGTGCGTATGCAAAGCGATGGGGTGAGCCTAGATAATATGGGCTTAGTGTTATCTATGTTGTCTGTGGGTTTTTTGCTGGGTGCATATTATAGCCGTATCTTATTACAACGTGCTGGTCATATAAGAATATTTGCCATGTGCGGTAGTTTAACCTCTGTAGCTATATTACTTTCAGGTCTTTATCCTGAGCCTTTAATGCTTGCCGCTATGAGGATAATAACTGGGTTTTGCATCGCTTGTACCAATGCCACTCTTGATAGTTGGTTGAGCCATAGCGCCACTGAAAAAAATAGAGGTCGCATATTATCCATTAATCAGATGATGATAATGACAGCCCTGTTTTCTGGCCAATTTTTATTAAATGTCGCGCCGATTGATGATATTACTCTCTTTGTAATCTGCGGTATTTTATTTAGTTTATCCATTACACCCATAGTGATCAGTAGACAAAAAGGCCCCCAAATTGAAGATAGCCCATCAATGTCTTTAATGACTGTGTTTAAACTATCTCCTTTGGGTGTGGTAACTAGTTTTTATTGTGGGATTTTGTATGCTGGTTTAATGAATATGTTGCCTATTTTTGCCAGTAAAAACGGTATTACAGATTTAGATTTATCCATATTTATGGGAGCAGCAATCTCTGGCGCAATTATTTTACAGTTCCCTATTGCCTATTTATCGGATAACTTTGACCGACGAAAAGTCATGCTATTTATGGTAGCAACACTCATTGTACTGTGCCTATCTGTGCCATTACTTATGTCCGAAGATATGTTCAAACTAACCTTATTTGCTATTGCGCTAATCACTGGCTTGGTTGCCTGTCTTTACCCAATGAGTATGTCTGAAACATTTGATACCGTATTAAAAGAACAAATTTTGGCAGCAATGAGTTCACTATTATTGATCTATGCATTGGGCAGTATTTTAGGCCCTTACCTTGCTTCAGTGGTGATGGATTCCTTCGGTAGCAGCGCTTTATTTAGCTTTATGAATGTCGTCGCATTAACTCTGTTACTTTTTATCGGTATTCGAATGAAACTACAGCAAGCTTTACCGCTTGATGAGCAAGAGAGTTTTATTATGCAAACCCCCAGTGGCGTAGTATCAGAGCTGGATCCTCGTACACAATATGCAGAAGCGCAATTTGAATCAACTGCAGAAGTAGAAGTTGCGATTAGTTTGGCTAATAAAAATCCATCGGCTGCGGTTAATATGGTTAAAGCTCTGGTGCAAAGAGACCCAAACAACGCGTCAAACTTAGCCGCTGCATTGAGTACTATAGAGGCGATTGACATTGGTAAATTATATGCTGCGATAACGTCAGCAGCCCCACAAATGAGTATTCATATTGCTGAAGCATTAACCAATGCCTCTCCTGAGCAAGCTGATCAACTTGTTGATTGGATCACCTCTGAGTATCCCGATCAATTTACTAATATTGTTGTCGCAATTGCTAATGCAATGCCTGATAACGGTATTGATTTAATGGAATTAGCCGCTGAAAATATGGCCGATGAATACCCTAGTGAACTGCTAGAAATGACCGAAGAATATATGACAAATCTATCGGATTCTTTAGATGCAATGCGTCCAGTCGATAGAGTCGCGGCTGCCTCAGAAAATACGGCAACAGAGCTTTATAATCGTTTAACAGATGTTTCTCCTGAACAGTCGGCAGAACTTGCCTTTACGGTATCAGAATCTCTACCTGAATCGTCAAATGATGTTGCCGAAGCCTATGTTCAGAACTTAATCGACAGTGAAAGTGAAAATGAAAACGCATATGAAAGTGAGCAAGTTTTCTCCGAAGATGCGTTAGAAAATATCGAGTCTGCCGCAAATAACTACATTAATCATATCGTTGAAAATATCCCTGAACATGCTGTAGATGTTGCGAGTACATTCGTTGATTCTTTTCCTGAAGTTGCCTCAGATATGCTCGAAATATTACAAGATTCAGATGATATTGAAGACAGCGAGTTAACCACTTCTATTGATGATAAACCTTTACAAAGCATTGTAGAACAACAGTTACAAGAAGCAGTACAAACACAATCTGATGATATTGAGCAAAACAGTTAAAGCCGAACTCTGACTACCTTTAACAAACTATTTTGCACAGTAATAGCTTTGGACAGAATGAGCTAGCGATATTGTTAACAATAAAAAGTGAACTATAAAGTAATACCAACCCGTATAAGATTAAGCCAATATTCCTATTACCAATAATAGGAATATTTACATCACTGCTGCATAACTACTTCAATTGATAAATAGCAAAGCTCAGAGGGGCCATTTCCTCAGCCTTTCCAGATTTCACTGACCGATAAAGCAATTTAATTTCTGTTTGCTTAAAAGCAGTTTTCTCTGTCACTACATCCAAGCTTTGCGCATTTATCGCGGTGTTGAATACAACCAATAAATTTTGTGCCTTGGTTTTATTCGTCGCTTTCATTTGACGTGTAATGGCAAAAATACCGGCTTCATTTTGAGAATATACAGCCGTCTGTTCACCAAAGCGTAACGCTGGGTATTGCTGATATAACTGCGCGTACTTAGCAAAACTTTGATAAAAAAGATGGTTAGTATCAAAATTATCGTCGGCTGTGCTTTTACTTGTAGCCAGTAAATCATCATCATTATAACTAGCAACGAAAGAAGGCATCATATCTTGGCGTGAAGCTTGATCACCACCATCACCGACAAAACCTTGCTCGTCACCATAATAAATAACAGGTACACCTCGACTAAAGAACATCATCGCATGTGCCAGTAAATTACGTTGAATTTGCGCTTGTTCACTATAATTATGAGGGCTTTGTTTAAGTGAATAAGCAAAACGGCCCATATCGTGATTACCGGTAAAGTTAACTAATTGATTAGCATTGGTATTGCTAATAGTTTTATGCTCAGTTTGATAAAAATGGTCTTTCGCGAATAGTTGGGCCAATACATCAGTACCCTGCTGTTCAACCAATGCCTTAGTCATAGCGCCTTGAAATGCAAAGTCTAATACTGAAGGAATTTTAGCTTCAGTGGTAAAGCGACTCAATAACTCAGGTTCAAAGCTATAAACCTCGCCAAACATAAAAAAATTATCGATACCTTGTGTTTTAGCATGTTGCATTAGGGCTGGTGAGAATTGCTGCCAAAACTCTATGTTGACATGTTTAACGGTATCAATTCGAAAGCCATCAGGCTTAAACTCATCAATAATATCTTGGTAAATATCAATCATGCCATTTACAACACTAGATTTTTGGGTATATAAGTCATCAAGGCCAGCAAAGTCACCACGTACAGAGCTCTCTCCTCGCCAAAATGAGTCACCTTGGTTGTGATAAGCATCGACATCATTAAGCCATGCTGGATATTTTAGTGTTTCATCACCTTTAGGAATTAATGGACTGTAATGCTGACCTTGAGCAAGTTGCGCCATTGAAATAAATGGGCAATCATTACCTTGAGTTACATCTACTATCCAACCTAAACCGTCTTCACCGTGACATTCTTTGGTCTTGATCACGTCAGCGGTATGGTTAGTAATAATATCAAAAAATACTTTTATATTACGTTTGTGTGCTTGGTCTATAAAGTTTTTTAGCTCAGCGTTACTGCCCAGATGTGGGTCAATTTCAGTAAAATCTAATATCCAATAACCATGATAACCTGAGGTTCCCGCTTGCATAGCGCGATTACGCAGTATCGGCGTTAACCAAATGGCACTTACGCCCATATTATCAAGGTAAGGCAATTTTTCCGTAAGGCCCGCTAAGTCGCCACCGTGATACATACCTTTATGGCTTTTATCTAAACCACCGCGAGATACCGCACGCTTTTTATCATTCGCAGCAGCGCCTAAATCATTGCGAGTATCAGCATTGTAAAAACGATCAGGTAAAACAAAGTAAAAGACCTCTTCTTGAAAATCACGTTGTTGATAAGGTGCTAACGTTGCAGCCTTAGCCGTTAACTTTTCTGTTAACTCTACTTCTCCTGCTTGGCTTGCTTGAGATGTTATACACGCCAAGCTTATAGCTGCTAATACCGAACATTTACTGATAAAATTCATAGAGATTCTCTTAATGCGTTGATCGTAATTACCTTACTTATGATTAATTAACCTACCCCACAAGGGAAGTATTAAAGCTTGCTATAAAAGCAGCCAAATGGCGGTAATTGTAATGTGCCATCTGTAATAGTTGCGCTGACTAACTTATGACCTGATAACGCAGTGAGGCTATCACTGTGTTGAGTGAGTGAAGATAAAGCCACTGTTTGGCTCTGCTCACTAAAGTTAAAGCATACTAATAGCTGCTCACCTTCGTATTGACGAACAAAAGCTAATATGGGTTCAGCGGTATCAATAAAGTTGATGTCTCCGTAACGTAATGTCGGTTGCTCTTTGCGCCAGCGGTTAAAATGACGGTAGCTATTTAGCACAGAATCAACCGATTCATCTTGTACGTCTACTGATTTAGCAAAGTGCTCACTTGATATCGGTAACCACGGTTTGCCTTCACTAAAGCCGGCATTAATTGAATCATGTTGCCAAGGATGTGGTGTTCTGCAACCATCTCGGCCTTTAAATTGCGGCCAAAAAGTTATGCCATAAGGGTCTTGAATATCTTCAAAGGCAATATCGGCTTCAGTTAAACCTAACTCTTCGCCTTGATAACTACAAACACTGCCACGTAATGAGGAAATCATCGCGAAGAGCATTTTAGCAAAATCCTTACTATTAAAGCCGCCCCACCTGCTAACAACACGCTCGACATCATGATTCGAAATAGACCAACATGGCCAACCGTCTAATACACGCGACTCAAGGTTTTGTACGACCTGTTTAATATAACTCGCACTGAAATTATCCGTTAATAAATCAAAGCTATAACCCATATGCAAGCGGTGTTCGCCTTGGGTATATTCAGCCATAGTTTTTAATGAATCTTCTGAAGATATTTCACCTAAAGCAACCGTACCTGGGTACTGATCAAGTAAGCTTCTTATATCTTCCATAAAACCTAAGTTTTCATCTTGGGTATTATTAAAATAATGATACTGATAAGCGTATGGATTTTTTTCATCAAAACCAATGCTTTGTCGTAACTCTTTCGGCTTTGCTGGATTGTCACGTAACTGGGCATCATGATAACAAAAATTAATAGCATCGAGACGGAAGCCATCAACACCACGTTTAAGCCAAAATTCAATATTGTCTAACACGGCTTGGCGTACATCAGGATTATGGAAATTTAAGTCTGGCTGACTTGTTAAAAAGTTATGTAGGTAATATTGTTGGCGTCTTGGCTCCCAAGTCCAGCCTGTACCACCAAATATAGATAACCAATTGTTAGGCGCTGTGCCATCTTCTTTGGCATCACTCCATACATACCAATCCGCTTTATCGTTACTTTGATCTTCGCGTGAATCAATAAACCATTGATGCTGATCTGACGTATGACTAAGCACCTGATCAATCATAATTTTAATGCCAAGGGCATGTGCTTTAATGACTAGTTCATCAAAATCAGCCAGCGTACCAAAAATAGGGTCTATTTCACGATAGTCGCTAATATCATAGCCAAAATCTTTCATTGGGGATTTGAAAAAAGGAGAGATCCAAATAGCATCAACCCCTAAGCTGGCAATATAGTCTAACTTGCTAATAATTCCTGGTAAATCACCAATACCATCCTGATTAGCATCATAGAAGCTACGTGGATAAATTTGATAAATTACCGCGCCACGCCACCACATTTGTTCATTCATTTGAAAACCCCAACACTGATACTTGTTCAACTGCTAATAGTTATTATCAACAGTCGTTGTCCAAGCATTTAATAATTCTTTCAAATAAGAATACGCAAATAAAAAGTTAGCTGAAAGGCTTTGCATACGTATGTATAACAAATCCCTTAAATTGCATACGTATGTAATACTTATACAAGCTTGCATACGTATTCAAGATGCTGCGTACCTTAGACTAAGGGTATTATCGTTAGCACTCTCGTATTCATCTCAACTTTAAGGGTATTGTTTTGCGTTTATTCACATTGAAATACTTCACCATTAACTCATTAACTTGTTTACTCATTGGTTTATTAACTTGCTTGGTTATATCAACGCCATTATTGGCAAGTTCGGGGAATTACCTTAATCATAAATTAGAAGGCAATACCCTTGTTATCACCACTAACGCAGTAGAAGTAACCTTGAGCGCTTATGGTGAAGGCGCAATAGCAGCGCATTATCAACCACTGGATAAAAAACTTCCTGCAAGTCAGCTCCCCTCTTTCGCCATCAAAGAAAAAGCACTGCACAGTAACTTTGTTATAAAGGAAGATAAAAAGCAGCTGACACTAACCTTGAATAAGCTGAGTGCGGTTATCAACAAAGCGCCTTTTTCTATTAGCTACTACCAAAAAGCTAACAACCAAAAAAACAGGTTACTCATCGCCGAGCAGCAAGGCTTCTTTAGTAGTACGGTAAACGAAATCACAGAAATACCCGCTGTTGAAGGTAGTAGCACTGCCACCCAAATCACTAAAAAATTACCTGTTCAAGGCTTTCGCTTTCACTTAAACGACACCGAAAAACTGCTCGGCGGCGGCGAACGTGTCTTAGGCATGGATAGACGAGGCCATAGCTTTCCTTTATATAATCGCGCGCATTACGGCTATACCACACAATCAGAGCAGATGAATTTCTCTATACCCGCGGTAATGTCGAGTAATAAATATATTGTCCTATTTGATAACTCTGCCAAGGGTTATATGGATTTGGCGAAAAAAGAAAAAAATACCCTCGAGTTTTCTGCCGTTGCCGGTCGCATGGCTTATATTGTTTTTTCTGCTGATACTTACCCTAAACTGCTTAATAACTATGTTGATGTTACTGGTAAACAGCCTCTACCACCGCGTTGGTCTTTAGGTAATTATGCTTCACGCTTTGGCTACCGTAATGAAAAAGAAGTACGCGACACGGTAAACAAGTTTATCGATTTAGATTTTCCCCTTGATGCCTTAGTACTAGATTTATATTGGTTCGGTAAAGATATTAAAGGTCATATGGGCAATTTATCTTGGGATAAAAATACCTTTCCTGAGCCTGAAAAAATGATCCGTGATATTAAAGATAAAGGTGTAAACACTATTTTAATCACTGAGCCTTTTGTGCTGAGTACATCAAGTAATTGGCAAAATGCGGTTGATAACCAAGCATTAGCCAAAGATGAGCACGGTAAAGCTAAGCAGTTTGATTTTTATTTTGGTAATACTGGCTTAGTTGATGTCTTTAATGACAAAGGTCAGCAATGGTTTAACAGTATTTACCAAACTCTTTATCAGCAAGGCGTAACGGGTTGGTGGGGTGATTTAGGTGAGCCTGAAGTTCACCCCAGCGATACATTACATACCCTTAGCGATGGCAGTGTCGTTAATGCTGATGCCATTCATAATGTTTATGGACATCAATGGGCAAAAATGGTTTTTGAGAATCAACTCAAGATGAGCCCTGATCAGCGACCGTTTATTTTAATGCGCTCAGGTTTTGCTGGCTCACAACGCTATGGCATGATCCCGTGGACCGGTGATGTTAGTCGTTCTTGGGGAGGCTTAAAACCGCAAGTTGAGTTGAGCTTACAAATGAGTTTATTAGGTATGGCTTATACTCACTCTGATTTAGGTGGTTTTGCCGGCGGCGAGAAATTTGATCAAGAAATGTATATTCGCTGGTTACAATATGGGATTTTTCAGCCAATTTATCGTCCTCACGGCCAAGATAACATAGCACCAGAAGCAGTGTTTCATGACAAACGTACCCAAGATATTTTACGAGAATACATAAAACTCAGGTATAAACTGCTGCCATACAACTACACCCTAGCCTATCAAAACAGTACAACGGGAATGCCATTAATGCGTCCACTCTTTTTTGAGGAAAAACTTGAACATGGGCTTGGAGATAAAGATGATTTGACGATATTTGATAACGCTAGCAGTTACCTGTGGGGCGATGCTTTTTTAGTTACGCCTGTGGTATCACCTAATGTCAGCTCTGTAGCAGTTAACCTACCGACTGGGGTTTGGTTCGATTACTTTACTCATAAGAATGAGCCAAGTAAAAAATATCAAGGTAATCAAACCATCAATTTACCAACAAGTTTAGATAAACTGCCCGTGCTAGTGCGCGCAGGTGCGTTTATTCCCATGATTGATGACATTCAATCAACACAAGATTATGACGCTAGTAAATTAACCTTACATTATTATGCCGACAATTCAGTCTCTAACGCTGACTATGAAATGTATGAAGATGATGGCAAAACCTATCAAGCTATCGAAAAAGGCTTATTTGAATTGCTACAATTTTCAGCTAAACAACAGCAGCAACATTTGAGCATAAACCTTAATCGCAAAGGAAAAGGTTATAACGGCATGCCTAAAGAACGCAACATGACTGTGGTTATTCATAATATCACGCAAGCCCCAACTAAAATCAGCCTGAACAATAAAATGATAAACGATACAGTTATAAACAACGTTGTTTGGCAAGATAAGAATAACACCTTAACGGTCACTTTTACTTGGCAACATCAACCTATAACCTTAACGATACAATAAGTCATGAATACAAATTTAACTCACACCAAAGATCATACCAGTATCAATCTGATTGCAGATATTGGCGGTACCAATATCCGTTTAGCTCAAGCAACTGCAAAGCCGAGCACGGATACTCGTGACATTGATATTAATGATATTGAAACCTATCAGTGCAAAGAGTTTTCTAGCTTAGCTGATGTGGTTGCGCATTATATTGATGTTAAAGAACTGAGTAACTTGGTGATTAACGCTTGTTTTGCTATCGCTTGTCCAGTAGATAAAGACTTAATTAGCATGACTAACTTACCTTGGCAGTTCTCCCAAAAGGAGCTCAAACAAACATTAAAATTAAGTTCATTAAGCTTTATTAATGACTATACCGCGATAGCCATGGCCATTCCGCTCCTCTCAGAGCAACAAAAAGTTAAAATAGGTGGCGGTAATAGTGTAGCGGGTAAACCCATTTCAGTATGTGGCCCAGGCACAGGTCTAGGGGTTGCTAACTTAGTACCACTAACTACTTCAGGCAATGAGCAATGGCATTGTATTAGTGGTGAAGGCGGCCATATTGATTTTGCTCCGGTTAATGAAACCGAGCAACACGTGATGAACTTTATCCAAGGCATAAAAAAGCGGGTTTCATACGAACAATTATTGTCAGGTTATGGTTTAGAGCAAATCTATCAAGCATTGTTATTCATTAATCATGGCAAAGAAATTACCAGGATAAACGATAAACTTACTGCGAAAGATATTACCACCAAAGCCCTTAACGGTACTTGTGATGTTTGTCAGCAAACCCTGACACTCTTTTGTGATGTGCTGGGTAGTTTTGCCGGTAACCTTGCCCTAATAATGAATAGCCAAGGTGGTGTTTATATTGCAGGTGGTATAGTGCCGCGCTTTATTGATTACTTAAAAGCGAGTGATTTCAGGTCGCGTTTTGAAACCAAAGGACGCTTATCATCTATTACTGAGCAAGCCCCTACCTACGTAATAACAGAAGAGCAGCCGGGGTTACTCGGCGCCGCGGCTTTTGTTTTACAAAAGTAGCGCTATAGTAACTAAACAGTGCTGAATACGTATGTAACATCTAGTGGTGACTCGTCAAAATGCGTATATTAAAATTCTTGTTTTAGTTTTTCGCTCACGAGTGCGTAAAAGATAATTCAACACACGCTTGTTTAATGCCTTATTGGTATTGCACATTATTATTGAAGTTTCGCTAATATAATAATGTGCTTTTTTTTAACAGCAAGCACCGCAACACATAACAATAAGAGTGCCTTGAGATGAGTAAGACAAGCGACATGAGTAATCAAACAAACCAAAATAAGCAAAAACCACGTTTGAGTTTTTGGCAAATTTGGAATGTAAGTTTCGGTTTTCTCGGGGTACAGTTTGGCTTTGCCTTACAAAATGCCAATGCGAGTCGGATACTCTCAGACTTAGGCGCAGATCTTCATTCTTTATCACTCTTTTGGTTAGTTGCCCCTATCATGGGCTTGATTATTCAACCCATCGTTGGAGCGGCTTCAGACAAAACATGGAACCGCTTAGGCCGTCGTAATCCTTACATTTTAGCTGGTGGCTTTGCTGCCGCAATAGGTATGTTATTAATGCCAAACTCAGCAACGTTAGCGAGTTTTATCACGCCACTATTTTTTGGCGCTATGATGCTAGCGTTAATGGACGCCTCTTTTAACTTAGCTTTTCAACCATTTCGTGCGTTGGTTTCTGATATGGTACCTGCTGAGCAGCGTAATGTGGGTTACTCTATTCAATCTTTTTTAATTAATATTGGTGCTGTTTTTGGCTCAATTTTACCCTTTGTTTTAACCAACGTCATTGGATTAGAAAATACCGCTAGCACCGGTCAAGTTGCCCCCTCTGTAATTTGGGCTTTCTATATTGGCGCAACAGTTATGCTTGGCTCTGTATTATGGACAGTATTACGTACTAAAGAGTATCAACCCGGAACTAATGGCTTAGCTGAGCTAGAAGAACAAAAAGTAGAACGATCGCTAAGTAAGAAATTAGCTGAATTTTTCTCATTAGTAAAAACTATGCCGACCACGATGAAGCAACTTGCTGTAGTGCAGTTCTTTTCTTGGTTTGCACTCTTTATTATGTGGGTATACACTATGCCAGCCATTGCGCAGCATATCTGGGGCATTGATGCAAAATGGTTTGACCCAACATATCTAGAGTCAGTAGGCACCATCCCTGCGCATATCGCTAAAGCTAAAGGCACTGCTGGTGATTGGGTGGGCATTATCTTTGCTGCTTATTCGTTATTTGCCGCTATTGCTTCCATTTTCATGGCGAAAGTAGCCAATAAAATTGGCCGTAAATTAACTTACTCACTTTCTTTACTTGCTGGCGGTATCGGCTATTTAAGTATCATGCTAGTACATAACCCAGAGCTCACGCTCGTTAATTTAGGTATCACGCAAATTTCAGTGCCTGAAGGTGCCGTGTTGTTATTCTTACCTATGATAGGCGTTGGCATTGCGTGGGCAGCAATATTAGCAATGCCCTACGCTATTTTGGCGGGGTCATTACCCGTGAAGCAAACGGGTGTTTATATGGGAATATTTAATTTCACCATTGCAGCTCCACAGATAGTTTCAGGAATTTTTGCTGGGTGGATTTTAACGGCTGTATTCGATAATCAAGCCATCTATATTATTATGCTAGCAGGTATTTCAATGTTATTAGGAGCGATTGCAGTGTACTTTGTTAAAGAAGATACCGAACAAGCAATTGTGACTGAGCAAGTTAACCTCGCTTCTTAACTTAAGCCTTACATTAACCCTTAATTTACGTCACCTTTGATTAACGTTAAAGGTGACGTAAAAGTGTGTCTAACTTACGATGACTATCTAACTGCCACAAGATTTACGTATAACTAATTCAGGCGGGATCAAGGTAGTTTTAGTTTCTTCACCACTTATCATAGCCAGTAAAGTATTGACTAATAATTCTCCTGCCAATTGTGTGTCTTGTTTCACTGTTGTTAGCGCAGGAAAAGTAAAGCTGGCAATAGCAATATCATCAAACCCTACCAGAGCAACTTGTTCTGGGATCTCAATATCATGCTCTTGTAATGCGCGCATGGCGCCAATAGCAATAAGGTCGCATGCGGCACAAATTGCATCGAAGGATTCACCGCTCGAGATTAATTGACTCGCGGCCTGATAGCCAGCTTCTTCAGTGTAAAGGGCATTAAACTGTAGCCGTGGATTCACCGTTATCCCCTTAGCTTTTAGTGATTCACAATGGCCTTTATAGCGTTCAAAAAACTCAGGCGCATGAGTAGAGGCACTCCCTAAAAAGGCAAGCTTTTTACGTCCTTTATTAATAAGGTGGTCTGTCATTTCTTTACCGCCTTGGTGGTTGTCACAACCAACCGAAATAAGAGGCAAATTCTTAACTTCAGCCCCCCAGCGAACAAAGTGAGTACCTTGATCTAACAACTTGACTAACTTCTCTTCGTAGTCAACATAGTCGCCATAACCTAACAAAATTAAGCCATCGGCTTTATTGCTATCTTCAAAGTCAGCATGCCAGTCATCACTTGCTTGCTGAAAAGACACTAATAGATCATAGCCTTTTTGCGAACAAGCCCGAGTGATACTGCCTAACATGGACAAGAAAAAAGGATTTATTGCTGAATCATCATTGGTAGGATCTTCAAATAACAACAACGCAATAGTATCACTTTGCTGTGAGCGTAAATTACTGGCATTTTTATCAACCTTATAATTTAACTCTTTTGCAATAGCTTGAATTTTCTCTCGTGTTGCCTCATTCACTAATGGACTATTTCGCAAAGCTCTTGAGACAGTAGATTGAGACACCCCTGCTCGGTATGCGATATCAAATGATGTGGATTTTTCTTTCACGCGACCTACTTAAAAAGTAAAATAACAAGATTAAAACTTAGTATGAATATACCTTAGCGACTGCCTTATGTATAGATAGCAGCAAGGTAAACTAGCTTACCTTTTTAACACGTTTGTTAGCTATTTACATGACTAAACAGTGTTATTATTGACTAAGCAATAAAAAAACCCAGTAAACAGTAATGCTGCTTGCTGGGTTTATTTATTAACAGTTTTCTTACGAATAGCGATAATAGCTACAATGACTTATCCATAGTTTATGCTAAATGTTTTGCCTTCGCATATAGCCTAAAAAATAGAGCCAACTTCCAGATTATAAGAGCCGATACTCGCATTTTCTGAATGACTCAAATCAATCCAAGCTTGTTTGTAACTTGCACGTAAAAATAAGCTGTTATCGAGCTCATAGCGAAAGCCTACCGCGACGTTGTATGAAAATCGTGTATCATTATACGTATTTTGATAATCATCGCAGATATAACCCCACCAAGGATCCCACCAACAAATGGCACCAGGAGGTCCATCAGCAATATTGCTATCTAAATAACTCCAACCAGCACCCGCTTGAACAAATGGAGTGAACTGTGAAGCAAATACACTATAAACCACGTTAAACTGACTTTCTAAGACATCCATTTTATGGTTTATTTGATGACTGTTACCACTTTCAGCATCAACTAAAGTGGCTTGGTAACTTGGTGTTGATGATGAAAAATCAAAATTAAACAAAATATGAGGATTTAGATTATAACCCAGGGTAAAGCCCCAGCCATAATCACTTTCAATATCGAGTTCAGAGCCATTTTGACCATCAATAACGGTGGACTGATTATTGAGTATTTTAAAGCTGGCTTCCCATTTATCACTGCGTTTAGTGTAGTTAGCACTCGCATCCGTACTCACTGTACTGGCTAATAAACCAATAACACAGCTAACTATCATTAGCTTTGACATATTGTTAATAAACATAATTATTCCTTTATCTACATAAATTACATTCGCTACATTAAGTTATTGTGCTTTTGTCGCTCGTGAAACATATTCACCTGAACGTGTATCAATACGAACTTTCTCACCAATTTGAACAAACAAAGGTACACGCACAACGGCTCCTGTAGCCAGTGTTGCCGGCTTACCACCCGTGCCCGCTGTATCGCCTTTTAAACCAGGATCTGTTTCAGTGATATCAATTTCAACAAAGTTTGCTGGCGTTACGGTAATTGGCGTACCATTCCATAAAGTAATAGTACAAATATCGCCTTCAACTAACCATTTTACAGTATCGCCGACAGCTTTTTCTTCTGCACCAATTTGCTCAAACGTTTCGTTGTTCATAAAGTGCCAGAATTCACCATCAGCATATAAATAGGCAAGTTCAACTTCCATTACGTCAGCACCTTCAACAGTTTCACCTGATTTAAAGGTTTTTTCTAATACTTTACCTGAAACGAGTTTACGAATTTTAACACGGCTGAAGGCTTGACCTTTACCGGGTTTTACCAATTCATTTTCAAGAATATTACAAGGTTCGCCATCAAGCATGATTTTAAGTCCAGCTTTGAACTGGTTGGTACTGAAATTAGCCATAGTAAGAGTGCTCTTTTATTAATTACTGGGTTATTTATTTGATCTTCGCTAACCTATAACCGTTATAATGGTCGAAGTAGCTAGCAAGAGATGTTCAATTGAAATTAGAATTGCCGCAGATAATAACCCAAATTGACCATGATTTGCATCTTTGTGATGAAAAATCATGGCAAAAAGACTTACGTGATGTAGTGACTGAGCCAGAAAAACTGTTAACACTGCTTAACATTACTCCTGATGACTATTTACAACACTTTAAAGCGCGTAAACTATTTCCCGTGCGTGTGCCTGTTTCATTTATTAAACGCATGAAAAAAGGTGACTTTGACGATCCTCTACTCAAACAAGTGATGCCGCTGTCTAGCGAGTTTATACTCTCTGATGGTTACACTGCGGATCCATTAATCGAACATGATACCGTTGCTGAAGGCTTATTACATAAATACAAAAATCGCGTATTAATGATAGTAAAGTCTGCCTGTGCTATTAATTGTCGCTATTGCTTTCGCCGTCACTTCCCTTATCAAGACAACAGTCCAAATAAAAAACGCTGGCAAAGTGCCCTTGACTATATTACGGCCCATAATGAAATAAGTGAGGTTATTTTTAGTGGGGGTGATCCCTTAATGGCCAATGACGATCATCTGGTCTGGCTGATTGGACAAATAGAAAAAATCCCCCATGTATCACGTTTGCGTATTCATAGCCGTTTACCTGTGGTAATACCCAATAGGATCACAGCCAAACTGGTGACACTTTTGAAGTGCTCACGTTTAAAAGCCACTATGGTATTGCATATCAATCACCCCAATGAAATTAACCAAGAGTTAATAGAAGCGCTTGAACCGCTGCGCGAAGCACGTATACCACTCTTTAACCAAAGTGTGCTTTTACGTGGAATAAATGATGACGCACAAGTATTAATTAACTTAAGTGAGGCATTATTTGATGCTGGTATTCAACCCTACTACTTACACCTTTTCGATGCAGTACAAGGCGCGGCCCACTTCGATATTGCAGAAGCAGACGCAGTAGTTATTGTTAAAACTATGCTCGCTAGCTTACCGGGATTTTTAATGCCAAAATTGGTACGAGAAATTGCTGGACAAGCTAACAAAACGCCCATCAATCTGGCATAATTGCCCAAAAGAATACCCAATCTATTAAGTTAACCTCCACTCAGCGAGATTAACTTGAATGAACAGGTATAAAGTCCCACCTCAAAGTAAGAAATGTTATGACTAAAGCTATCGAACAACAACTTATTGAAAATATTTCAGTTATTTTAAAGAAATCTTTAACGGCTGACGCAACTTTAGCCGATTTACGTGAAAACAAAAAAGCGAGCTTTAAAGCTATTTTTACGGCCGATTCAGTATTTAATAGTTCTGCAAATACATTCCAACCCTATGTTGAAGAAGTTGCTGATGACCTTTTACAATGGCAAGCAAATAAAGACCAAGCAGTGCTGATTACTTTAGTTAAAAAGATTGAGCAGCTATTTACTGTATTAGCAAACTTTGAGCAAAGCTATAATCAATAGCCCCGCTCTACCTAAACTGACTTTACTTAAGAGAGAGTTTTTTACTCAGAAACTCTCTCTGACATTACTTGTATCTTACAATCATGCTCGTTGAGTAAAGCTAAAATATTTAGATTGAGTTGGTTGATTTCATCTAAAAAAACATCGAAATCTGTCGTATTAACATAAGCAAAAACATCCAATTCTAAGCCATAAATAGTATATGCTTTGAAATGACTACGTAATGGAGATATTGCAAGACTCTCGGTCGAACTGAGCATATCCCTAATTGCCACAAGTAACGCATCAATATTTTCTTTCGGCGTATTTGGCGCTAAGAAGATCTTAGGCTTAAAGGCCATTTTTTCACGTTCTGAATAGTTTTCTATATTCATATCAATAAATTTCGCATTAGCAACATAAATAACACTTCGATCTAACGTACGAATGCGTGTAGCGCGTAAACCAATTTCCTCTACCACCCCCAAACTGTTACCAAACCGACAAAAGTTACCAATTTTAATAGGGGCTGATGTATATAAGGTAATAGCACCAATTATATTTTCTACTGTTTTTTGAGCAGCTAAAGCAATAGCTAAACCACCAATGCCTAGTCCAGCTAATAATGTGGAGGCATTAAAACCAAGGTTTTCCAACCAGTTCAATGCAGCAACACTAAAGAGTATGATCTTGATGACTGTGCCAGCAGGTCTAAGCAAATACACGGCTAAAGGCTTGTCTTGAGAGATAAACTTCTCTGCCAATATCGTTTTCATTAAATCAATAAAGCGGAAAGATACCCAACACCAAGCGATGATGAGTAATGTACTTCCTTCAGTCACTGCTCTAAGTGCAATAGTAACATTAGCTTCATCATGAAAATTACGCGCAAAAATCACCGCGATTAATAACGCAAAAGGCTCTTTAATAAATTTTAATACTTCATTTGAGACTTTTTTGTATACTCGTTTTATGCCAAAAGCTACCAGCCAGGTAGATACTTTTGCAATAAAATAATACAACACAAGCATCAAAATAAAATATAACCATTGCCATAACATGACACCAAATAAGTCTATCGCTGGTAATTTTTTAGCTAAGAATTCCCCCAAAGGCGAGTATGAATAACGTTTAAACAAACGTGGAATTTTCTCGACCGTGGCATTTGATATTTTCCATATTTTAACTTTGTCTTGCACGCGAGGAACACGCTGTAATAATATATCAACATCATTACCTTGATAATCGACCTGCCCGACTAACTCTCTATAATAAGGTAAATTATCATTTTTACGTCCTTCTTTTAGTGCACTAATACTATTAAGATCAACCCAAAGAGTGCGATTCAATACCACGCCTAATTGTCTTGCCAACTCCTCTTTACCAATGCTGAGCGTTTTTTCAGAAATGTTGCGATAATCTAAGTAATTAGTCGCTAATGTTAAATCGCCTGAACGCAAAGCACGTAAATATCCGGCGATAGCGCTACGAGGTTGTCCTCGTTCAAAATCATCTTTGGGAACATTATACTCATCAGAGTAATCAGCTTGTTGTTGGCTTTTCTGCGACTTTTCTTTACTGTCGAGCATCTCTTTAATGGAGAGCTCTTCACCACCGTTAGGAGGCTGTGCACTAAATGCATTTTGACTATTAAAAAGTAGAGATAAGATAATGGTAAAGATAACAGAAGAACGAATAAAAAAAGTAGAGTTTGGGGCGAGCTTCATTGCGCTGCATCCTTGCGATAACATAAAGTAACTTAGCAAAGATAATAGCTTAATTATACCAATCGGACTAATTTATTGATTACTTAGCGAGAGTTAAAAGGCTTAGAGGCAAGGCATTAATTGAAGAGAATGGTTATTCACTTGTCAAAATCAATAACGACGCATGTAAGCCTTTTAAACTCGCCCTTCGGGAACTCATTAGCAAACTAATTACATCACAAAATGAATGAAATATAGAATAACTATATTTAAATCATCTTGCTTGTTCTAAGCTCGCTAGTAAAGTTCTAAGTTGACCAATATATTAATCCGTTTGGTATTACTTCGGGTAAAATACAATTTTCAGTAATAAAAAAAGCCACCAAAGTGACTTTTTATAGAGTTTATCTGATGAAGTATTACTTGCTGACAATCATTTCTTTAAAGGTTTTTGCAAACCAATCATCAAGCATTTTCTTCTCATAACCTAGCGACTTGTTGCGATACTTTAAGCTGCTGCCCGACATGAAGCTCATATCTTTTACCACAACATCATCTGATTGAATCACCGTGCCATCAACGTCTAAAACTTGATAAGAAAAATTCATCCGAGGTAAATATATTTCTTTGACTATACGGGTGCGGTTAATACCACCATGGTTTGTATCACCTGCTAAATCTATATCAGTAACATCAATTTTCAAGATTTGTCCTGCAGGCAATGTCGCGGCAAGTTTAGCAAAGTGCTTCTCAAGATCTTTAAAAGTTCGTTCTCTAAACTGCTTTCGTCCTTCATTACCTCCATCGATATCACGGTAATTTTTATAATCAGTCCAAGTCACTTCACTCGTTGCCGCAAAAGCATTAGGTGCTAATAAAAAACTAGCTGTTAATAGTGTAACCATTAAAATAGATTGTTTCATATCTTGTTCCTCAAATTAATCTTTCAACTTAAGTAAAACAGAAAACACCTGTTAGAGCAGTGTCAATTTGATACTAACATGTACTAATTTGTAGCGTAAAACTGTTTCATTACGCGACTAACAATTGCTGCTGTACGTTGTTCTCTTTCTATTTCACTCTTATCTTCATGAGCAAAGCCTTGTACAGCACCACGCCATACTTTTTTCCCAGTAAGAGCATCTTCAATATAAATCAAAAAGCTGCCTTTTTTCAATTCATCATTGTTTGGTAAACCTGGCGTAATGCCAAACTTATCATTGATGGTTTTATCTGACAGATCACTAGCTAAAGCAATACCAAAACCAACATAAAAAATCGAGTTACTGGCATCATCGGTATTTTTGAAACCATGCTTATTTAGATCAGTAATAATAGCATTCGCATAAAGCTTATATACCGCTTGAGTTTGATTAGCTTTTAATGATGTTTCTTCTACATATTTAGGCGCCAGAGAAAACAGACTACCTTGCGGATAAGAAATAGGAATATCGCGAACGCTTGATATGGCCAATTGATTTTTATTAATTTGTATCTCTTGAGGAACAGTCACACAAGCACTAACAAATAAACTACTAAACAGAGCCACAGCTAAACTAATATTTTTCTTCATTATTCTATCCTAGAAATATGTATTAACACTTCAATACTGACTTAATTATGGAATCAAGTATATAAATACATCCAATTAAATTCTGCGACAGAATGTAATATAAATGAACTAATTTGATCAGTAAA
>MAAF01000086.1 GCA_002163005.1 Colwellia psychrerythraea | reverse complement strand
AGCTGCAATCGTTGCAGAATATGCTCAATCAGAAGGTGATACTGGTTCTCCAGAAGTTCAAGTTGCTTTGTTAACTACACAAATCAACCACTTACAA
This sequence comes from Colwellia psychrerythraea, assembly GCA_002163005.1. Lineage (GTDB taxonomy): Bacteria > Pseudomonadota > Gammaproteobacteria > Enterobacterales > Alteromonadaceae > Colwellia > Colwellia psychrerythraea_C. The sequence continues at coordinate 19,832 of MAAF01000086.1, read as the reverse complement.
GGTCACTTTAAAGCACACATCCATGATCACCATTCACGTCGTGGTTTATTACGCATGGTTGCTCAACGTCGTAAATTACTTGATTACTTAAAAGGTAAAAACGTTGACCGTTACGGTGCGTTAATCGCTAAATTAGGTCTACGTCGTTAATAGCAACTTGCTAACGTACGTAACTTATACGATTTAAAAAAGGAGCCTGTGGCTCCTTTTTTGTTTTCTGTTGTTCATACTTCTAGCAATTGAAAAATAAATGTCAGTAAATCGATGCTTTAGGCTACTAATTACGCTTTGGCGCTAGCATTCACCTGCTTACTTAGTATAATGTCGGTGAAAATTTACCTGTGTTGTTCTTTGTCTACATCAAAAAATACAGTTATATTTTTAAAACACAAACCAATCCAAACTGTATAATTTTTTGTTCGACTTGGTAGCCATGCTTTTGGCATAAAATACCTAGTGAATAAATAATTGTACAGATTGGTAAATATTATTAATAAAGATAAACATTAAGGAAATTAATTAGATGTTAAATCCAATTACTAAAAAATTTCAATTCGGTAAACATACCGTAACATTAGAGACTGGCGCAATCGCCCGTCAAGCTTCTGGTGCTGTAATGGCAAGCATGGATGATACTTGTGTATTAGTATCAGTTGTTGCTAAAAAAGAAGCTAAAGAAGGCCAAGACTTTTTCCCATTAACAATAAACTATCAAGAGCGTGCCTACGCCGCGGGTAAAATCCCAGGTAGCTTCTTTAAACGTGAAGGTCGCCCTTCAGAAGAAGAAACACTTATTGCACGTCTAATTGACCGTCCACTTCGTCCGTTATTCCCAGAAGGTTTTACTAACGAAGTACAAGTTATTATTACTGTTGTTTCAGTTAACCCTGAAATTGCCCCTGACATCATTTCTTTAATTGGTGCTTCTGCGGCATTAGCAATTTCAGGCGCACCATTTAATGGTCCTGTTGGTGCAGCACGTGTTGGTTATGTAGATGGTCAGTACATCCTTAACCCACTTCAATCTGAATTACCAGCAAGTCAATTAGACCTAGTTGTATCAGGTACTGATTCAGCAGTATTAATGGTTGAGTCTGAAGCTGATGTATTATCAGAAGAAGTAATGCTTGGCGCGGTAATGTACGGCCATGAGCAAATGCAAGTAGCGGTTTCAGCAATTAAAGAATTTAAAGCTGAAGTTAACAACCCAGTATGGGAATGGAATGCGCCAGTTAAAAATGCTGATTTAGTTGCTAAAATTGCTGAGTTAAGTGCTGCACAAGTAGACGAAGCTTACCAAATTACTGAAAAAGCGGTTCGTTATGAAAAAATTAAAGAAATTCGTAACTCAGTAGTTGAAACGTTATTAGCACAAGATGCTGACCTTAACGTTCAAGAAGCTAAAGATTTATTCCACGACTTAGAGAAAACTGTTGTGCGTGGTCGTATCACGGATGGCAACCCTCGTATTGATGGTCGTGATCCTGAGTCAATTCGTGCTTTAGACGTGATGACTGGTGTATTACCAAGAACTCATGGCTCTGCTGTATTTACCCGTGGTGAAACTCAAGCATTAGTTACTGCTACGCTTGGTACACAACGTGATGCACAGCGTCTTGATACCTTAATGGGTGATAAAACTGACCCATTCATGCTTCATTACAACTTCCCTCCTTACTGTGTAGGCGAAACTGGTTTTGTTGGCAGCCCTAAGCGTCGTGAAATTGGCCATGGCCGTTTAGCTAAACGTGGCATGTTAGCGGTAATGCCTTCACTTGAAGAATTCCCGTATGCAGTTCGTGTTGTATCTGAAATCACTGAATCTAACGGTTCATCTTCAATGGCTTCAGTTTGTGGTACTTCATTAGCACTTATGGATGCTGGTGTTCCAATTAAAGCTTCTGTTGCTGGTATTGCTATGGGTCTAGTTAAAGAAGGCGAAAAATTCGTTGTTCTTTCTGACATTTTAGGTGATGAAGATCACTTAGGTGACATGGACTTTAAAGTAGCCGGTACTACAGGTGGTATTACTGCACTTCAAATGGATATTAAAATTGAAGGCATTACTCAAGAAATCATGCAAATTGCTTTAAACCAAGCAAAAGCTGCACGTACTCACATTTTATCTGTTATGGATGAAGCTATCGGTGGTCACAGAGATGATATCTCTGAATTTGCTCCACGTATTCATACCATGAAAGTAAGCCAAGATAAGATTCGTGACATCATCGGTAAAGGCGGCGCAACTATTCGTCAACTTACTGAAGAAACGGGTACTACTATTGAAATCGAAGATGATGGTACAGTTAAAATTGCTGCAACATCTGGCGAGCAAGCTGAAGATGCAATCAACCGCATTAAAGCATTAACTGCTGAAATTGAAGTAGGTACGCTTTACACTGGTAAAGTTGTTCGTATCGTTGATTTCGGTGCATTTGTTAATGTTCTTCCAGGTAAAGATGGTTTAGTACATATTTCACAAATCTCTGAAGAGCGCGTTAATAATGTGAGTGAAGTATTAACTGAAGGTCAAGAAGTGAAAGTTAAAGTACTTGAAGTTGACCGTCAAGGCCGTGTACGTTTAAGTATCAAAGAAGCTTTAGAAAAACCAGCTGCAGAAGCAACACCAGCTGCTGAGTAATTGTTGCTGGTTACTTCTTAAGTAATACAAAAACTTTTACATTTCATTAAGTAAAAAGGAGCCATATGGCTCCTTTTTTGTTTATAATGAATTAATTCATATTGTTAGTTATTTAATTTTAAGGCATTTTTGTGCATTCATTTATCAAAACCATTCTTCTAATTTTATTCTTGAGTAGTACGCTGTTGACACAAGGTTGTGCGTCAAGTCAGGGAGAGAATAACAATAATATTTCTTCCTCAATAATGAATAATATTGTAATTGCTGAACCACTCGCAATTAATTATAAGAGTGAAATAGCCATTGCACGTTTAACTGAAGTGATAAATAGGGCGAAAATATCCGAGGAACAACGAGCACAGTTATTTTATGACCGTGGTGTTTTATACGACAGTGTTGGTTTACGATCACTAGCAAGATTTGACTTTTCCCATGCTTTGCAATTGAAACCTAACTTAATTGATGCTTATAACTTTTTAGGTATTCATTACACGCAGTTACAAGAGTTTGCCCAAGCCTATGAAAAATTTGATTCGGCATTAGATTTAGCTCCCGAACATGAGTATGCGTATCTTAACAGAGGTATAGCACTTTACTATGGCTCTAGACCAGAGCTTGCCAGTATTGACTTTAAAGCCTTTCATCAAAAGCAACAAGATGATCCATATCGTTTATTGTGGTTGTACTTAACTGAGCATGAAATTGACCCCCTTGCGGCAAAGTACTCATTGAAACAACGAGCACAGTTAGTTGATGATCGCACATGGGCTAAACAGATTATTTCCCTTTACCTAGACGAAATGTCACAAGGGGAGTTTGTTAAAAACTTAACAAAAGGTGTTAGATCAAATAAAGAACTGACGGAGCGCTTATGCGAAGCCTATTTTTATTTAGGCAAGTATAATCAAACATTAGGCTATCGCGGTAGCGCAGCTAATTATTTTAAGCTTGCACTAAGCACAAATGTTTATGAATTTGTTGAACATAGATACGCAAAGCTTGAATTAGATTTAATGCGCTCTAAAAAAGCCGCAGAAATTCAGCCTTAACTATATGTTTAAATTATTCAGTTTAAGTAATTTAGTTTAAATTAGTTAGCTACCTCAATGTATCTTAGTAAAATTTATCTTTTCATCATTGTAATGAGCTCGATGACGTCTTTGTCATCAAGCTCATTTTTTTTGTCTGCGTATTTAACAAAGCAACTAAGTCATGACAATTACCGAGTAGGCCAATTAACTTTTGCACTCAAGCAAAATCATATTACCGCGCTAACAATTAAAGAACATAAAACTAATTTAGGTAGTACTCAATGGCTCACTCTTAATCGGGAGTTAGCGAAAACCCAAACAATAGCAGCATTAAAGCTTGGCAATTGGTATCAACAAGCAGCTGAGCATGAATCAAATAGCATCTCGATTAATAAGGCTATTATGTGGTTTGAACAGGCTATTCGTTTAGGGTCGAAAAAAGCAGTTTACATGCTAGCTCAGTTATATTACCAACAAGATCAGATTGCAAAAGCACAAATAACACTAGAAGGCTTATCTGATGAAATAGTAGATAATGATTTAGCTGAAGCTTCGCTATTACTGCGAATTAATATGGTGATTGAATTAGGTAATGTTGAACTACTTAAGCTTTTATTAAAGTCTGATGAACTTACGTTATCTGATAATATTCAAACCCACCGTTTATTAGCGGATATAGATAAATACTCAGTAATAGGTGACAGAAAAATATTAGCAAGCAAAACGAATAATAAAACAGATGTGAATTTTAAAAACTCATCAGAATGTCTCACTAGTTTGCAACTTTTTGCTACCAACTTAAGCCATCTAAAGCATATTGAAAAGCTAATTAAACGCTTTACAGAGCAGCAAGCACTAGCAAAATATATATGCCTTCCAACGCCACAATATATAAGTATCAAGGCTCTCGATTGTATAGCTCAAGTAGATCAAGCTATCTCTTGTGACGAAATCCGCTGGCAAAGTGTTACGAAAGACGTTAATACCCGACATATTGGTTTAATGCTAAAAGAAGGGGGCGCTAACGTACATTTAGGCATATTGTATTTTGACACTAAGGATAATTCTGATGTTTTTAGTCATGAAGTGAGCCATTTACTTGGGTTTGTTGACGAGTACCCCTTAACTAAAGGCCATGATAAATGCCAAGGAGTGCAGCAAGAAACTTTTGCACATAATATTGCCGTGTTAAATAGGTATTATCAAGGGGAGCATAAGGAGGTTAGGGCAAGTGTATTAGATAATATACCATGGGCTCAAAGCATTAATGCTAGCACGCCTATATTGCAAGAAATACATTCAAGAACAGGTGATAAAAAGCATTGGCGTTTAGGCACACCAAATGAATATCAAAATGAAATAGGTGTCTACCTTTCTGAAAGTTGTCAAAAATCTAATGCAATTAATAATTTTACATTCACTAATGTAGAGTCAGCTTATTCATCTTTTAAGCCACTTAATCGACGTACTCAATTAAGGTATTTTGAGAATGATTTTCCTGAAGAATACCTTACTATGTTAGAGCGTAGGCCATCTGATTTTTTGATGCCAAGTTTTCATTACAATATAGCTTTATCGTTATACCAACAAGGTCAAATTTCGAAGGTAAAGTACTGGATAGACAATGCAGCAAAATGGGAAGGTAATGCTGTTAGAAAATTAAAGGTATTAAAAGGGAAACTTTAAACGTGATTATCAAGACGTTTTTACACTACGGCAGTTTTTTTATTACCACTACGTTGTTAGTTAGACTCGCTTTATCAATAACCCTAACCACCTTATTCTCAGTATGATTATTTTGTGAAGATTGTTTTCGTTTGTTGCGGGTAACATCCAAATAGACTAAAGAAGTTATTTGTTTAACTTTAACTTCCGTAATAGGCCATTGCGTAAAATTTTCTATGCTTCTAATTTCTAGGGCCGCTCTTTTACATTTAAGCTTAAGGTTAGATTTTAAATTAGCATTGTCTTCTTGAGCGTAATTTGTCTTTTCTTGTTTAGGTGCTACCATCTTATTTGAATATAAAAACTTCCTAAAGCTGGCTTTAAGTAGATAAAAGTAGGTGAAAAAACTCATTTTAGAGACCTTTCATAGAGGAGACCTTATTAGTTATAGTCCAAATCCAACCCTTTACCCAGCAAAGTTCAGGTTTATTTTTCCACTCTAAGCCAAGGGAAATAATTTTCCCTCAACTAAGTGTTTAAATTCCTGAGGGAAATTGAGTTATAATATATATGTATTTATTAACTTACTTTTAAGCCGCTTCACGCTTAGCATGAGCCTTTTATGAACATTTTTTCACCTAACTTATTTCGTCAACAATTTCCACTGATAGAAAGTCATGATCAATCATTGATTGAAAAAGATGATTTAATGCCATCTTTAATTTACTTTGACAATGCAGCCACCACACAAAAACCAAAGCAGGTAATTGATTCTAATCAGAATTATTACAGAAATTTTAATGCTAATGTGCACAGAGCCTCCCACAAGCTAAGTAGCAAAGCAACGTTTGCTTTTGAAAAAGCACGTAGCTTGGTACAAGGATTCATCGGGGCTAAGAGCGTTAAAGAAATTATCTGGACGAAAGGCGCAACTGAAAGCATAAATGTTGTCGTACAAAGTTTAGCTAGAAATACCTTATTATCGGGAGACGAAATAGTCCTTTGCGTGAGTGAACATCACGCAAACATTGTACCTTGGCAAATTGTTGCAGAACAAACCGGTGCTCTAATTAAAGTAATACCTATCACTGAATATGGATATATCGATGTTGATGAAATAGATAATATCATTAGTGATAAAACAAAATTTGTCGCTTGTGCCCATATCTCTAATGTTTTGGGACGAATAAATCCTATTGAGCAAGTGATAGCCAAAGCAAAATCTGTGGGTGCCATTAGTGTGATAGATGGTACTCAGGCTGTGGCTCATTTTTCTGTAAACGTACAGTCACTCGATTGTGATTTCTATGTTTTCTCAGCGCATAAAATGTATGGCCCAACAGGTATTGGTGTACTTTATGGCAAAAAGAAGCTCCTAGAAAGTATGTCTCCCTATCAAGGTGGAGGGGAAATGATTAAAACAGTGAGTTTTACACAAGGAACAACATTTAACTCATTGCCCTTTAAGTTTGAGGCGGGCACTCCAAACATTGCTGGTGTCATTGCTTTTGCTGAGAGTATTAAGTTTCTTGGCCCTTTGTTAACTGATGTTAGTAATAGCTATGGCTTATTTGAACAAAAGCTTGTTAATTATTGTTATCAAGCGTTAGCTCAAATAACGCAAGTTAAATTTATTGTTGGAGGGATCCCTGACATTGGCGTTATCGCTTTTACCTTAACTGGGCACCACAATCATGATATTGCCGTGTCTCTTGATACTCATGGTATTGCTATTCGCTCAGGCCATCATTGTGCCATGCCATTAATGGCTCATTTAAAAATTGATGGCTGCTTAAGAGTTTCACTGGCCGCATATAATACCGTTGCAGAGATTGATTATTTTATTGATTCTTTAAAATCTATTTTACTTGAGGGATCATTAGAACAATCAAATGAGCAAGTCAAAGAAGAGGTATTATACGATTCGTCTCTAAATGAGATGGACGATATTATTGCTGTATTTACCAGAACGAAAGGTTGGGATAGCCGACATAGAGAAATTATGTTGTTGGGTAAAAAATTACCACGCTTAGATAAGACATTACGCAATGACAATACACTGATAGCTGGTTGTGAAAGCCTTGCTTGGCTTAAAACTGAATGTAGTATTCAAGGTGTATATTCGTTTACGGCCGATAGTGATGCTAAAATAATTCGTGGTTTGTTAGTAATTGTACTTGCTGCGTTCAATAATCAAACAGCACAACAAATACATCAATTTAATATTAATGATTATTTTGCCAAATTAGGTTTAATGCAACATTTAAGTCCTTCACGTGGTAATGGTGTATTGGCTATCGTTGAAAAAATTAAAATAATGGCACAATAATCAGTATTTAATCTGAATTGTGTTCAAGAAATAGACTAGTTATTGTGTATTATTTTTGATGTTTTATTAATAGTTTGTCAATGGCTCTACCAACAGCAAAAAATGCAAATGTTGCCGTTACATGCGTTGTTGCACCAAAGCCACTATGGCAATCTAAACGTGTACCACCTTTATCACCCGAGCTAGTATCGGGTTTTGCTAAGCAAACCTCACCCTCTTTATCATCAGCAGGGTAGCGCAATTGCTCTGTTGAATAAACGGCATCAATTGAGAACTTTCGTTTTCCTGCAGTTTTAAGATCAGCACGTGGGAAGTTAAATTCTCGGCGTAGTTGATTTTTTACTTTAGCAAGTAAGGGGTCTTGATAAGTCTTGCTCAAGTCAGTGATTTCAATTTTACTTGGGTCTACCTGGCCGCCAGCACCACCAATAGTGATAATGGGTAATTTACTTCCCCTACAAAAAGCAATGAGGCGTGTTTTTATGTTGACAGAGTCTATGGCATCAATGACATAATCAAAATCTTTAGTAATTAAACTAGATAGATTTTCCACAGTAACAAAGTCTTCAATTATATTAACTTGGCACTCAGGATTGATTTGTTTGATGCGCTCAGCCATAACCTCCACTTTACTTTGTCCAACGGTGTCGGTAAGCGCCTGAATTTGACGATTAATATTGGTGGTACAGACATCATCCAAATCGATTAACGTGATTTGTCCTATACCATTACGGGCAATAGCTTCAGCCGCCCAAGAGCCAACGCCGCCAATACCAATGATACAAAAATGGGACTGTTGTAGAATGCTAGCGCCATGAGCGCCGTATAAACGGCTAATGCCGCCAAATCGTAAAGAATAATCAGACATAATCAAGTTATTGAGTTTTTATGTAAAAGGTAAGATTTAAGGTCGCTATTATAACTGTTAGCTCCAGTGAGTGGAATCCAAATAGACCTTTATGCCCGCAAAAGTGTGCTTATACCTATCAATAATCATATATCCATATTTCTTTTGTGAATGGTAAGTATAGGCTTAGGTTATGACTTGGTAAGGGGTTTTCCTTAAAACAGACACAAAAAAGGCAGCTAATGCTGCCTTTTTAACTTTATTTTAGGTAACTAAGTCATTATCTTTTGTTCAATGGAACAAATTCACGGTTAATTTCACCGGTATATTTCTGGCGAGGACGTCCGATTTTTTGACCTGGTTGAGATAACATCTCATCCCAATGAGCAATCCAACCAACAGTTCTCGACATCGCGAAAATCACGGTGAACATGCTTGATGGAATACCAATAGCTTTAAGAATGATACCTGAGTAGAAATCTACGTTCGGGTAAAGTTTCTTTTCAATAAAGTATGGGTCTTCAAGCGCAACTTTTTCTAATGCCATAGCAACATCAAGTAAAGGATCGCTGATACCAAGCTCATTCAATACTTCATGACAAGTTTCACGCATTACTGTTGCACGAGGATCGAAGTTTTTATAAACACGATGACCAAAGCCCATTAAGCGGAATGGGTCATTCTTATCTTTCGCTTTAGCTACATATTCATCAACGTTTTCTAAACTACCAATCTCTTCAAGCATGGTTAGACATGCTTCATTGGCGCCGCCATGTGCAGGGCCCCATAAAGATGCAACACCAGCAGCTATACAAGCATATGGGTTAGCGCCAGAAGAACCCGCTAAACGAACGGTAGACGTTGAAGCATTTTGCTCATGATCAGCATGCAAAGTAAATATTCTGTCCATAGCGTTAGCTACGATAGGGCTTACTATATACTCTTCAGCAGGTACTGAGAACATCATGTGAAGGAAGTTTTCAGCATAAGAAAGCTCATTGCGCGGGTAAACAAATGGTTGACCAACACTGTATTTATAAGCCATTGCCGCGATGGTAGGCATTTTAGCAATTAATCTATGCGCACTACGTTTACGCTGTGCTGCATCAGTGATATCTAAGTCACTGTGATAGAAAGAGGACATAGCGCCCACAACACCACAAAGCATAGCCATTGGGTGTGCATCTGGTAAGAAACCATGGAAGAAATGAACTAACTTCTCATGTACCATAGTATGTGTGGTAATGATTGACTTAAACTCTTCATACTCCGATTGAGTTGGCGCGTCGCCATTCAATAAGATATAACAAACTTCAAGGTAATCAGCTTGTTTGGCTAGGCTATCAATAGCGTAACCGCGGTGTTGTAGAACACCTTTGCCACCATCAATGAAGGTAATAGATGATTCACAAGAACCCGTTGCTAGAAAGCCTGGGTCATAGGTGAAATAGCCATGGCTACCTAAAGTTCTAATATCAATTACGTCAGTACCAGCGGTACCTTTTAAAACTGGAAATTCACCAATTTCTTTGCCATCAATACTCAGAGAGGCTTTTGATTCAGCCATAATGTTTTTTCCCCTATCAATTATAATTTATGTACATTTACTGACATTCTACTTAGTTGCTTAATACAGAGATTAAAAAGCGAAGTGAATAAATCGTCAGTTTTTGTGACTTTTCTGGGTTTTTTAAACTGCCGACATTCTACCCTGAAATGAATTTAAAATGTAAGAGTAATTATACTAAAGTTTAATGCAGCGCAAATTACTGTTCAAAAAACGCCCCGTATGTAACTTAGGATACGGTAAAATTGTAATTCACTCTTATCGACTATATAATCGCTGCGTTCTGTAGCTTTTTATGAAGTTACCTACTTTTTTTGCTTTTGTATTTGCTTTTGTAAATTGAATAATATTACAAATTCCAAGTAGAATCGCATAATGTAGTTAGTTAGACTTATGTCCGAATTAGTACATGAGTTTGTAAAGTTGTAAAAGTTACCGTTCACTTTCGGGAATTGCTTTTGTTTATATTGATTTTTAAATTTCAATTGAGATTTTAAGTCAGCTAAGTAAAGGCAGTTCATGAGTAACAATAATAAAAGTTGAAGGCTTTCGAGCTCTTTAGGCAACAATTGTGAAAAAACAACGTCCTGTAAACCTAGATTTAACTACGATAAAAATGCATCCCGCAGCTAATGCTTCTATTTTACACCGTGTATCTGGTGTGATTATGGTTTTTGCTATTGGTATTTTATTGTTTACCCTTTCAACCTCCCTTTCTTCTGCTGAAGGATTTGCTCAAATTCAAGGTTACCTTGATGGCTTTTTCTTTAAATTCATTATTTTCGGCTGTCTTTCTGCCTTGACCTTTCATGTTTTAGCCGGTGTTCGTCACTTGCTAATGGATCTAGGCCATTTTGAAGAACTAGCTTCAGGTAATGCCACTGCCAAATTAATCATGGTTATTTGGTTAGCAGTATCAGCAGTTATAGGAGTTTGGTTATGGTAAACGTCGTCACATCAGCAGGCCGAAATGGCGTGCATGATTTTATTCTTTTAAGAGCTAGTGCAATTATTCTTGTACTATATACTTTACTTCTCGCAGGTTTCTTCGTAGTAACACCTAGTGTTACTTATGATGTATGGCAAGGTTTCTTTGCTTGTATGAGTGTTAAAGTAGCAACAGTAATGGCATTATTAGCATTACTTGTTCACGCCAAGATTGGCGTATGGCAAGTTCTTTCTGATTATATAAAACCTGCGTTTTTACGCGGTTCATTACAATTTATTTTTTCTGTTACTTTATTAGCCTACTTAATTTTTGGCTCTTTAACTGTGTGGGGTGTATAAGTGAGCGTTCCAATTCGTGAATTTGACGCCATTGTTATTGGCGCAGGCGGTGCAGGTATGCGCGCTGCATTAGCAATTTCAGAATCAGGCAAATCTTGTGCCTTGATTTCTAAAGTATTTCCAACTCGATCTCATACTGTATCGGCTCAAGGTGGTATAACCGTAGCTTTAGGTAATGCCCATGAAGATCACTGGGAACAACACATGTACGATACCGTTAAAGGTAGCGATTATATCGGTGACCAAGACGCCATCGAATATATGTGTAAAACAGGCCCAGAGTCTATTATTGAATTAGAGAAAATGGGTTTACCGTTTTCTCGTACGGAAGAAGGTAAAATTTACCAACGTCCATTTGGTGGCCAGTCTAAAAACTTTGGTGGTGAACAAGCCGCTCGTACTGCTGCCGCAGCTGACCGTACAGGTCATGCGCTACTACATTGTTTATATCAACAAAACGTTAAAAACAAAACGAATGTTTACTCAGAATGGTATGCATTAGATTTGGTTAAAAACAGTGAAGGTGCCGTAGTCGGTACAACAGCTATTTGTATTGAAACAGGCGAAGTTGTTTACTTTAAAGCACGTGCTACCGTACTTGCTACTGGTGGCGCGGGTCGTATCTTTGCTTCTACAACAAATGCTCACATCAACACAGGTGATGGTGTTGGTATGTCACTTCGTGCTGGCATTCAAATGCAAGACATGGAAATGTGGCAGTTCCACCCAACCGGTATCGCTGGTGCAGGTGTACTTGTTACTGAAGGTTGTCGTGGAGAAGGTGGTTACCTTCTTAATAAAGACGGCGAACGTTTCATGGAACGTTATGCGCCAAATGCTAAAGATTTAGCAGGTCGTGATGTTGTTGCACGCTCAATGATGACAGAGATTCGTGAAGGTCGTGGTTGTGACGGTCCTTGGGGTCCACATATTAAGTTGAAACTTGATCATCTTGGCCGTGAAACGTTATATAAACGTTTACCGGGTGTTTGTGATTTATCTAAAACTTTTGCACACGTTGACCCTGCTGAAGAGCCTATTCCAGTTATACCTACATGTCACTACCAAATGGGTGGTGTACCTTGTAATGTTAATGGTCAAGCCCTTAATATTGGTATTGATGGCAAAGAAACTATCGTTGAAGGTTTATTCGCTGTTGGTGAAATTGCTTGTGTATCTGTACATGGTGCAAACCGCTTAGGTGGTAATTCTTTACTTGATTTAGTCGTTTTTGGTCGTGCAGCAGGTAACTTCTTAGGTACTTACTTAAATGAAGCACAAAATGGTACTGAAGCATCTGAATCTGATCTAGAAGCAGCACTTGCGCGTACTAATCGTTGGGAGTCATCTACTAAAGGTGAAGACCCAGTGCAGATTCGCAAAGATTTACAGTTATGTATGCAAATGAACTTCTCAGTATTCCGTGAAGGTGAAGCCATGGCGCAAGGCATGAAAGAGCTAACTGAAATACGTGAACGTTTGAAGAATGCTTCTTTAGATGATAAGTCATCAGAATTCAACACCCAACGTATTGAGTGTTTAGAATTAGACAACTTAATGGAAACAGCTTTTTGTTCTGCAAAAGCAGCAAACTTCCGTACAGAATCTCGTGGTGCTCATGCGCGTCAAGATTTCACTGAACGTGATGACGTAAATTGGTTATGTCACTCAGTCTACACACCAGAGACTGAAGAAATGACTAAGCGTGATGTTAATATGAAACCCGTTCACCGCGAAGCTTTCCCTCCGAAAGCACGTGTATATTAAGGAGCATTGTAATGAAACAGTTATTTTCGATTTACCGTTATAACCCTGACGTTGATAATGCGCCATACATGAAAGACTATGAGTTAGAGGTTCCAGAAGGTTCTGACTTAATGGTACTTGATGCACTTATTCTTTTAAAAGAAAACGATTCAAGTTTATCTTTCCGTCGTTCATGTCGTGAAGGTGTTTGTGGCTCTGATGGTTTGAACATGAATGGTAAAAATGGCTTAGCTTGTATTACGCCTTTATCAGAATTGAAAGCCGATAAGATTATTTTACGTCCATTACCGGGTTTACCGGTAGTACGTGATTTAATTATTGATATGACTCAATTTTATCAGCAATATGAAAAAATTAAGCCATACCTAATTAATGATGCACAACCAGCAGCGCGTGAAAATATACAAACAATTGAAGAACGTGATAAATTAGACGGCCTTTATGAGTGTATTTTATGTGCATGTTGTTCAACATCATGTCCATCTTTTTGGTGGAACCCTGATAAGTTCATTGGCCCAGCAGGTTTATTACATGCGTATCGATTCTTAATCGATAGCCGTGATACTGCAACCGAAGAGCGTTTAGATGATTTACAAGATGCATACAGCGTTTTCCGTTGTCATGGCATCATGAACTGTGTTGATGTTTGTCCAAAAGGATTAAACCCAACAAAAGCAATTGGTCATATCAAATCAATGTTATTAAACCGCGCTGTTTAATAAATACCAAACCTAGCTAAGCTGATTTTAAGTACTGCTTTAGTCTAGGTTTACTTAATTGATTTTTGTGACAGAATAAGCAGAGTATTATCTTTAGTAAAAGCTTTAATAAGTTCTTTTATAAGTAACTTAACAAGTTAATACTCTGTATTTTTATACTAATTTTAAACATTGTAATAATTGTTATAAGTAATTTGTTTACCTTAATGCAAAAGTATTTATTTTATAAATAGAAACTTTGGTAAGTAAGTTTAACAAAACGCATACAATAATTATTACGTATTTTTTTTTGCTACAGACAAGCAAAGGAACACGGCAATGCCAGAAGGTGTAATGAAGGCTTGGCTAGAGTCTTCCCACTTAAACGGTGGCAACATCGTTTATATTGAAGAATTGTACGAATCATACTTAGATAACTCCGCCTCTGTATCTGCAGAATGGCAAGGTATCTTTAGTCAACTCCCGAAAGTCGAAGGTAGTGAGGTTGAATACCGCCACTCTGCCATCCGTGACGAATTTAAAGCGCTAGCAAAACAAGCCAATAAACAAGTAGTTGTTTCAAGTGGCAATGACGCTAAGCAAGTCAAAGTTTTACAACTTATTAACGCGTTTCGATTCCGCGGTCATCAAAATGCTAATTTAGATCCATTGGGTTTATGGCAACGTGACAAAGTACGTGACTTGCAACTTTCACATCACGAATTATCTGAAAACGACTTCGATAAAGAATATAACGTTGGCTCTTTTGCCATCGGCCAAGACACCATGAAGTTAGGTGACTTATATAAAGCATTAAGAAACACTTATTGTGGTTCTATTGGCGCTGAATATATGCACATGACCTCAACCGATGAAAAACGTTGGATACAACAACGTCTTGAATCAGTACAGTCTAAAGCGGCACTTTCGGTTGACCAGAAAACTGAACTACTTAACGGCTTAATTGCTGCGGATGGTTTAGAAAAATATCTTGGTGCTAAATTTCCAGGTGCGAAACGCTTCTCTCTAGAAGGCGGTGATTCACTCGTCCCAATGCTTAAAGAATTAATCACTCGTGCTGGCATTGCTGGTACTAAAGAAGTGGTTATGGGCATGGCTCATCGTGGTCGTCTCAACGTACTTGTTAATGTTATGGGTAAAAACCCGTCGAAGTTATTTGATGAATTCGCGGGTAAACATGATGAAATATCTAGCTCGGGTGATGTTAAGTATCATCAAGGCTATTCGTCAGATTTTGTTACTCCAGGCGGTACGGTTCATTTAGCGCTAGCATTTAACCCGTCACATCTTGAAATTGTTAACCCGGTTGTTATTGGCTCAGTTCGCGCTCGCTTAGATAGACGCGACTGTGATCAAGGTGACTTAGTATTACCTATTACCATTCATGGTGATTCTGCGATTGCGGGTCAAGGTGTGGTACAAGAAACTTTCAATATGTCTCAAGCACGCGCCTTTAAAGTAGGCGGTACGGTACGTATTGTAGTGAACAATCAAGTTGGCTTTACTACCTCAGTTGCAGAAGATACTCGCTCAGGTGAGTACTGTACTGAAATTGCTAAAATGGTTCAGGCACCTATTATTCATGTCAATGGTGATGATCCTGAAGCAGTTATATTAGCAACACAAATTGCACTTGATTATCGTAATGAATTTAAACGTGACGTTGTTATCGATTTAGTTTGTTACCGACGTCATGGACATAACGAAGCTGATGAGCCAAGTGCTACGCAGCCCCTTATGTACAAAATTGTTAAAAAACATCCTACGCCACGTCAATTATACGCGGATAAATTATCGGCTGAAGGTAGTTTAACTACTGCCAAAATTGATGAATTAACCGCTTACTACCGTAAGTTACTTGACGAAGGTCAATGTACGGTTGAACAATGGCGCCCAATGACTGAGCATTCAGTTGATTGGACTCCATACTTAGGTCATGAGTGGGATGATGACTACGACAAAGAAATATCGCTAGAGAAACTACACGAATTAGCGGTTAAATTGTCAAGTTATCCAGAAAATCATCCAGTGCACTCTCGCGTTAAAAAGATTTATGATGACCGCATGAAAATGGCGACGGGTGAAAAACTACTTGATTGGGGCATGGCTGAAAATTTAGCTTATGCATCCATTGTTGATGGTGGCGATCGCGTTCGTATTACCGGTCAAGATGCTGGTCGCGGTACTTTCTTCCATCGTCATGCTGTGCTTCATAATCAAGAAGATGGTAGTACTTATTCACCATTAAAGAATATACGTGAAGGCCAAGGCCCATTTGATATCCATGACTCGGTATTGTCAGAAGTATCAGTAGTCGCGTTTGAATATGGCTACACTACTGCTGAGCCTGCAGGCTTGACTATATGGGAAGCACAATTTGGTGATTTCGCTAACTGTGCCCAAGTTGTCTTTGATCAATTTATTAGTTCAGGTGAGCAAAAGTGGGGCCGTTTATGTGGTTTAACTATGTTGTTACCCCATGGCTATGAAGGTCAAGGTCCAGAGCATTCATCGGCACGTTTAGAGCGTTTCTTACAACTTTGTGCTGATCATAATATGCAAGTGTGTGTGCCATCAACGCCTGCACAAGTATTTAATATGTTACGCCGTCAAGTGGTGCGCCCTATGCGTCGTCCTCTTGTGGTTATGTCACCTAAGTCATTATTACGTCACCCATTAGCGGTTTCTTCATTGGAAGAAATGTCTACGGGTGTGTTCCATAATGTAATTGGTGAAATAGACGAGTTAGATTCAAGCGAAGTAGAGCGTGTGGTGTTCTGTAGTGGTAAAGTTTATTACGAACTACTAGAACAACGTCGTAAAAATGAGCTAAATAATATTGCTATTGTTCGTATTGAGCAACTTTATCCGTTCCCTGAACAAGAGCTTCAAGCTGTGTTAAAAGATTATCAGCATGTGAAGCAATTTGTTTGGTGTCAGGAAGAGCCGCAAAACCAAGGTGCTTGGTATTGTTCGCAGCATCACTTTAGAGCAGCTATCCCTGAAAATACTACTTTGACTTATGCCGGGCGTAAGGCTTCTGCAGCTCCAGCTGTTGGCTATATGTCAGTTCATGTTAAAGAACAGCAAGCGCTTGTTACTCAAGCATTAACAATAGATTAACTCTTTAGTGCGCTTACTTAACTAGTGAGCGCAAAGAAAGTTTGAAAGGATTAAAAAAATGACAACCGAAATCAAAGTTCCGGTATTACCTGAATCAGTTGCTGATGCAACAGTAGCAACTTGGCATGTACAAGTTGGTGAAAAATTTACTCGTGATCAAGTACTTGTAGACATTGAAACGGACAAAGTAGTATTAGAAGTTCCAGCAACTTCTGACGGTGTTATGACTGATATTAGCCAAGCTGAAGGTGCTACTGTATTAGGCGACCAAGTCATTGGCGTATTTTCAGCAGGCAGCGCAGCTGCTCCTGCACCTGTTGCAGCAGCAAGCGCTCCAGCATCAACAACGGCTGTTAAAGTAATCGACATCGTTGTACCTGTTTTACCTGAATCAGTTGCCGATGCAACCGTTGCTACATGGCATGTAGCTGAAGGCGATACCGTATCAGTTGACCAAAACTTAGTTGATATTGAAACAGATAAAGTAGTATTAGAAGTTGTTGCTCAAGATAATGGTGTTATTGGTAAGATTATCCATGTTGAAGGCGATACCGTTTTAGGCGCTCAAAAAATTGGTGAACTTAATGCAGGCGCAACAGCGACTGCTACAGCAGCACCGATTGAAGATGCAGTAAGCTCAGATGAACTTGCTAGCCCTTCAGTACGTCGTTTAATGACTGAAAAAGGCTTAACAGCTGCCAATGTTGTTGGCACTGGAAAAGGCGGACGTATTTCAAAAGAAGACGTTGAAGCCGCAGCTAACAAACCTGCCGCCGCACCAAAAGCAGCAGCACCTGTAGCTGCACCAGTAGAAGATTTAGGCGAACGTACACAAAAACGTGTACCTATGACGCGTTTACGTAAAACGATTGCAACACGTTTACTAGAAGCGAAAAATTCTACGGCAATGTTAACTACGTTTAACGAAGTTAACATGAAGCCAATTATGGATTTACGTAAGCAATATAAAGACTTATTTGAAAAAACGCATGACACCCGTCTTGGTTTTATGTCTTTTTACGTGAAAGCGGTAACTGAAGCATTAAAACGCTATCCAGCAGTAAACGCTTCTATTGACGGTGATGACATTGTTTATCATAACTTCTTTGATATCTCTATCGCTGTATCTACGCCACGTGGTTTAGTAACACCAGTATTACGCGATTCTGATCAATTAAGTATGGCTGGCATTGAAAATGGTATTCGTGAGTTAGCACTTAAAGGTCGTGACGGTAAATTGTCTATGGCTGATATGACTGGTGGTAATTTCACTATCACCAACGGTGGTGTATTTGGTTCACTATTATCAACCCCAATTCTTAACTTACCTCAAGCAGCGATTTTAGGTATGCATAAAATACAAGACCGCCCTATGGCAGTTGACGGTAAAGTAGAAATTTTACCTATGATGTATTTAGCATTATCTTATGATCACCGCTTAATTGACGGTAAAGAATCTGTTGGTTTCTTAGTAACAATCAAAGAATTGTTAGAAGATCCAACACGTCTTCTTTTAGACGTATAAGTGTATATTTACCCGTACAAAAAATATAGTTAGTAGACTATAGTATTAGTTCTTTTGGCTACCGTCACTAGAGCTTTTGTACTATAATCGATAACTTTCACGGCTGTTATTTAATTTTACCTTTTAAAAATGAAAGGTAAGGTTAAAACAGTCTTCATTTACAGATAAATGGATAAAACACCATGAATTTGCATGAATACCAAGCGAAACAATTGTTCGCTGAATACGGTTTACCAGTTTCTGAAGGTTTCGCTTGCGATACACCTCAAGAAGCTGCCGAAGCGGCTGATAAAATCGGCGGCGATATGTGGGTTGTTAAAACTCAAGTACACGCAGGCGGACGTGGTAAAGCTGGCGGTGTTAAGCTAGTTAAATCAAAAGACGAAATTAAAGAGTTTGCTCAGCACTGGTTAGGTAAGAACTTAGTTACTTATCAAACAGACGCAAATGGTCAGCCAGTAGCTAAAATTTTAGTTGAAAGCTGTACTGATATCGCCAACGAATTATACCTTGGTGCTGTTGTTGATAGAGCTTCTCAAAGAATCGTTTTCATGGCATCTACTGAAGGCGGTGTTGACATTGAAAAGATTGCTGAAGAGACTCCAGAATTAATTCACCAAGCTGAGATTGATCCACTAGTTGGCGCTCAACCTTACCAAGCACGTGAATTAGGTTTTAAACTTGATTTAAACCCTACGCAAATGAAGCAGTTTGTTAAGATCTTTATGGGTCTTGCTAAAATGTTTGAAGATTGTGATTTCGCATTATTAGAAATTAACCCGTTAGTTATTACTGACGAAGGTAATCTTCACTGTTTAGACGGAAAAATTGGTATCGATGGTAACGCTATTTACCGTCAACCTAAAATGCGTGCTTTCCACGATCCATCTCAAGAAGATGAACGTGAAGCACATGCAGCACAATGGGAGCTTAACTATGTAGCTCTTGATGGTACTGTAGGTTGTATGGTTAACGGTGCAGGCCTAGCAATGGGTACTATGGATATCGTTAATTTACACGGTGGCAAGCCTGCTAACTTCCTAGATGTTGGCGGCGGTGCAAACAAAGAACGTGTTTCTGAAGCATTCAAAATTATCCTTTCTGACGAAAACGTTAAAGCTGTTTTAGTTAACATCTTTGGTGGCATCGTTCGTTGTGACATGATTGCTGAAGGTATTATTGGTGCGGTTAAAGAAGTAGGCGTTAAAGTACCTGTTGTTGTACGTTTAGAAGGTACTAATGCTGAATTAGGTCGTGAAGTTCTTAAAAACTCTGGCTTAGACATCATTGCTGCTGAATCATTAACTGATGCAGCAACTAAAGTTGTAGCA
>MAAF01000106.1 GCA_002163005.1 Colwellia psychrerythraea | reverse complement strand
GAAGCGTTAACTACTGAGAAATTTGTTGTTTATGGTGATGGCCAAGTTCGACAGTAAAATAATAGAAGTAAGTATATGCCTATGGAACTCATATTAGGTATAGAAGCGTTAACCACTGAGAAATTTATTGTTTATGGTGATGGCCAAGTTCGACAGTAAAATAATAGAAGTAAGTATATGCCTATGGAACTCATATTAGGTATAGAAGCGTTAACTACTGAGACATTTATTGTTTATGGTGATGGCCAAGTTCGACAGTAAAATAATAGAAGTAAGTATATGCCTATGGAACTCATATTAGGTATAGAAGCGTTAACTACTGAGACATTTGTTGTTTTTGGTGATGGCCAAGTTCGACAGTAATTAACTAACAGACAGACAGAAAAGCCTAAGATTCACAAAATCTTAGGCTTTTTTTACTTAAATTTGTAGTTAATGAACACGTCGAGCATGTGGTTTTTGTTTCACAATGCTCAAGGCTAACCGATCAGCCCATTGCCCGTCATGTTTATTCTGACAAGCTTGTTCACTATCAAAGCGAACGCTTTTTTTAATGTTTTTAACCACAACGCCCACTTTTAATAATTGCTTTTGGATAGTCGCGATCATTGTTTCATCTTGTTGCAACGCCTTCATTGCGTCAACTTCTTCATCGGTATTAAATACACACGTAATAACTAAACTGCCGGGGAAGTTAGTGTAATTGGCTCTATGGGTTAACCAAACAAAACCTGCCACTTCATGCAAAGATGACTCACACGCTATCGTTAACGCCTTGCAGACGTTATTATCAATTTTTTGATTCGTTTTGCTTAATTTCATCATTATTATCATACCAATTCAATTTCATCCATTTTAACTGCGGCTAAAAGGGAACACAATAAAACCAGTTACGTTAAATTTTATCGCTTCTTACTAAACCCCACTCAAAAGTAAAACTCACCAACTAAGAGCAATAGGATTAATGCTTGTGATTTTCTTAGTTACTGAGTATGCTACGCGGCCTTTTTCTTGTAGGCATTCTCGTAGGTATTAATGATGATAGGTTTTGATTACGGTACATCCAACTGTGGTGTCGCCACTATGCGTAACGGCCAACCCCACATTATTCCATTATTAGGTGATGCGTCTTACATTGCCTCAAACCTTTATGCTCCAAGCCGTGATGTTATCGCCAATTGGCTTTCTCAACAGCTAGCTAGCCCACAACAAGCAAGCTTTATTGCAGAAAGAAAAAATCAGCTACAAAAAGGTCAAGCGGCGCTGCGTGAGCTAAAATTTGACGGTATTTCGAGTGAATTACTTTTTGGCAAAGTTGCCTTGGGGCAATACCTTGAAGATCCCGAAGAAGGCTATTACATCAAATCACCTAAGTCATTTCTAGGTGCTAGTGGTTTAGCGACTACTCAAATTCAATTTTTTGAAGATATCGTTGCTTGTATGATGAGCAATGTAAAAAATCTCACTGAACAAGCATTGCAAAAAGAAGTCACACAAACGGTTATCGGTCGACCTATTAATTTCCAAGGCTTACATGGGGAAGAAAGTAACCGACAAGCCATCAGCGTATTAACGAATGCAGCAAAGCGTGTTGGTTTTAAAGACGTTGAGTTTCAATATGAACCCGTCGCAGCAGGTTTTGAATTTGAGACCTCATTAACGAAAGAAACACGGGTATTAGTTGTTGATATTGGCGGTGGAACGAGTGATTGCTCAATGCTTCTGATGAGCCCAAATTTCACTGACAATGATAATCGTAACGACCACCTGCTTGCTCATACCGGTGTTCGTGTGGCAGGTAATGACTTTGATATTCAATTAGCCTTACAAGGCATTATGCCAAGCTTAGGTATGAATAGTTTATTAAAGACAGGTAAACCGATGCCAACCAGTAGCTTCTATCAAGCGCTAGCCATTAATAATATTAATGAGCAAACAGAATTTTACAGTGCTAAGAATAGACGAAACTTGGTTCAATTATCTCGTGATGCTAAAGAAACCGCTATTATTGAACGCTTAGTGGCCGTACACGACCACAAACTCAGTTATCAATTAGTCAATGCCGCTGAACAAGCAAAAATAGCGCTTACAGAGCAAAGTAAGCAAACTATCGACTTAAGTGATGTTACTGATGGACTTTATGCTGAAGTCACCAAAGAAACATTACGTTCAGCCAATAAACGTACCTTAGAAAGCATTGCTAATATAATGCATTCGGCTGTACAACAAGCTCAGTGTCAGCCAGAAGTGATTTTTGTCACTGGTGGTACAGCGAAGTCACCGGTATTGAGTGAGTTTTTACAGCAACAAATGCCTAATATTCCGATCGTTGTTGGTGATCACTTTGGTAGCGTAACATCTGGTTTGGCACGTTGGGCTGAGAAGATATATCAATAACTAATTTTATAAGCCTTACTATAGTAACAAGGTCTCTACATTAAAAAATAATATCAAAAGTTCAACAGAACCTAGACTACAATAGCTATAATTATCTACCAATAACTGCGATATAATTAATGGTCTTAAATAACATTCGTCTGTTGTGTTTCACAGTGATACTCCTAAGTAATGGTACCTTTGCTCATAAAGCAGATCTGGTTCGCTATGTCGCTTCAAAAAAGCACCCCGATCTTAAACAAAGCTATTTTGTTGACTTATTAACTCTCGCACTTGAGGCCAGTAAATCCCGTTATGGCGATTACAAATTGCAGCCCATTGATATTGAAATGGCACAAGCCAGAACATCTCGCATGCTGCAACGAAATGAGCTTATTGATTTAACTTGGCGAATGACCTCCCAACTATTAGAGCAAAAGTTGCAAGCCATTTATTTTCCAATATTAAAGGGGGTGATGGGATATCGTATTTTTATTATCCATAAAAATCAGCAGCACCTTTTTAGCAAAAACATATCATTAATCGATCTGAAAAAAATAGCACTTGGCCAAGGATACAATTGGCCTGATACTGATATTTTACTTGCAAATAACTTTGAAGTCATCGAAGGTAATGGTGACTCTTTAATTAAGATGTTAAAAAAAGAACGGTTCATTTATTTTCCACGAGCGCTGCATGAACCTTGGTTAGAAATAGCTGACGAAAAAGAGCTTACCGTTGAGGGGCATTTAATGCTGCAATACCCAGCACCAACATTCTTTTTTGTGAATAAAAAAAATACGCGATTACATCAACGACTGACATTTGGGCTAGCGCAGTTACTTGAGTCAGGAAAGTTCGAACATTTTTTTATAAACCATAGAATCACTTCAGATATTTTAACTAAAGCTAACGTTAAAAATCGTACTGCTTTCACTCTACATAATCCTTTATTATCTGAGAGAGCAAAAGAATTAATGAAAGATAAGCGCCTTTGGATTAAGTTAAAATAAGGCAAAAAACGACGCTATAGCATCACTTCATAAAGACTTAACTTCTATCTACAGCATTTTAACTAACATAATGTTGCCTGTTATTGCGACAATTTGGCACTGACTTTCTGCACTAATGGATTTCCCATTCGCTTCTTCAGCTAAACGCGCTTGCCAATCGATACCAGAATAACGAATGGTGCCGCTAGTTGCATTAATTTCAGTACTTGCTAAGACGGATAAGCCAACCATGTCACTGGAATTATCGGTTTTATCTTTTGTATTCTGTAATGACTTTAATGGTTTCCATAAAATAGCAGCAACAACCGCTGTTAATAGACCAACCGTTAATAATTCACTTTGCCAACCATCGATAAAACCAACATTTACTAAAATACCAGTAGTTAAACTGGCAATAGCAAAAAAGAGTAACGGACCGCTTAACCCCATAATGCTCAGCTCAATAACAAAGCTAATACCAGCAATTAAGTACCATAAATGAGCAGGATTTTCTAAAAAATATTCCATAAAACCTCTTTGGTATAAGTACTAGTTAGACAATTTCAAACTACTTGAAACGGCAATGGCTTGTGCAACCGTATTCGCAATATTATCACCGGTTTTACCATCCGTCAGTACCACAGTACTTTCATTAGCAATGGCTTTATGCGCTGTAATCGAATCTTGTGCGAGCGTTAGCATTACCGCGGCTTGCCCTTGCTCGGTATTCGCCGCGCTACCTACCACTTCTAAGGCATTGGCATCCGCATTAGCAACTAATCGTATCGCTTCCGCTTTACCCATTGCTTCTAAAATTTGTGACTCTTTAGTGGCTTCTGCTGCCAATACTTGCTCAGCTTTAGCGGCTTCGGCATCAAGAACACGCGCTTGTTTCTGACCCTCTGCTTCTGTGATCGCTGCAGTTTTGACCCCTTCAGCAGTTAATATCACTGAGCGCTTTTCGCGCTCTGCGGTCATTTGTTTTTCCATATCTTCGCGGATAGTCTGTGGTGGCGTAATATCTTTTATTTCATAACGTGTCACCATAACACCCCAAGGTGCAGTCGCTTCTGTCATTGAATTCAAGATTTGCGCATTAATCGCATCACGGTTTTGAAAACAATCATCTAACTCCATTGAGCCAATAGCATTACGCATAGTTGTCATGGCAAGCTGTGTTACTGACATTTTGTAGTCAGTTATATTATTGGTCGCCGCTGAAGCATCGGTGACTTTCATAAACAAAATACCGTCAATATCTAAAGTAATATTGTCTTTAGTTATAGCAGGCTGTGAAATAATCTCTAATGACTGTTCTTTTAAATTACGATCGGCAGCAACCGATTGCACGTAGGGAATGATAAAATTAAGTCCCGCAGAGAGTGTTTTACTGTATTTTCCTAAAGTATAAATAACATAACCACGGTTTTGTGGTACAAAATATATACCTTTTTTCAGCGTATATAAAATAACAATAGTTAGCCATAAAACGGGACTCGTGAGGATACCTTCAACAATGTTTTCCATAAATATCTTTCCTTATAATTGGCTATGCATTCTTATTTTAACAACACGTTAATAGACTGTTATAAGCAAAGCAAGCTATTTCAGCAAAGCTGCTGCTATACCTATTTTGATCTGCCAAGACAGCGTATTGGTATAAGACAAGCGGCTTACTGCTAAAGAAGTGAAAGTGTATCAGTCAGTAAAGCTAATAATGGGAGAAGTACAGCTATTTTTAGCTAGAAAAGATGTAAAAAGCACCAACAAAAAGTGGTACTTATAAAGTTTACCAAGAATAAAGTTTACCAAGAATAAAGTTTACCAATAATATTGGTAAGCAGGATTATTACTGGCGATAGCCTCCTGCTATAATATGATCTTCCCCCGATAAAATGGAGAGTGTCCATTTTATCGGGGGAACTACAATATACCTGTCAGTAAAGTTGTTAGCTTATATAAGTACAACAATAGTCAATTAAGGTTTTCGCGCGTACTTCAAAAGAACTATTTGCAGGGACGCCAAAAGATTGCCCGCCACTAATGCTTTGCCATTCAGTAGCACCGGTCAGTAGAATTTCACATTCACCCGCAGTAATTTCCATTAATTCTTCTTCATTGGTACCAAACTTATACTCACCTGGCATCATGATGCCTAAGGTTTTAAAACTTCCATCGTTGAAAGTAACCTTACGGCTAGTAACTTTACCATCAAAATAAACGCTGGCTGTTTTAGTAACGGTAACTTCTTTAAACTCTGACATAGGGGTTCCTTATTAAAATTTTATTTATGTTGGAAAATTAATATTAATAGATAAATCATTAGGCAATAAAAAACGGCATTGAATAAACTCGAATGCCGCTTTTATTAACTCAATCGCAAATACTATTTTGCACTAGCGATTTTTTTCATGTCGGTCATATAACCGCGAAGTTCTTTACCAATCACTTCAACACCATGACTGCGAATGGCTTCATTTACTTCAATTAAACGTGCGTTATCAACGTTATTAGAACTATCTTTTATGCCTTCGCCTAATTGCTCTAACGTTAAGTTAGCTGCATAATCTTCAAGTAATGGCACTGCTGCGTGAGTAAATAAGTAGTTACCGTACTCTGCAGTATCAGAAATTACTACGTTCATTTCATATAATTTGTTACGTGCAATACAGTTAGCAATTAATGGCGTTTCATGAAGTGACTCATAATAAGCAGACTCTTCAATGATGCCTGCAGCAACCATTGCATCAAAAGCAAGTTCAACACCGGCTTTAATCATAGCTACCACAAAAATGCCTTTGTCATAATACTCTTGCTCTGAAATTTCAGTGTCACAATCAGCAGCTAATTCAAATGTTGATTCAGCTGTTTCTGCGCGCCATGTTAATAAGTTAATATCATCATTAGCCCAATCAGCCATCATAGTTTCAGAGAAACGACCTTCAATGATGTCATCCATATGCTTTTCAAATAATGGACGTAAAATCACTTTCAATTCTTCAGACATATCAAACGCTTTAATTTTCGCAGGGTTTGATAAGCGATCCATCATGTTAGTGATGCCGCCATGTTTAAGACCTTCAGTTGTAGTCTCTAAACCGTATTGTAACAATTTACGTGCGTAAGCTGCATCCATACCTTGAGCAAGTAGTTGCTTGTGACCTAAAACCGCAGCCGTTTGCAACATACCACAAAGAATGGTTTGCTCGCCCATTAAGTCAGACTTAACTTCAGCAATGAAAGAAGATTCAAGAACACCCGCTCTATCACCACCCGTTGCACTTGCGTAAGCTTTAGCAATGGCTAAACCGTTACCTTGTGGATCATTTTCTGGGTGAACAGCGATAAGTGTTGGCACACCAAAACCACGTTTGTATTCTTCACGTACTTCAGTACCTGGACACTTAGGAGCCACCATAACTACCGTGATATCAGAACGAATTTGCATACCTTCTTCAACGATATTGAAACCATGTGAGTAAGCTAACGTTGCGCCCTGCTTCATTAATGGCATGACCGCAGTAACTGCTGAAGTATGTTGCTTATCAGGCGTTAAGTTTAACACTAAATCGGCTTGAGGAATTAATTCTGCGTAGCTACCTACTGTGAAACCATTCTCAGTAGCCCACTGCCATGATTGACGCTTTTCGCTAATCGCTGCATCACGCAATGTATAAGAAATATTTAAACCTGAATCACGCATGTTTAAACCTTGGTTTAAACCTTGGGCACCACAACCAACGATAACAATGTTCCAATCTTTAATGAAGTTACAACCATCGTTGAATTCTTCACGTTTCATAAAACGACATTTGCCTAATTGGCCTAATTTTTCACGTAAGCTTAAGGTGTTAAAATAATTGCTCATGCTGCTTCCTCTGAATTTGCTAATTGATTGAGTCAGTTTTCCTGACGATGTAAACATACTACCCTAGCCTTCTTATTGCAAAAAGTGATATATTCGCACTACTACGTTGCATTTATTGCAACACAAATAACAAACATCGAGGCAAGGGCAATAAATTATGGATCAAAAAGCACTGTCTATGTTTGCCCATTTGAGCCAAACATTACATTTTGGTAAAACCGCACTGGCGCATCACATCAGTCCATCTACGCTTAGTAGGGCAATTCAACGACTGGAAGATGAGGTAGGTGGTGAATTATTACATCGCGATAATCGAACGGTAGTACTGACCGATGTTGGTAAAAAATTCAAAATTTATGCCGAACAACAGCTTGAACAATGGCACAACTTCAAACAATCACTTGACCATAAGCAAGCAGCGCTAACAGGAAAGCTTCATATTTACTGTTCCGTTACTGCCGCGTACAGTCATTTACCACCCTTGCTGGAACGTTTTCGTGCTCGACATCCCTTAGTAGAAATTATGCTGACCACAGGCGATGCAGCTGATGCCCTTGAACAAGTACAAAATCAATCCGTTGATTTTGCTATCGCTGCTGCTCCTGAAAACTTACCTCGTAGTGTTTACTTTCATCATCTTGATACCATAGCGCTCACGGTTATTGCACCGACAATGACTTGCAAGGTGCAACAGCAACTGAGTCAAAAAGTATTAACTTGGTCCGAAATTCCAATAATTTTACCTGAACATGGCGCGGCTCGAAAAAGATTTGAGCTCTGGTATCGTAAAAAGCAACAAGGGAAACCCACCATCTACGCGACAGTTTCTGGTCACGAAGCCTTAGTAAGCATGGTTGCTTTAGGTTGTGGCGTTGGCATAGTGCCGCAAGTGGTCGTGGATAACAGCCCAGTGAAAGATAGGGTAAGCAATCTCGAGAATATTGGTGATATTGAACCCTTTGAGTTGGGTGTTTGTTGTTTAAATCAAACAAAAGCACAGCCATTGATTAAAGCTTTTTTTTCGTCAATAGTTTAATTTTGCTTCTTCACTAGACCGAAACGGCACTCATTAAATGGCGTAACAACCGGTCCATAGCCCGATAAGATAGGGCTTCAATTAAATGTTTATGACAAATATTCGAGGTCCCTTCCATGTCTGCAAGGGTACGGGCAATTTTCAAAATCTTGTGGTGGGCGCGTGTTGATAACCCAAGTTTCTCTACCGCAAGTTCTAAAAACTCATTATCATCAGCACTTAAATCACAATAACGTTTTAATTCGCTACTGCTGATATGCGCATTGGCTTTGCCTTGTCTTTGTAACTGGATAGTCCGACAGACTCGCACTCGTTGTTGTACCTGTGCGCTTGACTCATTTTGTTGGCTGCTCTGTGCCCACGTACCTCGAGGCAGTCTTGCAACTTCAATTTGAATATCAATCCGGTCAAGAAAAGGTCCTGACAAACGATTTAAATACCGTAAAACTTGTTCTGGCGTACTACGCTTGTCGTTATAAAATCCTGTAGGGCTTGGGTTCATTGCGGCAATCAATTGAAAACGTGCGGGAAAACATTGCTTTTGCAAGGCTCTGGAAATAGTGACTTCACCCGATTCCATCGGCTCTCGTAATACATCTAACACTTTTCGCTCAAACTCAGGTAACTCATCTAAAAACAACACCCCGTTATGCGCGAGTGTGATTTCTCCAGGCTTGGGCTGACTGCCACCTCCCACTAAAGCCGCTGATGACGCAGTATGATGCGGCGCTCGAAAAGGTCGAGTAAACCACGACTTACGCGTAATACCTTGATGACTAATCGATTGAATGGCGGCAACTTGCAGCGCCTCGTTCTCGGTCATCGGCGGTAAAATGCCCGCTAAACGACTAGCTAACATGGTTTTACCCGTACCTGGGGGGCCGATGAATAATAAATTATGACCACCACTGGCGGCAATTTCCAACGCCCGCTTTGCCAAGGGTTGCCCCATAACATCGCGCATATCTAATTCTTGCTCTTGCTCAGTCAACTCTTCTGCCATTATTTTCTCAGTGACTAACGGTAAAACTTGTTGACCGGCAAAATGAGAAAACAGCTGTGTTAAATGACTTATGGCAAGAATTTTCGCTTGTTTAACCCAACTGGCCTGTTCGGTATTTTGTATGGGAATAATCAAAGTTCGCTTGCTTTGACTACTTGCCATAGCAACAGGAATTTCCCCGACAATAGCCCTTAGCTCACCGGATAACGCGAGTTCTCCAGCAAATTCATATTGAGCTAGATCAACGGGGGGTAGCTGTTCAGACGCAGCAAGAATTCCCACCGCTATGGGTAAATCAAAACGGCCGCCCTCTTTCGGTAAATCAGCAGGAGCCAGATTAACCGTGATAAACTTGATGTTTACAGGGAAAAAATTATACTAGTACAATCTAAAATAAGTTGGCTTATTATGCAAAAAATTATATATCCATATATTCGCTTTTCGAGTGAAAAACAATCAGGTGGTCATTCTCACAAAAGACAAATGGAAAGTATTGAAGATTATGCCAAGATTAACAGCTATGAAGTTAATGACACGCTTAATTTAAGAGATTTAGGCATTAGTGCTTACAAAGGTAAAAACGCTGAAATTGGCGCTTTAGGAATGTTTATCAAAATGGTTGAAGATGGATCAATACCCACGGATGGAAGTTCTTATCTATGTATTGAACAATTTGATCGTCTATCTCGTCAAACGGTTGATGAGGCATATTCACTTTTTAGAAAAATATTATTATTGAATGTAAATATCATTACTTTAATGGATAAAAAGGTTTATACGAAAAAAAGCCTTAATGACATGGTTTCAATAATTTCATCATTGTTGTTGATGGAACAAGCAAATATAGAAAGCCGTAATAAAGGAAAAAGAGTTGCAGCAGTTTTTAAAACAAGATTGGAACAATTAAGGAATGGTGAAAAAGTTCAGTTTGGTTATATGTTGCCCGGTTGGATTGATAATCTAGGAACAAAAACAGCGACAAATTTTGTTATTAATGACAAAGTTAAAACTGTAAAAATGATCATTAATATGTATCTCAAAGGTGAAACTATGGGGCATATCGCAAGAATATTAAACGAAAAACAAATCCCACAATTCGCAAGAAAAAAAACTAAAAATAAAAGTGCATGGAATAGCGGAAAAATATCTCATTTATTAACAAACCAATGCTTGTTAGGTCAATTAAGAATTAAAAAGACAAATGAAATAATAGAAAATTATTACCCTGCTGTACTTTCAAAAGATGATTGGGACGATATTCAATCAAGTAAAAAAATTAATGCAAAAATAAAAGTTGCAGGTAGAAGATCCATAAATATTTTTCAAGGTCGGTTATTTTGTGCAGATTGTGGAAATAAATATTATTTTGAAACCGATGATAAATTAGGTAAGAATGGTAAAAAATATATTTATCATATGTTGAAATGTAGTGGTAGACGTTTTCATTCTTGCGACTCGAAAAGTATTAGGTTTGATGATTTAACTGATAATAATTTTTTCTTTTTTGAAAAAGTATTAGACAAGCAAAAAACAGAATACTACGACAAAATAAAATCAGAAATTAAATTATCAGAAAAAAGTATTTCAAAATTAAATGACCAAACAAAAGAAATTGATGAATTATTAAATAATGATGAGATAGGTTTTAAAGCTCACGCTATTTCAACATCAAAAATAATTGATAAGATTGAAATTATTGAGACAAACATAGCCTTAAACAAGCAACATATACTATTTACTAGGCATACTAATATGGTAGATAGTTTCGACAAGAACGACCCTATTAGCGTAGGAAAAGCTAAAAAGTTTATTAAAGATAATTACGCAGGTATTATTATTTCAAGTAAACACGCAACAATTATAAGCTTAATGAAATCAGGTGAGTTTTTTATTAAACCAATTCCCAGAAGAGGCGATGATAATATTCCAGAGGGTTATTTTCAGCTTGATAAAATAAAACAGAACTTACAGAAACAAAGTAGAAAAGGTATGATGGACGGTAAGTTTACAGAGTTATTAACAGCATTTAATTTCTACGATACTGTAATCGACTAATAATAATTTAATTAGTCATTAAAGTTTGTTGTCTAGTCTGAAAATAACATAATTTTAAAATGCCAATTTTAGAAATATGGAAATGTCATATATCTTTTGACCTTAATTTCTTGACCTTAATTTCTTGACCTTGTTTTTGTGAGCTTGCGAGAGTGTAACGGGTCAGACGTAGCCTGACGGGTTTGGGGTTTCCCCAGCCTTCGGAGAACGCACACATCACGTAGTGGTGTTTTAGTGTGCTAAAACAGTATTTCACACAGTCAAAACTCACAGCCTTTTTTTTATTTCACAGCCATTCTCTACAGTTCTAGCCATAGTTCCACAGCCATTCCTCACAGCCCTTGATTAATCTTTTTTATATGTGCAAATGAATAATATAAATAAGGATATTTTAAATTATGGATAAAAATTATTGTGCAGTTAATACCAAGTATTTCAAAGATAATAACCTTGGAGCGATAGCTCATATTTTAAGAAAAATGATAGATAATAAAAATACTGTTGAATGTTTAAGCAAGAATAATTTTGGTTATGTTTTTGGAGACGGTGATATTGAAGGAAATTATAAAGCCAAACTTGAAAAAGCCCGTAAAGCTAATAAATACGTCATACAAAAAGATAGTAATACATTTATTGATAGTGTATTAGTTTTTGATGCTCAACGCTTTAACGAGTGTTTAAGAGAGGGAAAACAAGACGAAATAGAACAAGCTACAAAAGATTTTATGAATGAGTTTAAAGAAAATTATGGTTTTGAGCCTGTCGGTTTTGAGTTTCATATGGACGAGGGAACGATCATTGATACGGAAAAATTAGCTGAATTGGACGAAGATGAACAAAAAAAATATATTCCCATTGATAATCCTGATGAAGATTTTACCACTGAACATATAAAACATAACGCCCACGCTCACGCTATTTTTTTAAATTATGACTTTGAACAAAATAAGACTTGTTTAAGATTTATGACGAGAAAAGACTGGGGAGATAGTCAAGATTTACTCCACAAACACTTTCAAAAGTTCGGGTTCGACAGGGGAGAGAAGAAACAAACTAGCAAAAAAGACCATAAAACAAAAGCTGATTATGTTAGGGAATTAGAATTAAAAACAATTGAGATGGTTGAAAGTCATTCTAAAAATTTGCAAGAAAAAAACAACCTTCTAGACCAAGTAATTGATCATCAAAATTATTTGAATAGATTTGATGATTTAGCTTTTTACGCTAAAAAAATAAAAGGTTTTGTTTTAGATTTTCAAGATAAAAATCCAAAACTGATTTCTAGTATTTTGAAAATATCAGGAGCTGAAAAGTTGAAAGATATGGCTATATCAATTTATGACACATTAACCAAAAAATCAGATCTTCCACCAGTTTTAATTGAAGAAATAAAACCTTTAAAAAAGGAAGAAATTAAAAATATTGAAGTGGATATTGAAGAAAAAAAGAAACACATTAAAAAAATAAACAACCGTAGGAAATACAGTAATAAACCAAATAAGGATATTTAAAATGAAAAAAACAGCACAACAAGAAATGGAAATGGATAAAAAATTTTTATTAGAAAAGTTGATTTTTGAAGTTAATGAACCAGAAGATAAAAACGCACTTTTAGCAATAGCGAAAGCTGAAATACAAAAAGCGGAACAACTTATTTTAAACAATGAAAATAATAAAAATCTAAGTAAAAAGCATAATAAAAAATTAAAAAACGATTTAGTTTTAAAAGCTGATTTGGAAAAAGACAACAGAGAAATATCAACAAAATTATTAGATAGAATTGAAAATAATACAGAGTTTTTAAATGATTTAGATAATAAAATAGATTTATCAGTTATTGAAATAAATATTTTAAATACTGATGTAAAAAACACAATTGCTGCATTAAGAAAAGTTGACCCAAAAAAAGCGGCTGAACTTGAAAATACTATTAATTTAAAAAGTAAAAAAACGAAGAAAAATGATAATAATATTTAATAAATCAGAACAGCTCGATTATTTTATTTTAAACGTCTTTTTGTTTGAAATAAAATAATGAGTAAACAAGAAAACCTTTGGTTTTTGCGTTAGTCTTTTGATGTGCGGGTATAAAAAAGAGCCTAGTTTTTAGTCTCTTTTTATTGTTTGTGAATTTTGTTTGAAAAACCATTATATTGACCTGCGAGGTTGTTCTTTTTAGTTTTTAGCTAATTCTAATAATTTATCACGTTCTTTTTTCATAGCGTCAATACTGCCAATGGTTTGTATTTTTCTAACGTGATAAATTTCAGTATTGGTAGTTCCATCTGTGTTTAGTATTTCATTTAATGTTGTTACATTTGTTTGTTCTAAAATTATATTTTGTTCTAATTGTTTAACTGTTTTTTAATATCTAATTCATAATTATCCATTTTTATTCTCCTTTTTATTGTTTCTTATTACTTTTAATTCATCGTTTACATCTTCAAAATCTACTTCTACTAACATTTTGATTTCATCAAGAGCCAAAGCCCTTGATGGTAAAAAATCTATCTGGTATTTTGTTTCTTTAATCATTTTTAACCTCATTCTCAATAATAGTAATTGTACCATCATCATTAAATATCACTTCTTTTGCGCCTCTCAATTTATATAACATTGTTATTGCATCTTTCTTTTTATCTTCATCATTTTCAGCTTTTATATACTCAATAATAGCGTCTTCGTTAATAACTTCTTTTTGTTTATTTTTATCAATACCATTTCCATTGTATAAAACTGATAACTTTTGAGTAGAACGATTAGCAAAATTATTTTTCCAATCTCCTTTACCGAACAAATAAGGATTTAATTCAAAAACTCCTCGCTGTGGTTTTCCCTCAACGCTATAAACTGCCATTAATATTCCTGATTTTTTCAACTCAGACAAAGCGGTTGTTACTTGTTGCAAAGTGGCAAACCCAACTTCTTTTTGGATTTGTTCCTTATCGTACTTATTTAATGAAATTATCCAATTGTCATACTTCAAGAACCTTAAAAGAGCAAATAAAACACCTTTACAGCTAGCAGGTGCGCCTTTTAAAACAACAACATCATCAATATATAGTTTTATAAAAGGACGCTCTTGTGGGACTTTTGAAGTAGCCTCTTCGCTACTATTTACAAAACCAAACTCATCAGTTTTAATTTTATTAAAATATGTAGTTTTACTTTTTAAGAAATCCTTTTCTTTTTCTAATCGATCATCAAAAATAGCTTCTAATTCTTTTCTGTCTTTTTCAAGATTTGCGCCTTTATTAACTTTTTTCTTCATTTTTATACTCCTTAATTTATGTATCTTATAACTTTGTTTTATCATTAATATAAACTTTGTCAACTATATGAAATAACTTATTTTTACTATAAACATTTCAATCTAATCTTTTATTACATAAGCCTAAAAAACTATATGCCATAGCGAACCTTACTATATCAGTATGTAGTGATATAGCGAACCACACTATGTTATATAGCGAACTTCACTATGATATGTAGCGAACTACGCTATATCAGACTATCATAGTAAGTAGTGTTTTTTATCTAACTTTAGGGAAAAAATAGCTCTATCTGTTTTTTTGTTTATATCTATTCTTTTTATGTAGGTCTTTTGGGAGGAGTTTTAGAGGATGTTTTTTAGTGATTAATTAGTATTGTTTTTTTGTTTTTATCGGCCACTCGTGGCCAGTGCATAGTTCGCAAGCTCACCTTTTCTGGTTTGCGATTTGAACTTGTTCAATGAGAGATAAAATAAATATTAAAACTAATCTATCTTAAATTGCTTTTTTAGAGGGGATTTTAGAAAAGCCTACCAATGAGGTAGGTTATTAAAGAAAAAGGCTTAAATGGCTATTTCAACATATCAATAAGCTAATTATTTAAAGGCGTTTTTATTTCTAGAATAAAAATCATAATAAGCTGAATGAAGCGGTTTTTCTTGATTATCACACCAAAAAACTTCTATTAGGGTCGCCATGTTTTCAGCTTTTGCGGGTTGACCAAGACCATCAAAATAAGGTGTTAATATTGGCTTTTCCATAAATAGTTCAATACTTCTTTGTGCTCGTTGTTGGGCTTGTTTGTGTAGTGAAGAACGTGCAGCACGACTAATATTATCATTAGTTACATCAAAACAAGTTATAACTTTTGACGTAGCATTATTGGAAAATGCCATTGGTGAACAGCACAAAGACAATAAAAAAATTGTAATCAGTAGCTTCATAAAAAACCTTTAATTTTTAATGGATATATTATTAATTTAAAAAAAGAAGCTTTTAATCATTAAGTTTCTTTAAACGCTCTGCAATATTTAAAAGAGAGTCGGCTTTTTCATTATCACCACTTTCAATTGCTTCGGCTATTTGTTTTTTTAATTGAGATAACTCATCTGGTGTTGAGTTTTTTATTTCTTCCTTAATTATTTCTGTCATTGCAGTAACTTCTGCTAATTTACGCACTTTCTTTTTATACTGCTTATCTTTTAAATTGCCATACCCTTTTCCAATTTTTGACGCTGTTCTTTTAGTTGCTCTATACGATATTTTTAATATAAACCACACAACAAAAAGAATTACTAAAATTAAAATAAAGTAACCGAAATTTTTTAAGTTTTCTTGATTCTTAATTTTCTCTGTTTTTGCCCAATAATCCCTTTCCGATTTTTCTGTTACAGGAATAATTATTTTCACCGTTTCTTTTGTGACATAACGAAACTCTTTTGGTTTCATAGACTTTAAAAAATGTTCATACTCGGGCTGTTTTACAGCTCTTTTTTCCCACTTTGATAGTTTATTATATTTACCCCAAGCTAATTTATTTTTTGCAACTTTACTTTCCCACGACTTATATTCATCCGTTTTTTCCCAATTAACCAAATAAAATGTTAATAATTTTTCTTCTTTAAGGATCTCAAGAGCAGGCTTTGATGAAGTGAGAAAAGGTTTTGATCTAGATTTGTTATACCAGCTACTATAAGAGGAATTCTTTTTTTTTGCTTTTTTACTAAAGTCTCTTGTTGTTATTTCAAACTCTTCATTTTTTGGAGGAATTATATAAGATATATTTAAATAGCCCCATATAGGGTTTACAGTCTTAAATATCCAATGCTTTTTGGTGTTTGTGATATCCCCTTGTCTTATCCTGTAATTTTTATATTCCCAAGTTAAGTCTCCAACATATTCAGCCTTTGCTATTGCAGGATTATCATTAGAAAAAGATGAAAAAGAAAAAGTTAAAAAAAACAATAAAAACAATAATTTCATAAAAATAACCAATAGGAATAAAGGACGATATCAAACCTCAATACTACTAACCTATAATCTTAATTACTAGAAATTGTTACGCTATTACCTAACTTTTAAATACCTTTAATACTCCTTTCTATTGCAGTGTCTTCCTTTTCACCTAAATCATCAATATCGAGCCATTCAGCTTGTAATTGGTTAAGTTCAGTAAGTTCTTGTTTAGTAATTAGTTGGTTATTCAACTTATCAGTTAAAGACCTAATCCTTTCTATTTTAATAATATTCATCCTTGAATAACTTTCCCTGTAATAGTGGGGTTAATAGTAATACGTTTAGCCGGAAATTCGTAACCACAATTGATTATGGCGCTACGCACCCTATCTTTTGACTCTTTTACCGAGGCTTCCGGTAAACCAACAATATTGAATGCCGGTAAACCATTGGCAAGATGAACTTCAACCGTAACAAGAGGAGATTCAAGGCCGATTCGTGCCCGACTGTACACGCAAGAAAGTGACATATAAATTCCATTTTATTTATTCCTTTCCTCCAGTGTAGTCTAAATCTTTTTATGTTGGTTTATTACTTATTGTCATTTATTGAGCAAAAAAACTCTAATAAAAAAACTTGCACATAGGATTAGAGCTATGGTACTAATTTAATAAGTAAGCGATGCTGAACATAACAAAATCAATAATCAGTCTGCACAAAATAAAACAAATAAAGAGATAAAATGCATAAATTTAACTCAATTCTTATTAACCTTCTCGTCGTGGTGATTATTAAATCAACCTGAGGGTTTTGTTGAGCTAAAGAAAAGCATTCAATCAAATAACAAACCCTCGCTTCGCAAGAACCGAGGGTTTTCTTTTTAGCTTTTTTTTAATAGATATTTATTAAAGATGAATATGCTAAAAATATAGACATTAACAATATAACAATTGGAATCATCATGACCAAGAGTAAAACGCTAACAGGCGGCGCATTATTATTTGAAGTGTTACAAGAACACGGTGTACACCACGTTTTTGGCTACCCAGGCGGTGCCATAATGCCAATTTATGACGCTTTATACGATAGTGATGTAAAGCATTTCCTATGCCGACATGAGCAAGGAGCAGCTTTTTCTGCTGTTGGTTATGCACGTGCTGCTGGTACTGTTGGTGTCTGTTTAGCAACCTCTGGTCCAGGGGCAACAAATTTGATCACAGGCCTTGCCGATGCGCTTGCCGATTCGATTCCTGTTGTTGCTATTACAGGACAAGTTCCGATGGCTGCAATGGGTAGTGATGCCTTTCAAGAAATCGATATTTTTGGTTTATCACTTGCCTGTACTAAGCATTCTTTCCAAGTAACTGATATTAACGAGCTTGAAAAAGTATTACATCAAGCCTTTGAAATCGCCCTAGAAGGTCGTCATGGACCTGTACTTGTTGATATTCCAAAAGACATTCAGTTAGCTGAAGTAACCCAGCGTTTAGATAAACTGTCTCATTTAAAGAATAAAGTAAAATTACCCCTTGCAGATATCAGCAAAGCCCTTGATTTACTGACACATGCTAAGCAACCTATTTTGTATGTTGGTGGTGGTGTTGGTATGGCAAACGCGGTAGAAGAAGTTCGCGATTTTGCTGACAAAACAGGTATGCCTAGTGTTTCGACATTAAAGGGATTGGGTGCAATAAATCCGGATAATGAAAACCACCTTGGTATGTTAGGTATGCACGGTACCAAAACAGCTAACCTTGCGGTGCAGGAAAGTGATTTATTAGTAGTAGTTGGCGCTCGTTTTGATGACCGAGTGACTGGCAAACTAGATGAATTTGCTCCGAATGCAAAAGTCATTCATTTTGATATTGATACCGCTGAAATTAATAAACGCCGCGATGCTGACGCAGCTATTTTAGGGGACTTAAAGGGTAACTTACCGTTATTAACAACTGAATTAGACATAGCAGACTGGCAACAAAAATTGCAGCAAATGAACACTGACTTTGCTTGGCGATATGATCACCCCGGTGATAATATTTTTGCACCAGCCGTATTAAAAACGGTGAGCGACCTTATGCCGAGCAACACCTGTGTAACCACTGACGTTGGTCAACACCAAATGTGGGCCGCGCAACATATGACCTTTGATGACCCAAGCAACTTTTTGACCAGTGGCGGCATGGGCACTATGGGCTTTGGTTTACCCGCAGCAATAGGTGCACAAATATCACGTCCTCACGATACCGTAATAGCGGTATCGGGTGATGGCTCAATTATGATGAATGTACAAGAATTGGCCACGATTAAACGCTACCAAATTCCAGTGAAAGTTGTGTTAATTGATAACGCTAAACTAGGTATGGTTCGTCAATGGCAAGACCTATTCTTTGAAGGCCGACTAAGCGAAACTGATTTGTCTGACAATCCAGACTTTGTCATGCTAGCCAAAGCGTTCGACATAAAATCACAGCTGATCACTAAAAAGAGTGAAGTTAAAGCGGCCGTTGAAGAAATGTTAGATCACGATGGTCCTTACTTATTACAAGTAAAAATAGATGCAGCAGAAAATGTTTGGCCGCTAGTACCGCCAAATACAGCAAACGATAAAATGATGGAGAGTGTTTAATATGAGTGCTATGACGCTGAATAAGTATCAATTAATCATTATGGCTGATGATAAACAAGTAGTGCTAGAGCGAATTTTACAAGTAACTCGATATCGCGGCTTTTTAATCAACGGTATGAATGCCGAAGTAAATACCGGTAACAATGTTGCTACAATCACCATGAGTGTCAGTAGCGAACGCCCTATCTCTTTGCTTATTGATCAAATAAACAAATTGATCGACATCAAGGGTGTCAAAGTAGACAATAGTGACGTGCAAATAAAACAACATAGCGCGTAAATATCACTGCGCTTAGACAACAAGTAACATAATAAAAATTCGCTCTCTATAAATTGACATAACTCTGACATACGCCGGGGTTTGTTGGTGAATCAAGAGCAACAAAATTAGGAAAGAAAATGGCTAAAGTAAATGCAGAATATATTTGGTTCAACGGTGAACTTATGCCGTGGCAAAACGCTACTGTACACGTAATGAGTCATGCTCTTCATTACGGCTCATCTGTTTTTGAAGGCATTCGTGCCTATGAAACACATAAAGGTACATGTATTTTCCGCTTGGAAGAGCATATCAAACGTTTATTTGATTCAGCAAAGATTTACCGTATGAATATTCCATACACTCAAGAAGAAGTTGTACAAGCATGTAAAGATGCTGTTGTGAAAAACGATTTAAAGTCAGCATATCTTCGCCCATTAGCCTTTTTAGGTGATATTGGTATGGGGCTTCGTCCACCAATTGATGCTAAAGCTGATTTAATGATTGCCGCGTTTAGCTGGGAAGCATACTTAGGCGCTGATGCCATTGAAAATGGTGTTGAAGTAGGTGTTTCGAGCTGGAATCGTTTAGCACCAAATACTATGCCTACTGCTGC
The DNA here is from genome assembly GCA_002163005.1 of Colwellia psychrerythraea. Lineage (GTDB taxonomy): Bacteria > Pseudomonadota > Gammaproteobacteria > Enterobacterales > Alteromonadaceae > Colwellia > Colwellia psychrerythraea_C. Next base: position 70,890 of record MAAF01000106.1, on the reverse strand, counting down.
AAAAGCAGGTGGTAACTACTTATCTTCGCAGCTTATTTCAACAGAAGCTGCTCGTCATGGTTATGCTGAAGGTGTAGCACTTGATGTAAATAACATGGTAAGTGAGGGTGCGGGTCAAAACTTATTTTTAGTACGTAATAATGTTATTTATACGCCTCCTGGAACAGCTTCTATTTTACAAGGCTTAACACGAGATGCAGTATTTTTCTTGGCTAAACAATTAGGCTACGAAGTACGTGAAGAATCGATTGCTCGTGAGGCATTATATCTTGCTGACGAATTCTTTATGTGTGGTACTGCTACAGAAGTAGTGCCGGTAAAATCGGTAGACGGTCTGCCTGTAGGTACCGGTTCTCGTGGTCCTATAACGAAAGCTCTTCAAGAAGCCTTTTTTGGTATTTTTGATGGGACTACCCAAGTACCAGACGGTTGGTTAGACCCGGTTAAATAAAATGCCTTTGGGCTCTAGTTCCTCGTTAGGAGTACTCACCTATATTCATAGGCTCCGTGCTCCTGCCTTGATCTAGAGTCAAAATTCAATTTTATTAACCTTATTTATAGAAAGTTATTTTAAAAATTCATTTAGCTCAGTAAATACAAAGTGAATTTTCAAAATCATATTATTGAAAAATAAGTTATCAACACCATCAATTGGAATGTAAAAATCATGCCTAAATTAAGATCTGCAACTTCTACTCAAGGCCGTAATATGGCAGGTGCTCGTGCCCTATGGCGCGCAACAGGCATGACAGACGGCGACTTTGGGAAACCTATTATTGCGGTAGTGAATTCTTTCACGCAATTTGTACCCGGTCATGTGCATTTAAAGGACATGGGACAATTAGTTGCGGGTGCTATTGAAGAAGCGGGTGGTGTTGCCAAAGAATTCAATACTATCGCTGTTGATGATGGTATTGCCATGGGCCATGCCGGTATGCTGTACAGCTTGCCATCACGTGATTTAATCGCTGATTCAGTAGAATACATGGTTAACGCTCATTGTGCTGATGCCATGGTGTGTATATCAAACTGTGACAAAATTACTCCGGGTATGTTGATGGCAGCAATGCGCCTTAACATCCCAGTGATTTTTGTATCTGGTGGCCCAATGGAAGCGGGAAAAACTAAGCTTTCTGACCAAATTATCAAATTAGATTTAGTTGACGCCATGATTCAAGGTGCTGACCCATTAGTAACTGATGAGCAATCTGATCAAGTTGAACGTTCTGCCTGTCCAACGTGTGGTTCATGTTCTGGCATGTTCACCGCTAACTCAATGAACTGTTTAGCTGAAGCATTAGGGCTAGCTTTACCAGGTAACGGCTCTATGTTGGCAACTCATGCTGATAGAGAGAAGTTATTTTTAGATGCTGGTAAACAAATTGTTGAATTAACGAAACGTTATTACCAAGATAATGATGAGTCTGCACTACCACGTAATATTGCCAACAAAGATTCATTTTCAAATGCCATGTGTTTAGATATTGCTATGGGTGGTTCAACCAATACCATCTTGCATTTACTGGCAACAGCACAAGAAGCCGAAATCGATTATACCATGGCCGACATGGATAAATTATCACGCATTGTGCCGCAGTTATGTAAAGTTGCGCCATCAACGCCTGAGTATCATATGGAAGATGTGCATCGCGCCGGTGGTGTAATCGCTATTTTAGGTGAGTTAGCTCGCGCTAACTTATTAAAAACAGATGTGCCTAATGTATTAGGTACAACGTTAGCCGATGTAATCGCCAAATATGATATTACGCTTACTGACGATGAAGATGTTAAAAAATTCTACCGTGCTGGACCTGCAGGCATTCGTACCACTAAAGCATTTAGCCAAGATTGTCGTTGGGATACATTGGACGATGACAGAGAAAATGGCTGTATTCGTAACCTTGAAAATGCCTTTTCATTAGAGGGTGGCTTAGCTGTTCTTTCAGGCAATATTGCAGTAGACGGTTGTGTTGTTAAAACAGCCGGAGTAAGTGACGACAACTTAGTATTTACGGGTCCTGCACACATTTTTGAAAGCCAAGATGATGCAGTAGCAGGCGTTCTGGACGGAAAAGTAGTGGCTGGCGAAGTGGTTGTTATTCGTTATGAAGGCCCTAAAGGCGGACCTGGCATGCAAGAAATGCTGTACCCGACCACATACTTAAAATCTATGGGGTTAGGTAAAGCCTGTGCCTTATTAACTGATGGTCGTTTCTCTGGTGGTACTTCGGGATTATCCATTGGTCATGTTTCTCCTGAAGCGGCTGACGGCGGTACAATCGCCTTAGTTGAACAAGGCGATATCATTCATATTGATATTCCTACCCGTGAGATTACCTTACAAGTCTCTGAAGCTGAACTTGATGCGCGTCGTGCAGCGATGGAAGCTAAAGGTAAGAATGCTTGGAAACCTGCTGATCGTGTTCGTCCAATTAGCTACGCACTTAAAAACTACGCAATGTTAGCTACAAGCGCCGATAAAGGTGCAGTCAGAAATCGTGATTTATTAGATGGTATTGTCGATTAATAACCTGATATTAAAAAGCAAAAGTGAACGCGGCATTTTCTGCGTTCACAAGTTTTATGAATAAAACACAATTCAAAACAGCTGCTACAGATGGCTAAATACAACGAAAATACAATGCCTAGGTAACCTAATGACAGAAACACTCAAGCAAGCATCATTCCCAGAACCATTAGATTACCTACGTCGTATTCTACTCGCGCCTATTTATGATCTAGCGGTTGAAACTGAGCTGACTACGTTAAACAAATTATCCTCCCGATTGAATAACCACATTTATTTAAAACGTGAAGATCAGCAACCCGTACATTCGTTTAAATTACGTGGCGCTTACAACAAACTTAATAGTTTAACTGAAGAGCAATGCATTCATGGTGTTATCGCTGCTTCTGCTGGTAACCATGCACAAGGTTTAGCACTAGCGGCTAAAAAACTTGGCATTAAAGCAACTATCGTCATGCCTAAAACTACCCCTGATATTAAGGTGGACAATGTAAGACGTTTTGGTGGTGAAGTCAGATTAGTGGGTAATAGTTTCAATGAAGCTCAAGCCGCTTCAATCGAATATGCCAAAGCAGAAAACAAAACCCTTATTCATCCTTTCGATGATGTTGAAGTTATTGTTGGTCAAGGTACGGTAGCTAAAGAACTGTTACAACAATTACCTCAAGCTGATGTGGTGTTTATACCTGTTGGCGGTGGTGGCCTACTCGCAGGTATGGCGGTATACCTGAAACAGCTGAGTCCCAAAACTAAAATTATCGGTGTAGAAGCTGAAGATTCAGCTTGTTTAAAAGCCGCTCTTGCAGCAGGAGAGCCCGTTGATTTAACGCAAGTAGGTTTATTTGCCGATGGCGTTGCCGTTAAACGTATTGGTAAAAATACTTTTGGCTTGATTCAAGAGTTTTGTGATGAAGTGATTACGGTATCAACCGATGAAATTTGTGCATCCATTAAAGATATTTTCGAAGAGACGCGTGTTATTGCTGAACCTGCTGGCGCACTGTCTTTAGCAGGTTTACAAAAATATTGTCTGACTAGCAAAGGTGATGAGTCATTAGCAGCAGTGCTTTCTGGTGCAAACATGAACTTTCATACCTTACGTTACGTGTCAGAACGTTGTGAATTAGGTGAAAAGAAAGAAGCAATACTGGCTGTTACGATTCCAGAAGAAAAAGGTAGTTTTAAGCGTTTTTGTCAATCTATAGGCAACCGTGCCATTACCGAGTTTAACTATCGTTTCTCAGGTAAGCCTAGTGCTGAAATTTTTGTTGGTGTTCGCCTTGGTGGCAGCGTGCAAGAACGTCAGGAGTTGCTTCAAGGGCTAGTAAACGCAAATTATCAAGTGAGAGATTTTACTGATAATGAATTAGCTAAATTGCACGTTCGCTACATGATTGGCGGGAAAACGCCTAATTCAGCTAAAAATGGTAATGGTGAGCGACTCTTTAGTTTTGAGTTTCCTGAGCATCCTGGGGCGTTAGAAAAGTTCTTAGCTGCAATGGGCGAGCATTGGAATATTACCCTATTTCATTATCGAAACCATGGCGCAGCGTTTGGTCAGGTACTTGCTGGTTTCGATCTTGATAAAAATCAGCAAAACGAATTCTTCCAACACCTTGATGACCTTGGCTATCAGTGGCAAGAAGAAACTGACAACCTCGCTTATCAAACATTTTTAAATTAATTTCGAAGAGCCAATAAAGTTTATACTTTATTGGCTCTTATCTATTAGAGATTACTCTGCTGGAATTGCCGCATCAATTTTCTTTAACGACCGTAAAAACAGACCTAATCCGCCCATAGCCAGTATCAAAATAACAATTAAGTCAAAAGAGGTCATGGTTCTAAAGCTAAAACGGATAGAGGAAATTACGCCGAAAATAAGACCTGTAATAGAGCCTAGCGCTAACAGCCAACCAATAGGGTTCTTACTATTATAGAAAATAATCCCCACACCGAACATAAAAGGGATCATAACCATACCACTCGTTATGCTGTAACTTCCGCCCATAGCAGAAAAGCCATAAAGACGCATCCCCATACCAAAACTAGAACTTACTGTTATTGCATTAAGCAGTAGATAAAAACCACCGCACATCATGATCAATCCAATAAAAAACTGTCCTAAACCACCTGATGTCCCACCTGCTCCGCGCATAAAGTCCCTTATTTCTACTTTGTTCTGTTAGCCTTATTAATATCGATAGTACCTGAGCAAGCGCAAAAATAGCAAGGCATTGATTGACCGTCATAAATAATGAAATCAGCGATAGAGAGTGATATTTAGCTGTTCTGCACAATATTAACTTCTGCAACAAAGCGGTCCTAATTACTAGAGCAATAAACCCTAAGTTTATGTTAACTATCTTCAAGAAAAGCTGACATTAGAAGTATATTTCTATCTCATTTCGCCCCCATTATAGATAGAATCCAAAATTCTCCACCAGACCTATTGTTCTATACATCCATACTTTTACTATCGAGTGAACAATATCTCCACGCTTGCTCCAAATATTGGAGAGCTCTATTATTTTTACTTTGATATTTTTATATCCAAAGTAAGATATTTTAGTGCTAACTCCAGAAAATTTGCAATTTAAGACTAACGTGAGCCATCTATTACCAATCCCACTAATTTATCGAATTGGTATGATTAATGGAACTGGTAAAAAGTTTTTGAATTAAAGCTTGTTGCTATCATGACGATATTAGCTTCGAGCTCTTCATCGGATTGACTCAGCAAACTGTTTTAAGCTGGTGTTCCCTTTAAAAGTATCACCTTCAAACAAAACAGTTATACATTGATAGCAAAATTAATATTCAATATAACTATCAATTTAGCTTTAGACTTTCATTTAATGAAATATGAGTATAAAAAAAGCTGCAAAATATACATTGTGCAGCTTAGTTTAATACTCGCTGTGATTCATACTTACTTAAAAAGTAAGTTAATCTTGTTCTTTATCATCGAGCAGGACCTACCTGAATTTGCATTAGATTACCATGAGCACTAATACTTTTAATCCAAATTTCTGTTCCGGTATGTGGGTTCTTCACACCAGCATTTGGCGTATTAACATTCCAGTAGTTAATATTATCATTAAATACCCTTATTCCCGACAGGCTTGAATGTACTGATTCCACACTATTTCGATGTAAAGTTATAGCATCGGTAGGATCAATAGTAAAAGTGGAATCATAGCCTTGTACCCGGCTAGTCCAAAACCCTCCAGCTGGCATTGTCATTGGTTCCGGATGGGCATCAATAGGTAAAATTAATCCTTCACCTGGGTGTGAATTAACGTCGTTATCTAACTGAGAAGTATCCCAGTAGCTAATCAATAAGCCATCTTGATAAGGGAAATGTTCTACTTTATCAAGCAAGTCAAGATTGTCTTGGAAGCCAAAGTTATATGGACCAAGCTCAAGATTTTTGTCATAACCAAAATAGGTACGGTTCATAGCAATGTAGGCATTAAAGAATGAGCCTGACTCTGTTCCGTTAGTTACTGAAAATCCATCAAAAACCCAACCAGCATCTGTTTCGGCCCCATCAAGAGCTCCACCGGAAATCGAAATTTCATCAATCATGATACCGTTTTCAATTGCGGCGCCATCGGTCCAATACCTAAACCTAAGCATTACATCGCCCGTATAGGCTGACAAATCAGCAGTAAGTTCTACCCATCCAAAAGTATTACCGGTGATACCATTACCATCATTATTAGCATTAGGGTTAAGGTTTGTAGATAAATTTGTTGCAACAGTTGCCCAATTTTCACCAGCATCGGTCGAGATTTCTAAATAGGCATAATCCCAATCTAACTCAATTTCCGCATTAACATATGCGGTTAAGCTTGAATCAGCTGCTAAATTGAAGGCTTTAGTCATGGTGTTTTCTAGGTCGTTACCAGAGCCACTATAATAGCTATTACTACCAGCGTATGGCGTACCAATGTGTGTTTCCACTTGCTTGTCTGGTAATATGACAAAAACACCTTGAGCTTGTTTAGTATTCGTTCCTGCTGGCCCAAGTTTATGCTGCGATTTTTCACCAGCAGAAGCAACTTCATAATTTAACCAACCCAGTTGGAATTTCTCCCAGCCGCCCATATGACCAGGCATAGAACCGATATCTTTTGTGCCGTCTCCTAACCAAGAGCCAGATGACATTAAGGTCCAAAAACCAGTTGAATTCGAGCCACCACTTGTATCATATAAATCAGGTAGACCTAAATCATGTGCAAATTCATGTGCAAAAACACCAACACCACCGTTTTCGGGTTCGATGGTGTAATCGCCAATCCAATAGTTACTGTTACCTACTTGTACACCACCAGCAAGGTTACCAGTAGGACCTTCAGAGCCAATAACATGGAATCGTGCATACCATCTATGGCTCCATATTGCTGCAGCACCTAACGCTCCACCTCCTGCTTCTTCCCCCTCACCTGCATGAATTGATTGGAAATGATCGATATAGCCATCAGGCTCGTCAAAATTACCATCACCGTCGTAATCGTATCTATCCCAAACATCAAATTGACTTAAGTAGTCATTAATCTGTTCCTCAGTCATCCCATCATTTATTTTTTGTTGAAACCAGCCATCAACTGAATCATCTAAAAAAGACCATAACGCCAGCGTGTTTGAATCGTCATAACTCTCCGCGGTGCCTGGTACTGAGACCCATTCTGATACATCACCGTTAACGGCATAACGATTTGATGATTGTTCAATGTAATAGTTACGGACTGAATTTGCACCGCTCTCATCTGAAAACAATATATCCATGTAATGTTGTTTACTAAAATCACTCTGCCAAATTGTTGAGTTATTATTGTTACTTGGCTCAGCGATATTATTATGGTTAAAGTTGCTAAACTCCCCTAACACAGTCCAAATTGAATCTTCGCCAGCTCGCTCCAATTCAACAAACTGCCCACGTGCTACTTGGTGTGTTTTACCCTGTGTTTTACCTAGCAGCTTTGCCTGTAAGGCTTTTTGCTTAAGTTCTTTTTGTTTTTTGCCTAACGGATGCGAATAATTATCACCTTTTTTAGCCTGACCAGGTGGGCCAACTTCTGGCGGCGCTGCTATAACAGCAGATGCCAATGATAAAGTTAGTACTGTAAAAGCTAATTTAATCGGTTTTATTAGTTTTATTGTCATTTTGAATTCCTTTAAGTTATTTGTTTAATGAAAAATCTCTTTTCAACCCTGTCCCAATAATTTTGAGACAGAAACTTCAGAAGAAGGAATGCATATTTCATTGCGCTCGATACACAGCAATTTTAGTACCAATAAAATTTATACCCGCTTTTCAAGTGGTTATATTAGAGCTAAAACACCAAACGTTAACCAGCTGTAAAAAATACTGACACATCAAAGATAAGAAGTTAATAAGCTGTTACTATATCTAACACAACTCTAAAAGGAATTTTTGGCATTACAGGTGTTTTAGAACGGCTAGCAAATTTTAATCCTGATCCAGCTGGACTTAACGATAGCAGTGGGTTTTCCCTTAACAAAAACGGTGCTATTTAACTAGGAAATGCTGACGAAACTGGCACCTTAACGGGGGGTTAGAAAAACCATATTTGAGCATCCTATTCAAACAAATAGTGATAAGCTGACTATAACGTAGGACAAATAAATAGATAAGCCTACACAGCCCATCCTCGGAGCGCCATAGAAGTATGAAACCTATGCCAGCTGTTGAACAGAAAGTTGACCTTCATAATAGGGAGTACTTTATGTCTTCTGTGCGCACTTTCCAGACGATATGTATATCTACGCTCATATCTTATTGTTGTCAGATATTATCTCTCCTATCACAAATTAATCTCACAAAACTAACTAGGGCATATGTGGACGCTTTCTTGATGTCCTCGTTATTTTCCTTAAAAAAAATATTCAGTCGTAAGTTTTCTTGCTGATAACGAGCATTCGCCTTTATCGTTATCAGCTCGGTTATTAAAAATTATCGACTTTCCTGTTTGATAGCAGCCATTACATTGTGAGTTATTTTGTCACAGCGATCACCTGCAAATTCATACAAGCTAAGGTTCTGTTCGGTGAGTACATCCCTAACTTCTACTTTTAACATTATTTTAGCTCGATAAAATCGTACTTTTACTACGTTATATTCAAGTGATAGGATTTGAGCAATATCGTTTATAGCCATTTGTTCAATAGCACGTAAAATAAAGATAGCACGATAATTTATAGGTAATGCATTAATTAATTGCTCTAGCGTGGCTTTAGTTTGCTCATTAGCAATGACGTCATGTATCGGCTCGGCTGCGGTATCAAGTTCAATTAAAGTAAACACTTCTTCCTCCTCTTTATAGCTTAAGCGACTAGATTTTCTTAAACGCATTAAAGCAATATTTCGCGTTATGATAGCAATCCAACTCATAAAACCTTTAGGCCCCTTAAAAGAGGAGAGTTTTTGATAAGCGGTAATATGCGCTTCTTGCACAATATCCATCGCCTCATCGTCATCAGCACAAATTCCTCTGGCTATGCGATACATAAGCTGGTTATAGCGGCGTATCACTACTTCGTACGCATTAATATTACCCGCTAAAATATGAGTAATAAGTTGGTAGTCTTCTGTTGTCGTTAAAGAATCAATTTCTGTCATGTATTTACCTGTAAATTGCTTATAAATCACTGTGAAATTAGCTATAGATTGCTTATGTTTTACTGAGAATATACTCAAACTTAAAACGCAGTGCGCCTGTCATAACCGATACAACTAACCTATACAGCCATGCATAAACAGACAATGACTGTAGGTGCACTTTTTCACTTCAGCCCAACGCTAGCTGATACATGCTAAGTAACTTTGTTTCCCCGAACTAATTTATAATGATAGTAAATATTGCACTAAATCATCTTTTTCTGAAGACATTAATCCTAAAGCAAAGTGATTATTATAATGGTCAACTACATCTAGTAACGTGGCGGCGCTACCATCATGAAAATAAGGCGGATGTTGCCATACGCCTGCTAATGGTGTGGTACGGTATTTTCCTGTGATACTTCTGCTGGCTAACATTGGGTCTGTACCGATAACATCAGGGTAATGAAGTTGTGTGTCAGCATCGGTAAATTTATCGCCGCTATGACAAGAGCTACAATTTCCTTGATTATTAAATACTATTTTTCCTCGGGTGGCTGCTTCAGTATCAAAGCTACCTTCAGGCGCTTTTGGTGCATTTAAAGAAAGTTGATAAGCTTCTAATGCAGGCAGTTTATCGGTAACTAAATCAGGATTGTGCATGATATTAAGCCCTAACCTTTCATCAATAAAATTACCTTCCGCGCCCATTTGTGTCACGGCAACATAAGCATTCCAATATGAAATACTTCCTTCACCCGTATAGGTTGCTAATGCTACGTCTTTTAAGCCATAGGCTGGCGGTATTACGGTAGGGTCATTAAGGCCATCTTGATTCCAGTATGCATCATACTTGCCAGCGCCCCAAGATAGCAGTACTTCTTGAGTCGCCTGATCTTGTAAGGCTGGAGACAAAGACAAAATAACACCAGGATTTAGATCTCTATTTGCCCAGCCATCCAATCGTTTACCAATGCCCGGAGCAACAGAATCATCTACCGTTGAGTGACACAAGGCACAGGTCACCCCAAGGCTAACTAAAGTATCTTTACCATTAATTTCTTGAACATCACCTTGTAAACCAACGACAGCATTGAGCTTTAATAAGGTGATAGTAGTGGCGGGATCGGTAAGATCAACCATTTGTAATACACCTTCAGGTAATACCTCAGAATCAACTTTAAGGCCGACTGACAAAGCGGTTACCGGATCGACTGCACCAGCAACAACATTGTGTAATTGCAACGTATCTGTCCATAGTTGCTCATCGCCAAAGGTATCAAAGCGAAATATATCTTTGCCTTGTGCAACAAGTACGGGGTCTAACATTGTTTCTTCTTTAGATGAATCATGACAGCTGGATAGCCCTACTAACATCAGGCATAGGAGCGTAATTGTCTTGTTTACATGTTTCATGGTGCTCTCATATTTTCTATTAAGTGTAATTAATAGATGTATGAGTTAAGAATAAGTAACAAAATTATTGAACAAACTATTGAAATAGAATATTCGATGAAAATTTTAAGCTCACAAACACAGCTCTAAATTGGAAATAAATTTAATAGACTTGGTATTATTGCTATCTTCTTTTCAATGATGCTAGAATTAAAGGACTTCTTATTGCCTAGTTATTAACTAGTTAATAGTACCTAACTCATAATCTAAGTACTGCTTGTGCCTACTTTTATCAATAAAACAGTAATAGTTTTTTTGCTTTGTTTGATCTTTATCGGCCAATCAATGGCATCAATGACTATGTTTTATCGTATGACAGCTATGCAATTAAGTGCGCAATCGATGACTGAAATGTCATCAATGAAAAGTTCACATCATACTTTAGAAAAAATAGAAAAATCGACTGCTCACATGGGTAGTATGTCTGATTGTGATGAAGAAGTAATGGCAAAAAAAGCTTGTTCTTCTATGCTTCCTAAAAGTTGTTGTGAACAAGAGTGCGATTGTTTAACAGGTGCCTGCTCAACCGTATCGGCATTTTCAATGGTTATCAATTACACCCCTGTATTTGCAACTCCCAATAAAATAAATTCACTCACTGTAATTACCACGAGTCAAACACTTACCTCCCTTTATAGACCACCCATTCTGAGCTAATCACAGTCTCACTGCGTCTACATTCTGCTGTTTAAATTTTATAGTTGATAACTTACAAAGTATCGCTGATGCAAAAAAGCGTCTCATCATTACCGTAAATATTCCCTTAGGAGGGAGTCATGTTTTCATTTTCTTTTCCCGTTAGCGCGCGCACAATTATTGCCAGCGTCATAACATTGAGTGGGCTCTGTGCTATTAGCCCTATTCTTCAGGCTGCTGATAATAAAAAGGTTTGGTCATTTAATCATACCGTAACAACCGCGCAAAAAAACGACCCTTGGCTCACGGGCAATAAACACCAGCAACAAGCCGTTGAGGCCATGAGCAATGCAGCTTCAAGTTTGCCAGATCCTAAAATGTCGGTCGCATTAGCAAACCTGCCTACCGATGGTTTTAATTTTTCTCAAGAGGGAATGACACAGCTAAAAGTGGGTATTACCCAAATGTTTCCTCGTGGTGATAGCCTGACAATAAAAAATCAGCAATTACGTATTCAAAGTGAAGCTTATCCCTTTCAACGTAGCGACAGAGAAGCCAAAGTGGCGGTTACGGTTGGCAGTTTGTGGCTTGATGCTTATAACGTTCAACAAAGTATTATCCTGATTGAACAAAATCGTTCCTTGTTCGAGCAGTTAGCTGATGTCGCTCAAGCCAGTTATTCTTCAACCTTAGGTAGAACAAGGCAACAGGATATTGTTCGTGCCCAACTTGAATTAACACAGCTCGATGATCGACTCGATAGTCTAGCGCAACAGAAAAATGCTTATGTAGGCAGGTTAACGCAATGGCTATCAACGGCATTTATTGCTAACACAACGCAAGTAAACATGAGTGAGGTCGGTCAACTACAGAATATGAAATTGGCTAAACAACTGCCTCAGTTAGATTTACTTCATAAAGATTTGATCCATTCGGGTTCAGCCCGTGCAAATTTGAAAAGTAATGAGCTGAGCAATAACCATTGGTTATCTGTTGCAGAACTGACTCAAATTTTTGTTAAACACCCTGCAATTATTGCGTTAGATAAAAAAATACTAGCGACAAAAACAGGCATAAATTTGGCAGAACAAGCCTATCAACCCGAATGGGCCATTAACGCAAGTTATGGCTATCGTGATGATGATGCTCTGGGTAATAATCGAGCAGATTTATTCTCTGTTGGGGTGACTTTCGATCTGCCATTGTTTACTGATAATCGTCAAGATATGACAGTAAAATCAGCGGTATCAGCAACAGAAGCGGTGAAAACAGAAAAAATACTATTGCTACGTCAGTTACTCGGAGCTTTCTCTAGTGCACAAGGACGTTTGTCACGATTGAATAATCGTAAAACACTTTACCAAACAAGACTGTTACCGCAAATTCACGATCAAGCAGAAGCCTCATTAACGGCATATACCAACGATGATGGCGATTTTTCAGAAGTTGTACGATCACGCATCGCCGTACTTAATGCCGAGATAGAACAACTAAAAATTGCTGTTGAACAGCAAAAAATAATTTTAGAACTGAATTACCTTTTTGTCGGTAGTTTGGCTACGAACAATACACCGGCAGACTTTGCTATGGGTGAGGAAAAATAATGACTATCAATAAAGAGACCAACAACTCAATAAAACGTTCACCGTTAAAAATAGGGCTAGTTGCATTAACAGGTTTAGTTTTAGGGATAATAATAACCTTAGTTGTCACAACCTTTTTACCATCTAAGACAAACGTTACTGATAACAGTACCAAAGAAAATAAACCTTTGTACTGGGTAGCGCCAATGGATGCAAATTTTAGACGTGACCAACCTGGTCAATCCCCTATGGGCATGGATCTGATCCCTTATTACGGTAGTCAAAATAATACAATTGATGAAGGCGTCGGTACCATAAAAATATCGCCGAGTGTTATTAACAACTTAGGTGTACGTACTACGACAGCGACTTACCTTCCACTCAAGACTACAATAGAAACAGTGGGTTATGTCACTTATGATGAAGATAAATTGGTGCATATTCACCCACGTATTGCAGGCTGGGTTGAAAAGCTCTACATCAACGCTATTGGTGATCCGTTGACAAAGGGTCAGCCACTTTATGACATATATTCACCTGAATTAGTAAATGCTCAAGAAGAATTACTGCTCGCATTAGATCGAAAAAATAAACGTTTAATTACCGCCGCTGAAAATCGTCTTATCGCGTTACAAATTCCTCGTAAGGCTATTAACGCGTTAAAAAAGGATAAAAAAGTCCAGTTAAACGTTACTTTTTACGCTCCACAAAATGGTGTAGTAGAAAGCTTATTTATCAGAGAAGGTTTCTACGTTAAACCAGAGACAATGATGTTATCCATAGTCGATTTAACCCAGGTATGGGTGAAAGCAGAAGTTTTTGAGCGCGATGTCTTTAAAGTTGCCATGGGCGATAGTGCCAGCATGCGTTTAGATTATTTACCTTCCAAACAGTGGAACGGTAAAGTTGAACACGTACATCCTATGTTAAATCCAAAAACTAGAACCGGTATTGTTAGACTGCATTTTAATAACCAGCACGGTGATTTAAGACCGAATATGTTCGCGCAAATTTCAATTGCAATCAATGACAACGAACCCGCTTTGCAAGTACCAAAAGAAGCCGTTATTCGTACGGGTAACCAAGACAGAGTGGTTTTAGCGTTAGGCGAAGGTTACTTTAAGTCAGTGGCAGTGAAAATTGGTCGTTTTGATCGCGATAATATCGAGATTATTTCTGGTCTTGCTGTTGGAGAGAAAGTGGTCAGTTCCGCTCAGTTCTTACTCGACTCTGAGTCCAGTAAAACGTCAGACTTTAAACGTATGTATATTGAAGAATTTCAATCTGATGATTCTACAGACGAAAGTAATAATGACGTATCTTCGGCAACAGTACATGGCACCGTCACTTCCGTGATGACCGATCACCGCATGGTGACTATCGATCGTGAAGCGATTGAAAAATGGAACCGAGCGCCTGCTAGTGTTGATTTCATGGTAAGTGAATCCGTAGATATGGCACTATTTAATGTTGATGCTTATTTAATGTTTACCTTCGAAATTAGAGAGGGCGAATTCATTATTGTTAGCGCAATGGCGATGAAAAAAGGCATGCAGCACGACATGGCTCAGGGAGAAAAACAATGATTGCTGCCATTATTCGTTGGTCAGTAGGTAATCGTTTCTTCGTCATATTGGCCACTATGATTTTAGTGGGCGCAGGTTTGTATGCAGTAAAAAATACGCCTATTGATGCATTGCCTGATTTATCAGATGTGCAAGTTATTATCAAAACGAGTTATCCCGGACAAGCACCGCAAGTTGTTGAAGATCAGGTTACTTACCCACTTACCACCGCCATGTTGTCAGTACCTGGCGCAGTAACTGTTCGTGGTTTCTCCTTTTTTGGTGATTCTTATGTGTATATTATTTTTGAAGAAGATACCGATCTTTATTGGGCTCGATCTCGGGTATTAGAATATTTAAGTCAGGTATCTCCTAATTTACCCAGTGATGCAAAACCGCAATTAGGCCCTGATGCGACAGGCGTTGGTTGGGTATACCTTTATTCTTTGATCGACAAAACGGGCCAACATGATTTAAGTCAGTTACGTAGCTTACAAGACTGGTTTTTAAAATATGAACTGCAAACGGTAAAAGGTGTTTCAGAGGTAACCGCACTTGGCGGCATGGTTAAGCAATACCAAGTACAGGTTAATCCAGACAAACTGCGGGCTTTTGGTATTCCACTTTCTCTTATTCAAACAGCCATCAAACAAGGTAACCAAGAGATTGGCGCTTCTGTGGTCGAAATGGCCGAAGCTGAATACATGGTAAGAGCAACGGGCTATCTTAAAGGCGTTGAAGATCTTGAAAATATTCCCTTAGGTGTTAATGAAAACGGAACCCCCTTATTACTTAAAGATGTTGCACAAATAGGCACGGGTCCACAAATGCGCCGTGGCATTGCCGAGCTTAATGGTGAAGGTGAAACCGTTGGCGGCATTGTAGTGATGCGCTTTGGTGAAAATGCTCAGCAGGTCATTAATGGTGTAAAGGCTAAACTAGAACAGTTGAAAAAAGGTTTACCTGAAGGGGTAGAAATTGTTCCTGTTTATGACAGATCGGCATTAATTGAACGCGCAGTAAGCAACTTAGCAATGAAACTTTTAGAGGAGTTTGGTGTTGTCGCTTTAGTGTGCGTCATTTTTCTCTTTCATCTTCGTTCTTCTTTAGTGGTGATCATTAGCATTCCTGTCGGTATTTTAACAGCCTTTATCGTGATGCATGCTCAAGGTTTAAATGCCAACATCATGTCTCTTGGCGGTATTGCTATTGCTATTGGTGCTATGGTTGATGGCGCGATTGTAATGATTGAAAACATGCACAAGCACATGGAGCGCTTACCCCAAGATCAGCCCTTATCAAACGAAAAGCGTTGGCAAATTGTGATTGATTCCGCCAGCGAAGTGGGTCCGGCATTGTTCTTTAGCTTGCTCATTATCACGGTCAGCTTTGTGCCGGTATTTACCCTTGAAGCGCAAGAAGGTCGTATGTTTTCACCGCTCGCTTTCACTAAAACCTATGCAATGGCGGCCGCTGCTGCGTTAGCTATTACCTTGGTACCAGTATTAATGGGTTATTTTATTCGTGGCAAAGTTCTCGCTGAACATAAAAATCCGGTGAATAAATTCTTAACAGCATTGTACTTACCTGCGCTCAAAACAGTATTACGCTTTCCTAAAGTTACCTTAACTGCCGCCGTAGTCGTGCTTATCATTGGTTTATATCCGTTAGATAAAATAGGCAGCGAATTCATTCCCCCCCTTGATGAAGGTGATTTGATGTATATGCCTACCACTTATCCTGGAATATCTATCGGTCAAGCAAGACAGTTACTGCAACAAACCGACAAGCTGATTAAAACCGTACCTGAAGTAAAAACCGTTTTTGGTAAAATGGGACGCGCAGAAACAGCAACGGATCCTGCACCCTTAACTATGATAGAAACCTTTATCCAATTTAAGCCTAAAAGTGAATGGCGCGAAGGCATGACTAGTGCTAGTTTGAAAAAAGAACTTGATGCGTTAGTAAAACTCCCCGGTGTCACTAATGCCTGGGTTATGCCAATAAAAACCCGCATAGATATGTTAGCTACTGGGATAAAAACACCTGTAGGCATTAAAATATCAGGACCAAAACTTGAAACCATTCAAGCCATTGGTCAACAGCTTGAAAGTATTTTGGCCAAAGTACCTGGCACAGCTTCAGTATATTCTGAGCGTGTTGCTGGCGGTCGCTATATCAAAGTTGATATTCAACGTGGCAAAGCGGCTCGTTATGGTTTAAATATTAGTGATATTCAACAAGTGGTTGCCACCGCAATTGGCGGTATGAATGTTACCAATACAATAGAAGGTTTAGAGCGTTACCCGGTTAGTTTACGTTATCCTCAAGATTACCGAGACTCACCAGAGCAGCTTTCAAAATTACCCATAGTTACCCCCAATGGTCAGCGAATTTCGTTAGGCGATGTTGCCCATGTATTTATTGAAGATGGTCCACCTGGTATTAAATCAGAGAATGCCCGATTAACGGGTTGGGCTTTCATTGATTTGGCTGATACAAAAGGCGTTGATGTTGGTAGTTACGTAACCCATGCACAAACAGTACTAGATAAGGAATTAAAACTTCCTACGGGTTATTCTATTACTTGGGCAGGGCAGTATGAATACATGCAGAGGGCGAAAGCTAAACTGATTTATGTTGTCCCATTAACGTTGGCAATTATCATTGTATTACTGTATCTAAACTTTCGTAATGTCATTGAAGTCGCCATGATTTTAGGTACACTACCACTCGCTATGGTAGGGAGCATTTGGTTGATGTACTTACAAGGTTTCAACTTCTCTGTCGCAGTAGGTGTTGGTTTTATTGCCCTTGCTGGCGTTGCAGTAGAAATTGGCGTTATTATGCTGGTTTACTTAAATCAAGCGTATAATGCCTTATTGACCGATAATGCCACCGCTGGAAAAATGACAACAAAAGCAGATATTTTACAGGCAGTACTTCATGGGGCAGGTTTAAGAGTAAGACCCGTTATGATGACCGGAGGAACGGTTATTGTTGGCTTATTACCAATATTATATGGCACAGGAACAGGTTCAGAAGTGATGAGCCGAATTGCTGCGCCTATGGTAGGTGGTATGGCAAGCGCTATGTTATTAACCTTGCTCGTTTTACCCGCGCTCTATTATTTATGGCGCTCTGCCAGTTTGCAAAAAACGAATGCGTAACTCAATAAATAAGTCATGATAAAACACGCTAAAAACCTAATATCCCTTAGCCTCGCTTGCTTGATTCTATGGTCAAGTATCGTTGCTAAGCCTGTTCAGGCAAAACCCTTAGTTGTTGCTTCCGATGAATGGTGCCCTTATGTCTGTGATAATGCGCACCTTCCAGGGTTTTTAGTTGAAATAGTGACAGAGATCGCGGCTAAAAACAGCTTTAAGGTAAGGTTTTCTTTAACGCCATTAGCAAGAGCGCTGGACCTCACTGAAAAGGGAAAAATAGACATAGTACTTGGTTTAACACCACAGCATATAAGTAACTTTCAGCTGCAAAAAAGTCACTTAAGCTTTGGTGGTTTATATAATGATTTTTATGTACGTGCTAGTGACCCATGGCGCTTTAAAAGTATTACTGACTTAGAAATCGCGTTAAAAAACAATGCGATTTTAGGTACTATCAATGGCTATGAGTATGGCGACAATATCGGCAATTTATTGAAAGATAATACTGCACATATATTTTCTGCTAGTGGTAATTCCCCGTTGCAAAAACAATTGAGAATGTTGCGCTTGGGCCGATTAGACATTTTATTGGACTCAAGATTCACTGTGCAATATCAGCTCTCTAAGTTGTTACAAAAATCATCCCAGTTGAAAACATCTTCAATGACCGAGCCAGCAATCGTTTATGCCGGCACCGAAGGAGGCTTTATCCCACTGTTTTTAGGATTTTCACCTTTATTAAGTAAAGAATACGTACAACTTTTCGATATTGGCTTAACTAACCTTAGAGAAAATGGACGGTTAAACAGAATCTTAGCAAAATACGGCGTAATAGATTGGCATCAGCAATCTGTTACGCTGCAAGATAAACAGTCATCGCTATTAATGGAAGGATAAAGCCTTTTTTGAAAGGCTACCCTGATTCATTATGACCCCAAACATGACAGATAAAGACGGAGGAGAAGCTATTTTACAAGTACGTGCAATAGAGTTATTACCTTAAAAGTAACCGTAAATAGTTAACTGATAAAATAACGTTCATCTTCATTAAGCTTTAAATTAATTAGCGTTTTTAAAGACACAAGAAGGGTTATTTTTTTAATCCAACAATAGAATATTCACCACCCACAGTGAGTTTAACCGTTACTGGTTTATCTGATGTGTTTTTCCAATACCAGCCATGAATACCGGTAAATGGCGTAGTAAAACTACCTTTCATTTCCGTTAACGTCGCAATAGCATAACTTTCATAATAACCTGTGGTATCACCTTCAGGCTCACCGTGTAAATCAAAGAAAAGTGCAGTGCCATCGGTTTGCCATTGATATTCCATTTTCGTAAACTGCGCCATAGCAAATTTATACTCAACACCACGCCCTGCAGGGACAATGACTTCAATAATATCGGTTTCTTGTTGATTTGCTGTGTTGAGTTCATCACTTTGTTTGCTGCTAATTGTCGCAGCCCCCCCTGGATTTGCTAAAGCTGTTAAACCAAGTTTAGCGCCAATACCCGTTGGGTCTATATTGTATTCTGCTGGTAATATAAAACTAATAAGTACTAAGCCCGCAATCACCAGAGCGATAATCGTTGATTTGAGTAAGGCCTTATTTGATAACGTATGTTGCATAAATATGTCTCTTAAATATCGAATTGAGTAAATGAGTGTTTTGCTAACCTATTAATATTACTCACTAGAAGCTTTGATAACCTTGAAAGTCAGCTAGCCGTAAAATAGCCGGTTAACTGAAAACCTATCAGCATAAAACCAGCACTCATTAATAAGGTATTACTTGCCGTTGAAAACTGTGTAAACGAATGATGTTTACGCCAAAAGCTAATGATCAGTAATATAAAGGTTAGCGCGGCAAACTGGCCCAACTCCACCCCTATATTAAAAGCAATCAAGTTCTCCCATAAGCCCCCTTTGGGTAGTTGAAATTCTTGTAATTTTGTCGCTAAACCAAAGCCATGAAACAAGCCAAAAATCAGTACTGCCATTTTAGCATTTGGGCTAAAGCCTAAGGTACGCTGAAAGCCACCTAAGTTATCAAAGCCTTTATAAACAACAGACAGACCGATAATAGCATCAATGGTATAAGCATTAACTTGTACGTCGCCCAGCACACCAAAGAGTAGAGTTAAGCTATGCCCCAAGGTAAACATACTGACATACAATAAAATGTCTTTGCTCTTGTATAAAAAGAATATTACGCCGGCTAAAAACAGCAAATGATCGTACCCGGTCACCATATGTTTAGCGCCAATGTACATAAAAGGAAAAAATTGAACTCCGGTATTATTTTGTAAAAAAAGCCGGGTACTTTCATCTACGCCATGAGCCATGGCATTGAAAGAGACTAAACCCACCAGACTCAATATCATGGTAATTAAGGCTAGACGACTACTTCGAGGAAACATTAATAACTCCGCTGATTTCAGCCTATTTTGAGTGATTGGACTGGTTGTTAAAATAAATAGCATTAAGACTGAGTACATAATGCCAGTTAAATAGATCCTGACAAGTCCTGCCGCTAAGATTTTTAAATTCAACTAATCTGATACAAGGCACAGACAAAACACTATTCAACTCATGTTAATTTCACATGGTGAAATTTCAATCAATATTGCATAGTGATATATACATCCTTGGATAATGAAATCCTCCTCTTGAGATCCTTTATCAAAGCACTGTTTTATCACACGTTCATAGCTAAATATGAGTCATTTTCTGCCGCTATTTAAAGAGAATTAAGTTAACTTTAGTGCCCTTGTACAACGGCAGAAGTAACAAATAAATCAAAGTTGACACTTGTGTCAACTACTCATTCTGCTATAGTGAATTCATACGAATATTCAACTCGACACTAAAAATCAAAATTAAAGCGGAAAGAATAATGGTAGCAAATACAATAAAATTCCTGTTAAACAACGAGCTAGTAAAGATTGAAAACGTAGATCCTAATACGACTGTTTTACAATACTTACGTGAAGAGCAATTTAAATCAGGCACAAAAGAAGGCTGTGCTTCAGGTGACTGCGGTGCTTGTACTGTAGTACTCGCTGAACTCGATATTGAAAATGCAGGTCAACTTACTTATAAATCAATTAACTCCTGCATTACCTTTGTCGGTAACTTACACGGCAAACAATTGATTACCGTTGAAGACTTGAAAGAAGGTGCTCAGTTGCATCATGCCCAGCAAACGATTGTTGATAACCACGGTTCACAATGTGGTTTCTGTACCCCTGGATTTGTTATGTCTTCTTTTGCTTTGCATAAGCAAAATAACACACCAAATCGCGCTGAGGTATTAGAAGCATTAGCAGGTAATTTATGTCGATGTACCGGTTACCGCTCAATTATCGAAGCTGCCATCACGTCTAGCGAGAGTGCTGCAGAAGATTCATTTGCTAAGCATTACCAAGCAACCGTTGCTGCACTGAGCGAATTAGAAAAATTACCAACGCCAGCATTAACAGGTAATGGCCATAACTATATTGCGCCAAAAAATATCGACGAGTTAGCGACTGAGTTAACCAATGAGCCTAAATCAACATTAGTGGCTGGTGGTACCGATTTAGCCCTCTCTGTTACACAAAATTTAGCAACCATTGATAAGCTTGTTTATGTCGGTAATGTTGCAGAATTAACGACTATCGAAGAAACAGAGACTGAGATTATTATTGGCTCTGCACTACCTTACAGTGAATTTATTGACACCTTGCACCATTACTACCCTGATTTAGGGGAGATGATCGAACGTATTGGTTCAAAGCAAGTACGTAATACGGGTACCTTAGGCGGCAACGTTGGTAACGCATCACCCATTGGTGATATGCCACCTGCGTTAATCGCTTTAGGTGCAACCATGACCCTGCATGTACAAGGTCAAGAACGTACCATCTTAGTTGAAGACTATTTTGTTGATTATAAGAAAACAGTACTTAAGCCATCCGAATTTATTAAATCAATTCAAATC
Source organism: Colwellia psychrerythraea (assembly GCA_002163005.1). Taxonomy (GTDB): domain Bacteria; phylum Pseudomonadota; class Gammaproteobacteria; order Enterobacterales; family Alteromonadaceae; genus Colwellia; species Colwellia psychrerythraea_C. The sequence continues at coordinate 49,346 of MAAF01000106.1, read as the reverse complement.
CCTAAACCTACCGCGGGTCAAACGTTAAAGCTATACAAAATTTCTAAGCGTATAGACGACGATATCTCAGCTGTATTAGCCGCATTCTTTATCGAGCAAAAAGACGAGCAAGATGGACAAAAAATTACCAATGTCCGTTTAGCTTTTGGTGGCATGGCTGCTATTCCTAAGCGTGCTCCAGCTGCTGAAGCTGTACTGCTAGGCAATGGCTTATCTAAAGAATTAGTAGCGCAAGCAAAAGCAGCGTTAACGACTAATTTCCAACCTATGTCAGATGTTCGTGCTTCTGATAAGTACCGTATGACCGTAGCTCAAAATCTGATTGAAAAATGTTATTTAGAACTGCAAAGCGCCAATGCAAGAGAAGTTATTGAAACACGAGTGGTAAATTATGCGTAGCCTTATTAATGTAGAAAAGTTTGATGTAAAAAAAGCCGATACCCAAAAGGTAAAAACGAACACGGACAAAAGTGTTGTTAACGGACAAAAAAATGTTGGCTTAGGTGGCGTAGGTCGTTCGAAAAAACATGACAGTGCCGACAAACACGTCGCGGGTGAAGCGATTTATGTTGATGACCGTCCATCACTTCGTGGTGAGTTACATGCTGCCGTAGGTCAAAGTACAGTTGCCCACGCTAACATCATTTCAATGGACTTATCAGCCGTTAAAGCCTCGGAAGGTGTAGTCGCAGTAATTACTGTTGAAGATGTACCTGGCCATACCGATATCGGCCCAGTATTTCCCGGTGACCCAGTACTAGCCATTGGTAAGGTTGAATTTATTGGTCAGCCTCTCTTTGCTGTAGCGGCAACAAGTTTTGATCTTGCTCGTAAAGCGGCTAAATTAGCAAAAATTGAGTATCAAGAGCTTGAGGCCGTGCTTACGGTAAAAGACGCGTTAGCGAAACAAAACTTTGTTCGTCCACCATTTACCATGAAACGTGGTGATTCTGAATCGGCTATTGCAGCTGCAGAACATCAATTATCGGGTGAAATCAAAGTTGGTGGTCAAGAACATATGTATCTTGAAGGGCAAGTATCAACTGCTGAGCCGACCGAAGATGGCGGTATGAATATCTTCACCTCTTCCCAACATCCAAGTGAAGTACAAAAGTTAGTGGCTGAAGTTTTAGACATACCACTAAACAAAGTATTAGTTGATATGCGCCGCATGGGTGGTGGTTTCGGTGGTAAAGAAACACAAGCAGCACCTTGGGCATGTATCGCAGCCTTATTGGCAAATGTAACTAAACGCCCAGTTAAGTTTAAGTTAGCACGGTTGGACGATATGGTGATGACAGGTAAACGTCACCCTTTTGAAAATAACTACACCGTAGGTTTTGACAAAGATGGTCAAATCAAAGGTATTAACATCGAAGTTAATGGTAACTGTGGTTACTCACCAGATTTATCCGATGCCATTGTTGATAGAGCGATGTTCCATTCAGACAATGCTTATTACTTAGATCAAGCAACCATTACCGGTAATCGCTGCAAACTAAACACCGTTTCGCATACCGCTTATCGTGGTTTTGGTGGTCCTCAAGGCATGATGACCATTGAAATGGTGATGGATGAAATTGCTCGTCATCTGGGTAAAGATCCATTAGAAATTCGTAAAATTAACTTATATGGTAAAGATGATCGTAACGTAACGCACTATCATCAAGAAGTTGAGCATAATAACTTAAGCGAGATCATTGAGTCATTAGAAGAAAGTTCTGATTACCAAGCCCGTCGTAAAGCGATCACTGAATATAACGCTAATAGCAGTATCTTGAAAAAAGGTATCTCATTAACGCCAGTTAAATTTGGTATTTCATTCACGGTTCAGCATTTGAACCAAGCCGGTGCCCTTGTTCACGTTTACACTGATGGCACAATTCACTTAAGCCACGGTGGTAGTGAAATGGGTCAAGGTTTGAATATTAAAGTAGCGCAAATTGTTGCTGAAGAATTCAAAGTTGATGTTGATACTATTGCTATTTCATCTGCACGTACCGATAAGGTGCCAAACTCATCACCAACAGCAGCCTCTTCAGGTACTGACTTAAATGGTAAAGCGGCAGAAGCGGCGGCTAAAACCATCAAACAACGTCTCATTGACTTTGCTTGTGAGAAATATGGCGTTGAAGCAGGACAAGTTCAATTTGAAAACAACAATGTCATTGTCGGTGAGCAAACGTTCTCTTTCGCTGAGTTCTCACAAATAGCTTACATGGGCCGAGTATCTTTATCTTCTACTGGTTTTTATAAAACACCTAAAATCCATTTTGACCGTGCAACCGGTAAAGGTCGTCCGTTCTTCTACTATGCAACGGGTGCCGCTGTATCAGAAGTTATCATTGATACCTTAACGGGTGAATACAAAACCTTACGTACGGATATTTTACAAGATGTTGGTCACTCAATTAACCCAGCAATTGATATTGGTCAAATTGAAGGAGCTTTTGTTCAAGGTATGGGTTGGTTAACTACTGAAGAATTAGTATGGAATGAACAAGGTCGTTTACTTTCAAACAATCCAGCGACCTACAAAATCCCGGCAATTAACGATGCACCTAAAGATTTCCGTGTTGCTTTAGTGCCCGATGCACCAAACCGTGAGCACACTATCTACAATTCAAAAGCAGTTGGTGAGCCACCATTTATGTTAGGTATGTCAGTTTGGGCAGCACTGAAAGATGCTGTTGCCAGTGTTAATGATTACAAAACTAGTCCTGCACTAGATACACCAGCGACACCAGAACGGGTGTTGTTTGCTGTTGAAGCTGCCAAAGCAATTCAAGCACAAGCAGGCTCGGCGAAGTAATTCGCCCCTTAATACGCACAGTAATAGGAATATCATCATGAAAATGAATTGGACCGGTGCAGCACACCAATTGAACAAACAAGGCAAAGCCTATGTTATCGCGACAATTGTTGGGGTAACAGGTTCAACACCGCGTAATAGTGGCACCAAAATGGTGATAACCCATGATGATCTTTTTGACACCATAGGTGGCGGACATCTTGAACATAAAGTGATTAAACATGCACACCAGCTGTTAATGGCTGGTGATGATTGCCAACAGCTAGAACATTTTCAGTTAGGTGCACAACTTGGTCAATGTTGTGGTGGTAATGCTAGCGTATTGTTTGAAAGTTTTAGCGCCAGTGGTGTCAATATCATGCTGTTTGGCGCAGGTCATGTGGGTAAAGCACTAATGCCTATTCTTGCTGGCTTACCGTGCAGCATTACTTGGGTTGATAGCCGTGCGGAGCAATTCCCCGATGACGCGGGCAATTATCATAATGTCACCACACTCGTCAGTGATAATCCGGCCGAAGAAGTTGCTCTCATGCCAGCGAATAGTTATTACATTGTCATGACGCATAACCATCAACTGGATTTTGAGATCAGCCACAATATTTTAAAACGCGCTGACTTTGCTTATTTAGGTTTGATTGCCTCTGATACCAAATGGCGTCGTTTTCAACAACGATTTCAACACCGTGATATTGCTAAAAGCTTAGTAGAAAAGATGAACTGTCCAATCGGTTTACCGCAAGTACAAGGTAAGTTACCGATGGAAGTAGCGGTGTCAGTCGCTGGTGAAATTATTCAACTGTATCAGAAAGAGTTAGCGTCACAAGCCTTAGCTAATCCCGGTGCCAATAAGCAAAAAGATGCCAAACCACAAAGCACTAAACAAGGTATCGCTTGGCACGAATTAAAAAGCTTAATGACTGAAGAAGTCAGTTAGCCCGTTTGTGTACCCATATAAATAATACCATTGGTCTAAGTATTCAAAACGTTCACGTTTATCAAATTTAAAGGAGAAGCAAGGTGTCTCATTTTGCCCTGCAAAGTAAAAAAGTTATTGTCCATGCTGGTGAGCAGAGCGAAATGATCGCTGCCTGCGTCGAAATAAAAGACCAGCTGATTCATGCTATTCACCCTTACGGCCAAGCATTAAACTGCGAAGTTAAAGACTTTGGTGAACAAGTGATCATGCCTGGTTTGGTCGACTCTCACGTTCATATTAATGAACCTGGTCGTACTGAGTGGGAAGGTTTTAATACTGCAACTCAAGCAGCTGCTGCAGGTGGTATCACCGCCTTAGTAGATATGCCATTAAACTGTATCCCAGTTACGACAACGAAAGCCGCTTTTCAAGAAAAACTCGACTCTGTTGACGACAAACTTTGGGTAGATTGTGGTTTTTGGGGTGGTGTTATCCCCGATAATATTGATGAACTTGATGATTTACTAAACGCAGGTGTTTTAGGGGTAAAATCGTTTTTAATTGATTCAGGTATCGAAGAGTTTCCACCTGTTGAAGCAAAAGATATGCGCGCTGCTATGCCTATTTTAGCTAAACATGATGTGCCTTATTTGATTCACGCAGAGCTTGACTGTGGTCATTTTGATGACGTTAAAATCACTAAAGAATACGACTCTTTCTTAGAATCACGGCCAAAAAGTTGGGAAAATAACGCTATTTCTCTAATGGTAGATATGGCCCGTGAATCAAAAGAAGCTGGTGATAACTGTAAAGTTCATATCGTGCATTTATCTTCTGATGAAGCGTTAAGCACTATTGCGCAAGCAAAAGCAGACGGTTTACGTTTTACTGCGGAAACCTGTCCGCATTATTTAACCATTGCTTCTGAAAACATTCCTGATGGCAAAACGTTATTCAAATGTTGTCCGCCAATTCGTGAAAACAAAAACCGTGAGCACTTATGGCAAGCCGTTACCGATGGTCGCTTAGACTTTATCGTTTCTGATCACTCTCCTTGTACACCTGAACTAAAACATATTGATACCGGTGATATTGAAAAAGCATGGGGTGGCATTTCAGCACTGCAATTTGGTCTGTCTTTAATTTGGACTGAAGCCAAAGACCGTGGTTTTTCCTTGGTAGATCTAGCGCGATTGATGTCACAAGAAACAGCTAAATTTGCTGGCTTAGACAGTGTTAAAGGTGCCATTAAAGTAGGCAATCATGCAGATTTTTGTGTGTTTGATCCAACGATTGAGTACACCATTACCACCGAAATGATCAAACACAAACACAACATTACCCCCTATGCGGGTCGTAAGGTATTTGGTCAAGTAAACCATACCTTTGTCCGTGGTTTTCATGTTTATCAGCAAGATGAATTCATTAATTCACCTATAGGTCGACCGTTACTTAAAGGTCAGTTATAAGGCTTTTAAAAAATACTTAACACTTAATATTATAGAAAAAATTAATAAAAAATACTTACTCGAAAAAGAAGAAAATTAACATTCACGCAATGTATCAGAGTCGACAAAGGCTTGCCTGACAATGCAGTAACTGGAGAAAAAAAATGATTGAAGATTGGTTAGCACAAAACAAATTGTCGGCAGAAGAAGCGATATTAGAGCAAAAATTAAAAACTCATTATGTAGATTTAGCCAGTGAAAAAGTAGGTGGCGAAACACTTTCATGTAGTGATGATTTCTTCGCAGAAATGGAAAACTTATTAAAAGTAGGTCGTGGTATTTTTATCGAAGAGAAATTTACTGAACGTGGTAAATGGATGGACGGTTGGGAATCACGCAGAAGTTATGGTCGTAATAATGGTCGTGATTCAGATTGGTGTATTATCCGTTTAGGTATCAGTGGTGTTATCCGCGCCTTTGATATCGACACCAACTACTTCCGTGGTAACGCGCCAGAAAAAGTATCTGTTGAAGCTTGTGTAAGTGAAGTTCAACCAAACAAAGATACCGTTTGGCAGACAATTTTTTCAGCAACTGACGTTAAAGCGCATAGCCAAAATCTTTTTGTCCTCGACTCTGAAAAAAAGGCAAATAATACTGCTTTTACTCACGTACGTTTAACCATGTTCCCTGATGGTGGTATTGCGCGTTTCCGTGTTTACGGTGAAGCCGCAGTTAACTGGAATGATTTTGTTGACGGTGAACTCATTGACTTAGCTTCAATTAAAAATGGCGCTAAAGCGTTGTTAGTAAGCGATATGTTTTTCAGTGATAAAAACAACCTCATTATGCCTGGTCGTGGTGTGAACATGGGTGACGGTTGGGAAACTAAGCGTCGTCGTGATCCAGGTCCAGATTGGTCAATTGTAAAACTTGCCGCTACCGGTAGTGTTAATAAAGTCATCATAGATACTTGTCACTTTAAGGGTAACTTCCCTGATACCTTCAAACTTGAAGGCTGTATTAGCGATAGCGATGATTTTGCTGATGGCGCAGTAAGCGTAACTTGGACTCCAATTATTCCAAGTACTAAATTATATGCGCATCGTGAACATTTATTCACTAAAGAAATCATCACTGAAAAAGATCAACCTTTTACTCATGTACGTTTAAGCATCTTCCCAGATGGTGGTATTTCTCGTATGCGTGTTTTTGGTAACCGCCAAGGTTAGTTAACGCGCTTAGTGGTGGTATTTAATTAAAATACCGTTACTTAATAGTGAAGGATATGAAAATGATATTAGAAAATTTAAACCAACTACCAGCAGCAGAAGCTAACCACACATTTATGCAATGTTGTACCTCAAGTACTTGGGTAAAAAAAATGGTTGAAGCGCGTCCATTTTCTTCCGCGCTAGCAATAAAAAAAGCCGCTAATAATGCGTGGCAAGGTTTATCTGAACAAGATTATTTTGAAGCATTTGAAGGTCACCCGAAAATTGGTGATGTAAGTAGTTTGCGTGCTAAGTATGCAAATACCAAAGAATTGGCAGGTAACGAGCAAGGTCTAGTTAAAGAAGCCAACGACGATGTACTTGAAGTGCTTTCTCAAGGTAATAGCGACTATGAGGAAAAATTCGGCTTTATCTTTATCGTGTGTGCAACCGGTAAAAGTGCTAAACAAATGTCTGATTTATTACAAGCACGTCTACCAAATAACAAAACGCAAGAGCTCGTTAATGCTGCTGAAGAACAACGTAAAATTTTTCAACTGCGTATTGATAAAGCATTAGCTGAAGGCTAGTCCCCTGAACCAGTTAAGATAAATTTAAGGCTATCTTTTAAGGAATGACAATGAGTCAAATTACTACCCACATACTTGATACTACCCGTGGTTTACCAGCACAAAACGTACCTATTACTTTGTTTGCTCAAGACGGCGAAGGCTGGAATGAGATAAACGGCGGCGTTACTAATGCTGACGGTCGTTTACCCGGTTTATTAGCTGCGGATGAAAAATTATCAGCGGGTGTTTACCGTATGCATTTTGCCACAGCTGTTTATTTTAAAGCGAACAACGAAGCAGGGTTTTACCCCTACGTTGATATTGTTTTTGAAATTGACGCCAGCGGTACGCATTACCATATTCCATTGCTGTTAACCGCTTATGGTTATTCAACATACCGTGGTAGTTAATCGAAAAGTATCAATAATCGGCTTTGAGTTATGAGCCTGCAATAATTAGAAAAACAGTTTCAAGCCAGTAGAAGAATATAAATACCAAACGGATTAATTAGTCCGATTGGTATCACAATTAACCGAGAGATTAAGATGAGCAGTAAAATCATTAATGTTGTACCCAAAAAGCTAACGGCAGAGAATTTCTCCGCTTATGGGGATGTTATTTCAGTGTCCGAAAGTGCTGAACATTTCGCCATTAATGATGGCCACACTATGCGTTATCACAATCTTGCCAACGTTGATGTTGCTGAGCAACAGGGTAAAACCTTGCTTAATATTTTTCGTTCTACCCCACTGGCTTTTCCTTTACCGATCGAAATGATGGAACGCCATCCATTAGGTAGCCAAGCATTTATCCCAATGGGTAAACAACCTTATGTGATTGTAGTTGCGCCAGCAGGCGAGCTTGATACCACAAAAATCGAAGTTTTTTTAGCCAGCGGTGAACAAGGCGTTAACTATAATAAAGGTACTTGGCATCACTTTTGTTTAGCGCTTAATGAAGTGAGTGACTTTCTCGTGGTCGATCGCGGCGGAGAAGGTGATAACTGTGATGTTGAAAAGCTCGACGGTTCGCTTGTGATCACATTAGCGGCTAAGCAATAAAGCGGTGAAGACTTCATGAGTGAAATAGTAAATAGATAGCGCGGTATTAAGCCGTGAAAAACAGTACAACACCCAGTAATAGTAAAATTCAATAAGTAATAGGTTAAGAAATATGTCGAACAACACTGCAAACACTTCTTCAACGAGTGAAGCAATAAGTAAAGCTACAAGTACCGGCCGCAAAGCATATCGTGGCGAAGTACTGCACTTTTTAGCGGATCCCGCCAAAGTATCAGAAGAAGAGAGTTATCAGTACTTTGAAGATGGACTATTAGTCATCAACAATGGCTTAGTTGAAACCTTAGCTAACGCCAAGGATTTACTGAAAACGTTACCCGCCGACGTTGTCGTTACTCAATATGACAATGGCCTAATCATGCCTGGGTTTATTGATACTCATGTACATTATGCACAATCCGAAATGGTCGCCTCTTACGGCGAACAATTACTCGAGTGGTTAGAAAACTACACCTTCCCTGAAGAAAAGCAATTTGCTGATATTGAACACGGTAAACGTGTTGCTGAATTTTTCTTAAGCCAATTATTAGATGCCGGTACCACCACAGCATTAGTATTTGGCACAGTACATAAAGAATCTGTTGAAGCCTTTTTTACCGTCGCTCAACAGAAAAAGTTACGCATGATTTGCGGTAAAGTACTGATGAATCAAAACTGTCCTGATGATTTATCAGATACTGTTGAATCAGGCTATACCGACAGCAAAGCGCTCATTGAAAAATGGCATAACACCGACAGATTACAATATGCGGTAACGCCACGTTTTGCCCCTACCTGTTCAACGGAACAACTTAATAAAGCCGGTGAGTTATTAAAAGAATATCCTAGTGTTTATTTACATACCCATTTATCTGAAAACAAAGATGAAATTGCTTGGGTTAGTGAATTATTCCCAGACAGTAACGGTTATCTTGATGTGTACGATAAAAGCAGTTTATTAGGCCGCCGTAGTGTTTTTGCTCACGGTGTACATTTGCACGATCATGAATGCCAGCGCTTAAGTGATACCAATTCAGCCATTGCCTTTTGCCCGACCTCAAACTTATTTTTAGGTAGCGGTTGTTTTAACTTAAAACAAGCGGAAGCCTTTGATGTGAATGTGGGGTTAGGCACTGACATTGGCGCTGGCAGTAGTTTCTCTATGTTGACCACTCTCAACGAAGGTTATAAAACCCAGCAATTACGTGGTGATAAATTAAGCCCATACAAATCATTATATTTAGCAACCTTAGGTGGCGCTATTGCCTTAGATTTAGAAGGGACGATTGGTAACTTTGCCCAAGGCGCTGAAGCTGACTTTATCGTGCTTGATTATCAAGCAACCCCTTTAATGGATGTACGCATCAAACGCTGTAAAACCTTAACCGAAAAATTGTTCGTGTTGAGCATGCTAGGTGACGATAGACACGTTAAAGCTACCCATATAATGGGTGAGAAAGTTTAATTAACAAATTATTTAATACCTGAAATCTGTGAATACGGCATCAGAAGTACTCATTTATAGTTATAAATTCCGTGCTTCTTCTTTGTACTCACAAACTTCAGTCATCAACTAATTCACTAATGCTAGATTAAAACGCTTCACTGGCTAAAAGTTAAGAAGTTAATAAAAATACCAGTACTACATCTAACAGGCGGTTGCCTAGCGCGGGGCTAAGGCAATATCACTTACAAACTATGCTTTATAAAAACTGTATTTAATAAAGCATGAGTTAAGTAAAAATTTAATTAACTAGTCATAAAAACATAAAATTATAAAACGTTTACCCAAGGTAGGCGTACAAAAGGAAAGACTATGGACCCGTATATTACTGAGTGGTTAAATTTAATCATTCGCTTCGCACATCTTATCGTTGGTATCGCTTGGATCGGTGCATCATTTTATTTTGTTTGGTTAGATAACCATCTTGAAAAGCCACCCGAAGAAAAAGCTGATAAAGGCATTTCTGGTGACCTTTGGGCCATTCATGGTGGTGGTTTTTATGAAGTAGCAAAATATAAATTAGCGCCACCTAAAATGCCAACCACATTACATTGGTTTAAGTGGGAAGCTTATACCACTTGGATCACAGGTTTCTTACTACTCTCGCTTATGTTCTATGTTGGCGCTGAGTCTTATCTAATTGACCCTCGCGTAAAAGAGTTAACCCAATGGCAAGCTATTGGCTTAGGACTAGGCTCAATTGTTATTGGTGTCGGTAGTTATGAGTTATTAGTACGTACTAAACTTAAAGACCATGGCTTAGTATTGGCCCTTATTTTATTTATTATTGCAACTGCTCTGTCTTACGGCTTAACCCAAGTATTTAGCGCCCGTGGTGCTTACATGCATATGGGAGCTATTTTAGGTACCATCATGGCTGGTAATGTGTTTTTCGGCATCATGCCATCACAGCGTGCCTTAGTAAAAGCAGTAGAAGAAGGTGCTACACCTGACTCTAAATATGGCCTTAACGCCAAATTACGCTCAACGCACAACACCTATATCACCTTACCCGTGTTGTTTATTATGATTTCAAATCATTACCCAATTACCTATAACCATAGTGCAAATTGGTTAGTGTTGATGGCCATCATATTAATCACTGCAGCCGTGCGTCAGTATTTTGTTTTACGTCATTTTGGTAAACAAAAACCTATGGTACTAGTGAGCTCAATTCTCGCCACTATTGTGCTTGCCTACGCTATTGCTCCAAAGACGGTTGAACTCTCCGCTGAACAAAAACAGCAAGGTGTTACTAATGCGCAAGTACAACATATTATTGAAACCCGTTGTAGTGCCTGTCATTCAGAAGCACCAACTGATGATGTATTTACATCACCTCAAGGTGGCGTTATTTTTTCAGACATGGCTTCTATCAAACAATGGGCACCCAGAATTGAAGCCCGTGTAGTCAACTCCAAAGACATGCCGTTTATGAACAAAACCCAAATGACAGAAGAAGAACGCCTAACACTGTCACTATGGTTAAGCAAAAATAAAGACCAAGGATAAAAAATGAAGCAAAAAACAATCAAGCACGGTTATAAGGTTGCAGGCTGTTTATATAATTTAGTCAATCATGAAGTATTGCCTGGTCTTAATATTCATGCCGATGATTTCTGGGATTCTGTTGCTGAAGTGTTAGCTGAGTTTACTCCGCGTAATCAACAGCTATTAGCGACAAGAGCTAGTTTACAAGCGCATATTGATGTTTGGCATACTGATCCCGCCAACCAGCCTTTTAACCAACAGCGCTATGAGTTGTTTTTAAAGGAAATAGGCTATTTGGTCACAGAGAAAGCAGACTTTACTATCTCTACTCAAAAGGTTGATGATGAGGTTGCCCTTATCGCGGGCCCTCAACTGGTAGTACCCTTGATGAATGCACGATTTTCCCTTAATGCCGCGAATGCACGATGGGGTAGTTTGTATGACGCTTTATATGGTACTGATGTTATTGGTGACGATAATGGCGCGAAACAGACCAAAGATTTTAATCCTGTTCGCGGACGCAGAGTGCAAGCGTATGCGCGCAGATTTTTAGACGAAACTTTACCGTTAACCCGTGGTAGTCATATTGATGCGGTGAAGTACCATATCGTCAAAAAAACCTTTACTGTGACGCTTTTTACCGGTGAACAAGTGCAGTTAAAAGATGCACAACAGTTTGTTGGCTACAACGGCTCAACCGGTGATCCCTCTACGCTACTTTGCCGTCATAATGGTTTGCACATTGAAATCCAAATAGATAAAGACAATGTTGTTGGCAAAACCGATGCTGCTGCTGTTAAAGATGTAGTGTTAGAGTCGGCATTAAGTACTATTCAAGACTGTGAAGACTCTATTGCCGCGGTAGATGCCTCGGACAAAACCTCGGTTTATCGTAACTGGTTAGGTTTAATGAAAGGTGATCTTGCTGAGATTATTCAAAAAGGCACTAGAACCATCACCCGTACCCTAAATCATGACCGAAACTATTTATCGCCTGACCAAAAAGAAATCTCTCTACCGGGTAGAAGCTTGCAATTCATTCGTAATGTGGGTCACCTAATGACCACAAATGCTATTGTCACAGCAAAGGATGAAAAAGTACCTGAGGGCATTGTTGATGGTCTAATCACCAGTTTAATTTCACTACACGATTTAAAGGGCACCTCGAAATTTAAGAACTCTAAACAAGGTAGCATTTACATTGTAAAACCTAAAATGCATGGCCCTGAAGAAGTCGCCTTTAGTCATGATTTATTTAGTGCCATTGAACGTCATTTGGGTTTAGCCCAAAACACTATAAAAATGGGTATCATGGATGAAGAACGTCGCACTTCTGCCAATCTAAAGGAGTGTATTCGCGCCGCACAAACACGCCTTGCGTTTATTAATACTGGATTTTTAGACCGCACCGGTGATGAAATTCATACCAGTATGCATGCGGGCGCTATGGCTCAAAAAGCCTTGATGAAAGATGAACCCTGGATAACAGCCTATGAAAATAGAAATGTCAGAATTGGTTTGCAAGCAGGCCTGCAAGGTAAAGCGCAAATTGGTAAAGGCATGTGGGCAATACCGGATCAAATGTCGGAAATGGTTAAAAGCAAAATAGCCCATCCAAAATCGGGGGCAAATTGTGCTTGGGTTCCCTCGCCTACTGCCGCTACGTTACACGTAATGCATTACCACAAAGTCAATGTTCAAGAGATTCAAAGTGCCATGCAAGCCGAGTTTTCTTTACCGGGAACCATTGATGACTTAAGCGAGTTATTGACTATCCCTTTACTGAAAAATCAAACTGAATTATCAACAGCGGCAATTCAAAAAGAATTAGACAACAACATTCAAGGTTTATTGGGTTATGTGGTTCGCTGGGTAAATCAAGGCATTGGTTGCTCAAAAGTACCTGATATCGACAATATAGCCCGCATGGAAGATAGAGCAACATTACGAATATCAAGTCAGCATGTTTGCAACTGGCTTCATCATGGTGTGATCAATGAACGCCAAGTACTTGAATCACTACAGCGCATGGCTGAAGTTGTCGATCAACAAAATGCTGCCGATAGCAGTTACCTTGCTATCGGAACAGATTTTGGTGAAAGTATTGCTTTTAAAGCCGCCACGGATCTTATTTTCCAAGGCAAAGAGCAACCAAGTGGTTATACCGAACCGTTATTACATCAAAGGCGGCAGGAAGTTAAAGCGGTATAATCGTCTGATTTAAAGCAGCTTCACCACAATTTGTAGTTAAAACTACATTAATAGCCATATTATTTGCAACGCAGGTAATGTGGCTTTTCATTTATAAGTTGGTAAAAATCTTAAATAGCCTCAATCAACTAATAGCGCGATTAAGTCAAAGTATTTGTTATGAATACTATAGCTGCCAGATAACATTTGTTATAAAATTATTTCCTGCATCATCAATGAAGTTATGAGGTATTTGTGTCGGTAAAAAAAGAATCTGTAGGGCAAGTTCGCCAAAGGAATGTTGCGCTTATTTTAACGGCGGCCAAAACAGAGTTTGTTACACATGGTTTTAAAGGCGCATCAATTAAGCGCATTGCTGAACGTGCAAATATACCTCGAGCAAATATTCATTATTATTTCGATGACAAAACTGATCTTTATCAGCAATTACTCACTGAAATAATTGTCAGCTGGAATACTAGTTTCGATACCCTAAGTATTGATGATGATCCTAAAACAATTCTTACTGCTTATATTCATGAAAAAATCATGCATGCCAAGCATGACCCCGATGGTTCAAAAATATTTGCCAGTGAAGTAATTCATGGCGCGCCTATTCTTAAAGACTATTTACATACCGAATTTAAGCAATGGTTAGATGAAAAAATTATCATCATTGAAACCTGGATTAAACAAGGTCAAATAGATGCAATCAATCCACATCACTTGTTATTTCTTATTTGGAGTTCCACACAGCACTATGCTGATTTTAATGTGCAGGTATTGGCTGGTTTTGGTAAAGAGGCAATGGACGATGATGATTTTGATGATGTAGTTCAGTCACTGACTTCAATTATCCTAAAAGGCTGTGGTTTATCTTAAGTGACATAGCTGGGTTTATCCTACAAATTTTAAATAGTACTTCGTCTACACTGACAACTTTGTTAAGGTTTTAGATATCAAACGAACGGCTGTAAAAGTACTATCGAAAGTTCAACAGTCCCTATACCTTGAGAATAAATAATAGAAACTAACCTATGAAAATTGAAGAGATAATGAGTGAAAAGATCACTTGTATAGATTTAGATGACAGATTATCTGTTGTTAGAGAACTATTTATTAAGCATAAATTTCACCATTTAATGGTTACAGACAGCAAAAATCAACTGGTAGCTGTTATTTCCGAAAGAGATTATTTAAAAGCAACCAATTCAAATATAGAATTACCCACCGCTAATGAGAAAGATTTGGCGATGTTAAACAAACGCGTTCATCAAATTGTCTCGAAAAAATTAGTCGCCATTAAACAATTCAGCCCTTTTAGTGAAGCGATTAAGACCTTTCATGATACCGGTATGTCCTGTCTTCCCGTAATCAATAGCAATAATCAGCCTGTCGGAGTTATAACTTCTCGAGACATAATTAAGTGGCTTTATAGTAAAGTAAACTCACCTAAATCTTAACTTTTATGAATCTAAACGGCGTACGATTAATGGCACCGTTGCCGTGGGTTCCGATCAATTCCCCCTCAAAATAGTGATTAGGATGTTCGTAACTAAGGTGCGATGACAGCCAATTAGTATTTCACCCCGTAGAAAAGGCATAAATCGAGCATTTCTTCCTATAAAAACATCCTATTCAACACCTAAAAAAGCCCTTTATGTTTCACATAGTGGAAGCTTAACGCGTAAATTTTCACAAAAAAGCATTTTGGCTTTCACTATGTGAAAAAAAAGACCATCGAAAGATGGCCTTTTTTCATTACTAAAACTTTTTTCTAAGCTTTTATTGGTGTAACGCGTCTTTTAAAGCGGTTAAACATAAGGCAACATTCTCACTTTTAGCCGCATGTCCCATAAGACCTATACGCCATGCTTTACCAGCAAAAGCACCTAAACCAGCCCCTATTTCAAGATTGTAGTGCTCTAATAGGTAATCTCGTATTTTAGCGTCATCAGCACCATCAGGAATGTAGATAGCGTTTAACTGAGGTAAACGTTCTTCTTCAGGCACAATAAACTCAATGCCTAATTCTTTCAGTCCCTTAGCTAATACTTCGTGCTGTGTTTTATGGCGTGCCCAGCTATTTTCTAGGCCTTCATCATGCAGCATTACCAAGGCTTCATGTAAGGCATATAAAGAGTTTACTGGGGCGGTATGGTGGTAACTACGCTTACCTTCACCAGACCAATAGCCCATCACTAAGGTTTGGTCTAAGAACCAACTTTGTATTTGAGTTTTACGATTCTGTACGACTGCTACAGCCTTAGGGCTAAAGGAAAGAGGCGATATGCCTGGTACACAAGACATACATTTTTGGGTACCCGAATAGATAGCGTCTATGCCCCATTCATCCACTTTCAGCTCTACGCCTCCTAATGATGTCACTGCATCAACAATCGTCAAACAATCATGCTCTTGAGCCATTTTGCAGAGGGCTTTAGCATCTGAAAGCGCACCCGTTGAGGTTTCTGCATGAACGAATGCTAAGAATTTAGCATCTGGGTGGTCATGTAACGCGGCTTTTACCTTATGCGTTTCAACCGCACGTCCCCAAGGAGAGTCAACAACTACGGCCTCTGCACCGATTCTGTTCACGTTTTGAATCATACGGTCACCAAAAACACCATTACGACAAACAATTACTTTGTCGCCCGCTTCAACTAAATTCACAAAACATGCTTCCATCCCTGCTGAACCCGGTGCTGATAAAGCGATAGTGAATTCATTTTTAGTTTGGAACGCGTATTGAAGTAGCGTTTTTACTTCATCCATCATATTGATAAATAACGGATCAAGGTGACCAATCGTTGGCCTAGCCAATGCAGACAATACTCGTGCGCTTACATCTGAAGGACCAGGGCCCATTAAAATTCTTTGTGGTGGGTTGAATGATTTAAATGTCATAATTGCTTTACCTTCTATTTAAGTTTTAATTTTTAGTTGTGTTTATAAAACAACCTGATGTATCGTAGTAAATCGCAACCTGACACATGTGTCAAGTTACGAAAAATAATGAAACATCGATATATTGAAAAAAATTAAAATTAAAATTAAAATCATAACTAAAATTACATTAAGAGAGACAATATGAAAATTTCAGCACCACTTACCGCCCTTGCATTAACCGCTGCGTTAAATGCGCCAATGGTTTCAGCAGAGATCTGGGGAAATACCGAAGTACAATTACAAGCACTAGGTGAATTAGAACGAGTAGGTACCGGCGGCACCGCTGACACTACCATCATCACCTTCCAACATGCTGGTGGCTGGGAATACGGCGATAACTTCTTCTTTATGGATTATTCTCGTTATTCGGTGAATAACGATGCTAACTTCCCGGTAGCCGATTCAAGCGAGCTTTACGGCGAGTGGTATTCAAACTTTAGCTTAAGCGCAATTAGCGGTAATGATCTTAGCTTTGGCCCAGTAAAAGATATTGGTGTTGTTGCTGGTTTTAACTTCGCCCCAGAAGTAGACAGCGCTTGGGTATTACCTGGTGTTAGATTCGCCTTAGATTTACCCGGTTTTGCCTTTGCACAAATTGATGTTACTGGTTATATCCATCAAGGTGGCGGCAGTGCAGATTCTCCTGTATTTACCGTCGTTGATGAAGACTCTAGTTTTATGATTGATTTTGCTTGGGCATATCCCTTTAAAATTGGGTCAACAAGCTGGAGCATTGAAGGTCATTTAGAATACATTGACGGCCGTACTCAAGTGAATAACTTTGGCACCACAGAGCTGGAATCATGGATTCTATTTCAACCACAAATTCGCTTAGATTTAGGTGAAGTATTAGGTCAAAAAGCACAGCGCTTATTCGTTGGTGTTGAGTACCAATACTGGAAAAACAAACTAGGTGAGAAAGGTACTGATGATAATGCTGCACAGCTTCTTGCGGTATGGCGCTTCTAATAGGCCAATAACCCCATAAATTAAATAAGCTGCCGATTTCATTGTATTTATTGGCAGCCTTTTTTTATCTATATTTTTTGAAAATCCTATACTGAACTCCACTACTGTGGCGCGGTATTTTGCACTATTTAAACCACTGCTAACAGGTATTGCGGGGGCTTTCTCGATGAAAGGTGCATTTCACTGGTTTATCACGCCTTGCCAACGGCTGGAAAAATTGCCATCACCACACCCACCGTGATGATTTATTTGAATATAAAACACGGTTTGCTAATAATAAGTTTCTTCTCACTCAGCGAGAGTTAAAAGTCTTAGAGGCAAGGTATCAACCAAGTGAATTAGATATTATTGGCGGCATTAGTCTCGTTTATATAAAGACTCGATTGTGCTTGTCGCAATAGTGTTCGCATTAATCATATAGCCCGTTAACGCGCCTGACGCCTCTTCTGGCAAGTCAAGTTTCTCTACTGATAGTGCATGAACAGTAAAGCGGTAATGGTGAATTCCGTGGCCTTCTGGCGGGCAAGCGCCACCAAATCCTCGGTAACCAAAATCATTTGCTATTTGCACACTCCCCGCGGGTGCTAACTCTTTTTTAGTACTGCCCGCGCCTGCAGCTATTTCGGTCACAGTATGAGGAATATTCACTATTTGCCAATGCCACCAGCCACTGCCTGTCGGTGCATCAGGATCATAGGCAGTAATGGCAAAACTTTTTGTGCCTTCAGGTACACCCGACCATGTTAGCTGTGGCGATAAATCACCACCGGTACAACCAAAGCCATTAAACTCTTGGGCTTTAGACATAAATTCTCCCTCTGCAATATCTTTACTTGCTAAGGTAAAGGTATCTGCCAAAGTGATAGAAGAAAAACTGATTGAGAGCAAGGTAACTAATGTGAATGACTTAAACATAACGATGAACCTTATTTAATGGAGTAAAAGTGTGTATTGCTAATTGCTATAGCATATTTTAGCGTTATTCTGCGCCATTTATAGCCTCAATTCCGTCAAATTTTCGCCCTGATCCGTCAGTTTGGTTTTTCTCAGTTCCGAAGGTGTCAGGCCAAAACGTCCTTTAAACCGGCTAGTAAATCGCGATTGTGACTGGTAACCGCATTGCTCGGCAATGAACACGATGGAATCTTTGGTTGTTTGCAATAGATGTAAACCGAGCCCTAACTTCACTTGATCTTTAATGGCTTGAACTGTGGTTCCTTCTGCGTTTAACTTTCGTCTGAGTGTTGACTCACTCATGCCGAGTTGTTGGCAAAGCGTGGGCAATGAAACGTCTATTGAGGGTTGTTCACTTAGCATGGCTGATACTTTTTTCCCTAGTTTATGTGATGCGGCCATCGCTAAAATGTCTGGGTGACCCATATAACAAAGTAATTGTAGAAGTTCCTTTTTGCGTAATGACCACATAGTTGTAGGTGAATAAAGTGACCACTCTACAAATTGCTGCAGACATTTTTCCAATTCTAGTGATATAACACCAACACTGAAATCTTTACCCAATGAGGATTCTTCCTCGCTTTTACCGACATTTTCAATGCTAATACCCGCAAAGTCTTCATGCTCGAATTCAATCAACAAGGCAAAGTATTCATTCTTATTGGGGATGTTACGCATGTTAATCGCAGGACTATCAGACAAAAAAATAAAATCCCCGGCATGACACACGACTTCTCTGGCTTTACCCAAGACTTTATCGCCATCAAGTACGGCAATAAATAAGGGATTAACAATGGGCACATTGAGTAATCGCTGCTCTTTTACCGAAGAGTAAACTGAAAAAGGTAGGCTGCGATCTTCCACTAATGCCTGCTTAATGGTCTTGATGAGGTTTTGCATCGCCATACTGAGTTAATTTCCACGAACGGCGGTTACCGTCACTTCAATGAGCACATCGCCTTCAAGACTAACTCCTAAACAGGCTCGTTGTGGCCAATGTTGAGGATTATCACCAAAGAATTTTTGCCAAACAGCATCCATCACAGGTTTTTCTGCCATATTGGCAATATAAACTTGAGCAGAAACAATCTGGGTCTTATCTGAGCCTAACTCAATTAAATTGGCTTGGATTGTCTCTAAGGTCAGTAATGTTTGCTGCTCGAGTCCTACAGTGGTATCGGAAGAGGTAGCAACCGTCCATACTAAGTCTTTATATGCTGATGATTTATTACGACCAGAATAGATACCTGATTTTCTTTCAATCATAAAATGCCCTTTCAAGGTTATCGATGCAAATGATTAAATAAATTTACACATGCCGTGACCTAAAGAACTATTAGGTCTTTGGGTGTAACCATAACGACTATAAAAGGCCTCTTTGTCCTGTGCCGCCAACAAACCGATAGTAGAACCTTGGTTAGTGGCATCTGATAAATAGCCTTCTATCTTATCCATTAACGCCGCGCCAATACCCAATTTTTGGTAGCTTGGGTCTACAATCACATCTTGAATGTAAAAATACATAGCGCCATCACCAACCACTCTTCCCATGCCAACAAGTTGGTTCTCATGCCGAATAATTACATGGAATAAGCTATTATTTAAGCTTTTTTCAGCGAGGTTCGCATCAAGATCGCCCCATCCCACTTTGCTGCGTAATGTCAAAAAGTCTTCAATCGTTGGGCTTTCTAATTTTAAGCAAAATTTATCTGCTAACACTATCATCTCCATTTATTCTAGGCAGCTTAATTGTACGCTCAACCAATCAAACATTAGTACTGTAGTGAATATAATAACAAGTCATATTCACTTAACGCTCTGATAAGAAAATCAAAACCTGTTATTTATACCAATCGGACTAAGTTATCAATAAATTAATCCGTTTGGTATAAGTTAACTTAACTACTGGGAATTTCACATAATAAACATCATTTTTATTTTAGGACTATTTTTTATGATTATGTTGTTGGCTAGTTAATTTTTAGCAAGCAAAAAATGGCTGTTTAAATGAATAAACAGCCATTGTGAATTGTTGCCCATGAAGAGGCTTATTTATTAACTTATCTGACTAAAAAGTAGTTTTATAAGTTGAAGTAAGTAACTTTCCCTTTAGCTTCAGCTAATTCAACCGCGACTGAGGCGACGGCTAAATCTTGTAAGCCAACACCCGTGCCATCAAACAAGGTAATGTCTTCTGCTGAAGTACGGCCGGTTTTAGTGCCGTTAATCACCTCACCAATTGGCACAATATCGCTCTGTTGAATGAGTTTTTGTGCAATCGCGTGTTGGGCTTCACCAAGCGTAATTGATTGCGCTAATTCATCAGTAAAAACCTTAGCGACTGTCAATAACTTAGCATCAACTTCTTGCTTACCTATAGTATCGGTTCCCATACACGCAATGTGAGTACCGGGCTTGATCCAGTCTTTATCTATTAGCGCCTCAAAAGCTGAAGTAATGGTAATAATGACATCCGCTTGAGCACAAAGTTCTTCACGCGTTACCGATTCAAACGGTAAGCCTAATTCTTCAGCCACGGCAGCAAGCTTAGGTATTTGCTCAGGGTGGAAGTTCCAGCAAACAATTTTTTCAAAGTTACGTTGCTCGACAGCAGCACGTAATTGAAAAGTAGATTGATGACCTGCACCTACCATACCTAGCACTTTTGAATCTTTACGGGCTAAATGCGCGATAGAAACAGCAGATGAGGCAGCAGTCCGCACGGCAGTTAAGTAGTTACCGCCAACAAGGGATTTTAACTGACCGGTATCAGGGTCAAACAAAATCACTGTGGATTGGTGGTTAGTCAGGTCTTTTTGCACGTTACCCGGCCAGTACCCCCCTGATTTTAAACCTAGCACCATACCATCTCGGTCGAAGCCCGATTTAAAACCATAGAGGGCATCAGCATGACCAATGGCTTCACGGATCACCGGAAAGTTGTAGGCGGTATTTTTCGCCATAGCAGAAAACACGTTTTCTACCGCAGTAAAGGCATCTGCTCTACCCATCACTTCTTGGCAAACCGCTTCAGAGACAACGGATACGCCCTTGTTAACGGGTAAAGAGTTCTTTTGTGAATTGTTTTCTGGTGAATGGTTTTCTTTTGAGTCACTCATAATTTATGTCCTAGAAAAATGGAAAAACCCTCGGCAAAATACCAAGGGTAATGGTTGCTTTTAAAGATGAATTCTTAGTACGCTTTACCACGTGCAGACACTGGCCATAAGGTTTCAACTTTGCCATTACGTACACCAACATAGTAATCGTGAACGTTACACGTTGGATCACAATGCCCTGGTACTAGTTTTAGCTTTTCATTAATTTTTAATGCGCCGTTAGCATCCGAAATGACACCATGTTCATCAGAACATTTGATGTATTCAACATCGTCACGACCAAATATGTACGGTAAGCCACTATCGACTGATTGCGCTTTCAGACCCGCATCACAAATAGCTTTGTCAGCTTTGGTATGGCTCATAACAGACGTTAAGATAAATAATGAGTTTTCAAATTCTGAAATTCGCTCACCTTTTTCATCATGAATGCGTTGGTAATCAGCATCCATAAATGCATAAGAGCCACACTGTAATTCATTGAAAACACCTGAGTTACCTTCAAAGTAATATGAACCTGTACCGCCACCACCAACGATGTCACATTCAAGCCCTTCTGCTTTAAGCATGTCGACTGTGCGAGCAACCATACCAACAGCAATGTCGATCTTCTCTTTACGGTCTTGGAAGTTTTCCATGTGCTGCATAGCACCTTGGTAAGCTTGAATACCAGAGAAAGTTAAGCCCGGTGTTGCGGCAATCGCTTTAGCAATATCAACTACTGGCTGGCCTTCACTTACACCACAACGACCGGCGCCACAGTCAATTTCAACTAAACATTCAATTTGGGTGTCATGTTTATTAACCGCAGCCGCTAATTCAGCAATGTTTTCAAGATCATCAACACAAACAATAGTACGAGCGCCAAGTTTAGGTAAACGCGCTAAACGGTCTATTTTTGCTGGCTCACGTACTTGGTTAGACACTAAAACATCTTTAATACCACCACGTGCAAAGACTTCGGCTTCTGATACTTTTTGACAACATACACCACAGCTATCACCCAGTTTTTCTTGTAAAAGTGCTATATCGACAGACTTATGCATTTTGCCATGCACACGATGGCGAACGCCCATCTCTTTAGCGAATTGTCCCATCTTGGTAATGTTGCGCTCTAAAGCGTCTAAATCGACAATCAAACAAGGTGTTTGAATATCCGCTTCATCCATACCCGGAAGTGCCGGAACGTCATAACCTACTTCTAAATCGTTTACTTTTGTCATCTTCTTCTCCAGAATTTTAATTAGTATTTAGATAATTATTAATTTGAATTTGAACCAAATTTTGAATTCGTTTTATTTTTTACTGCTGTACTTGTTGGCTTATTTATTCATCCACGGTAATTTGTCTAAATCGACATTACCGCCTGTAAGAATTACCCCAATACGCTTGCCTTTAAATACCTCGGGATTTTTTAAAATAATAGCTAGCGTTACCGCGCTGCTTGGCTCCACTACAATTTTCATGCGGATCCAAATAAGCTTCATTGCCGCGACAATTTCCTCTTCGGTTGCCGTTAAAATATCGGTGACATGGTTTTTAACGAAATGCCAAGTTAGATCTTTAAGTGGAACTTTTAGACCATCGGCAACTGTCTCTGGAGCATCGTCGGCAATGATATGACCCGCTTTAAATGAGCGCGCAGCATCATCTGCATTCAAAGGCTCTGCTGCATAAATTTTTATTGTCGGATTAGTAGTCGATAGTGTTAAGCAAGTGCCTGATATCATGCCGCCGCCACCAATTGGCGCTACCACAGCATCTAAATTAAGTACCTGATTAACGAGTTCTTTCGCGCAAGTGGCTTGGCCCGCAATAACACGTGGGTCGTTGTAGGGATGAACAAAATCAGCGCCTGACTCGGCAACAACTTCAGCAAAGACGGCTTCGCGTGAACTGGTTGAAGGTTCACATTCAACGATGACTCCGCCATAGCCGATTACAGCATCTTTTTTAGCTTGCGGCGCTGTACGTGGCATCACTACGGTCACAGGTATGCCACGTCGTCCGGCTGCATAAGATAACGATAGAGCATGGTTACCTGATGAATGCGTGGCAACACCAATTTTTGCTTCCGCGTCTGTTAAACCAAAAACGGCATTACAGGCACCGCGCACTTTAAAAGCAGCGGCCTTTTGCAAGTTTTCACATTTAAAAAACAGCTCTGCACCTGTTAATTTATTGAGGAAACGTGAGGTTAATACGGGTGTTTCGTGAATAAAGGGTTTAATACGTTCGTGGGCAACGAGTACATCCTCGTAGCTTGGAATATTCATGGTTGGTTTAGGTGAACTGCTCATAGGTTCCTCTTAATATCTCTTGCGGTATTAGCCGTCATGTTAGTCGTGGTTTTAGCCCTGACATTAATCGTGTGGTAAGTCGTATTTATCTATATGAGTCTCAAGATGACTCTTAATTTGTGGATGATGTTTAATTTGTAACTAATTTTTTTCGCTTCAATTTCACCTTATGGAAAACAGCTAAATCAGGCAAACAAGATGAATTTCATCATGTGAAATAACGGCTTTTAATCACTATAAATCGCCATGCATATCACTGATAAATAAAGAGCTATATGAATATTGAGTACAAGGAAACTTACAGATTCCATTATGTGAAATGAGCAAACTCAAATTAATGATGGTTTTTGTCGGTTTTAGTTTTATATTAAAAATTGAAAGCCAGAAGTTGACACGAGAGTCAAGAAAGGAGATGTTATACCAGTAACATTAATTAATGGTTCAAATTTTAATGAGACTAAATTTTTAAACTGAGCGGTAATATTATGACTAGAGTTAAACCAGAATCTCGCATTCAAGTAATAGATAGAGCAGCGACATTACTAGACGCTATATCACGCTATACCATGCCAGTAACACTAAAAGCGCTTAGTGCAGATACTAACTTGGCGCCATCTACTGCTTTTCGCATATTACATTCTCTTATCGATAATCACTTTGTTGATCGGGACAATTCAGGTAAGTACCAGTTAAGTGGCCGACTTATAAGACTCAGCAATTATCAATCTCAACACGTAGATTTTCGTAAAGTAGCATTACCTTACATGGAAAAACTACGAGATAAGTTTGGTGAAACTATTAACCTCACCACACGTGAAGGCGATGTGATTATTTACGTAGAAAAAGCCATTCCCAACAGAATGATGCATGTTCAACAAATTATTGGTAGCCGTGCGCCGCTTCATGTTACAGGTGTCGGTAAAATGATGTTAGGTATGGAAGGTAGCGAAGGCATTAGTGGCTATGCCCATCGTACAAATTTGCCAACCTATACGCGTAAAACATTTTCAGAAATAGAAAGCTTAGAGCGTGAATGCATGCACTGTGTTGAGCAAGGCTTCGCCTACGACAATGAAGAAGCTGAAATAGGTGTGGGTTGCATTGGCGTACTGTTATATGACAGGTACGGTGAAGTTGTTGCCGGATTATCAGTGTCAGCACCGATTGATAGACGTAAAGATGAATGGGTTAAACATTTAGTCAAAGCGGGTAAGTCAATTTCCATTGAACTTGGCTTTGTTAAAAACCAACCTCCGATCAAAGAAGCCAGTTAAGTAAAATATATGTATACCCAAACCACACAAAGGTGCAGCTTCAAGGGGCTTGGGTATGTACCAGCAGGAGTATTACTCGCCGCCAATAGTATGGTCTCAATTGCTGTACCAGATTTAAAATTAAAGAGTGAAAACTATGTTGACAATAAATAGACTAAACCAAACGGAAGCAAAAACGATAATTGACGGCGCGGTGAATAAAGCCAATGAGCTCGGCGTACCTATGTGCATTGCCGTGGTAGATGAATCAGGTAATTTAATTGCCTTTGAGCGAATGGATGGCGGTAAAGTACACAGCATTACCATCTCACAAGATAAAGCATTTACCGCGGCATCAGCGCGTAAGGGTACCCACGAATTTAATAAAGCCTGTATTCCGGGGCATAAAAATAATTTATTTGGTATTCATACGGCTTTAGGTGGCCGTATGTGTATTGTTGGCGGTGGTTTGCCTATCACATTTAATGGCAGTGTTGTTGGCGGTATTGGCGTGAGTTCAGGCTCACCCGAGCAAGATTTAGGCTGCGCGCAAGCAGGAGTTGATAGTTTTAGTAATACCTATGGCTAACGCATCAGGCGAAAGTGAATTTTACACTACGAGCCGTATCCGTCTCAGTATGACTCACTTTTACCTATCTCATGACTGACCAGAATACCTCTCAGAACGAGTAGGTATTCTGGTCATTATGATGACAGCTACTTTACCAATCTTTGCCCATAGTTAATTTTGTTTTTTCAACTGAACTATCCTACTATTTATTGTTAATACCTCAGTTTAACAATCACTTCGGAAATATATTAGTGCAACACTTTTCAAATAAAATCAAAATCATTCTCGCTACTATACTGCTCATTATTATTGCTTCAGTTATTTACAGTGTTACTCAAAAGGAAGCTGAACTTCCTAAAATGACAGTACAAGAGAAAAAAGCAAGATTTATAGCGTTAATAGTTCCTGCGGTTAACATCGTTTACGCGAAACTAATGGCTCGATATGAAGAGATTAAAATAACACTTGATGCGGGCAAAACTAATGCTGAGATTGAAAAATTAAAAGTAGAATATAAGGTCATTACCAATGAAAAATTGCTCATGGCGCTTAAGCCATCTCCAAAAAGTATTACCATCGCACAAGCGGCAATAGAAAGCTCTTGGGCTACCTCGCGCTTTTTTAGAGTCGCTAATAACATATTTGGTGTTTGGTCTTTTGACGCAGATGAACCCAGAGTTGCAGCCCTGCAAAAACGTGGCGACAAAACTATTTGGGTAAAAAAATACGATTCTATTGAAGATGCTATTTACGATTATTATCGCACTTTGGGTCGCAGCGGCGCTTTCGCTGAATTTAGACAAGCTAGAATGAAAACAAACGACCCTTTTATATTGGTTACTAAATTGGATCGTTACTCTGAAAAAGGTAGCCTTTATGGTGAAGAGCTTACTTCAATTATCAAATTCAATAAATTTGATAAGTACGACGCTGATTAAGTAATGACTGCTGTCGTTAGGATTCACTTTAAGCACAAAATGATCGTAATTGACGAGTCGTAATCTCCCAACCATGTGGTTACTTTGATACGCAATAGGACATCACAACAAATATATATTAAACTCAATAGCACTAGCCCCTTGGAGGTAGTGTTATTACATATTATTTGAAGCGCAGCTAACCCCGTTTAATCCCTAGGCTAAAAATGAACAATACATATTACGTTAAGACCTTATTCTCATTAATATTTTTTTCCAGTACATTATGGTCCAAACCGTCTCACCTTTCAGATAAAGTCGTTATACCAACAAATAACTGGTCAAGCCAACGGGTATTGTCGAACGTTGTTGGTCAGTTGATTGAAAATTTAGGCAGCCCTGTAGAGTACATAAACATCAGTGCTGACCGCCAATGGGGGGCACTAAAACGTGGGGTTATTCATTTTCAGATAGAAGTATGGGAACCTTCAATGAGGCAAGAGTTTAATAAGCTTGTCGCTAACGGTGACATTATTGATTTAGGCACCCATGAAGCTAAAGTAATAGAAGATTGGTGGTATCCCAAATATGTGCAAGATTTATGTCCAGAGTTACCCCAATGGCAAGCTTTAAACAAATGCAGAGCACTTTTTAAGGGAGCCAAAAAAACTGACAAAGGTATGTATTTTGGTGGCCCATGGAATTATGGTGATGCTGATATTATTCGAGCGTTAGGGTTAAAGTTTTCCATCGAACGTTTACCTGATGATTCAGCATTGTGGGAACAACTTACCAATGCGATAGAGAAAAAGCGCCCTATCCTCATGCTAAATTGGAGTCCTAATTGGACCGACGATAATATTGAAGGTAAGTTTGTCAATTTTCCACTTTATACAGAGCAATGTGAAAAGGTACCTGAGTGGGGGCTCAATAAAAAATTAGTTAAAGACTGTGGCAACCGCATAGGAGGATGGTTAAAAAAAGCAGCGGCTCCAAATTTAAAACAAAAGTTTCCTTGTGTGTATAACTTAATTCAAAACATTAGTTTTACCAATAAGATGATTACAGATGCGTCTTCTTTAGCCGTTATCAAAAAGCTTTCGGATCAGGCCGCCGCCATTGAATGGTCCAAGAAATACGCTAAAGATATCAAAAAGTGGTCATCGCTAGAGTGTCAGCAATAAACCTCAAGATGCATTAATAAAATGGCATTATTACTTTCTCGGTTGAAGTGCGCCATGTTGCCCCATAAAGACGTTCCTTGCGTTATATTGCAGTGTATAACCAACTGAGCTATAAAAATAATAACGAGGATTAATTTTTGCTAGACAAAGCGTCTATCGACCTCAGCATCTCGGACTATGGCTTGTCGCTTTTGTTCAATATTTATAGTTGTTAAATACTTAATATATACTCATGTTCTCCGAAATAGTTTTGGAATTAACGGATAAGATCACTAATCCAATACTGGAAATAACCAATGATTAAAATTAAAACGATTAAATCGCTAAGCGAATTAACGGAATTAACGGAATTAAAAAAAGCGTATTTTGACAGCTCGATTGTGCCGCTTGATGGCATGTGGCACTTTGGCTTCGCACCTATGGCTAAACACTTTGGCTTTTATGTAAATAAAAACCTAGTAGGATTTTGTTGCGTTAATGGTGATGGATACCTGCTGCAATATTATCTTCAGCCGGAGTTCCAACTGTTTTCTCAGGAATTATTTACGTTAATTGCCCAGCAAAACAGTTCAATAATAGGTGAAGTTAAAGGCGCATTTGTTAGTACCTCAGAGCCGAATTATCAGGCTTTATGTTTGGACAACTCTGCTACCTTTAAAGTGAATGCCTTGATGTTCCAGCACAACACTAAGTTGGCTAATAAAAACCTTGAGATGATTGATATGCAGCTAGCTGGTGCTGAGCAATTAACAGATTTTGTTACCTTTGCAGCAGCCAATATCGGTGCTCCTGAGCAATGGCTAACGCAATACTACGGCAATTTAATTGAGCGCAAAGAACTTTTTGGTTATTGGCATAAAGGGAAATTATTAGCTGCAGGAGAATGTCGTTTATTCGATCAATATCAAACTGAATACGCTGACTTAGGCATGATTGTCGCACAATCTAACCGTGGACAAGGTATCGCTAAAAAAGTGCTAGCTTACCTAATAAACAATGCAACTAACCAAGGGTTAAAAGCTATTTGTTCAACTGAGAGCAATAATGTCGCGGCTCAAAAAGCCATTGCCCATGCCGGTTTTACCTCAGCTCATCGTATAGTACAGTTTGAGTTCAAGCACGCATAAATATTACTATACTTGTAATATAGTTAGCATAAAGTGGTTAAGTTAGATTGATCAAAAAAAACTATCAAGGTGTGTGATGATACATTGGTTGAAAACCCCTAATAATCTAGAGCTTGCTAAATATATTGATTGTTATTGGTTCCTTGAGAAGTTGCCTAATGCTGAAGGTCATAATGATTACCCAAAGCTTAACCCTGACCCAGCAACACACTTAATTTTAACGCTGCCAAGGCAAAGCTTTCTATACAAGAGTGACAAAGGTATTACTCAAATGGAGGGCTGTCATTGGCTACACCCTCATGGGAAAACCTATGAATTAGATCACTCTAGGCCTGTTGCCTGTATTGGCATTAAGTTCCACGTGGGCGCACTATATTCATTACCAGGGCTTAATGCTTTACAAGGAAAAACATCACAAGCAGTGGTCGATACTATTCAAGCGGCTTCTTTTGACAACATTAATTTTGATGACCGTCAGCTAAACGATAAGAATCAAGTCAATGCAGATACCTTACTTACTCTAGCCCGGAAGTTTCCTGATAATTGCGCTGAAATACTGGATAATTTATGCCTACCATGGCTTTTAAATAGCCATGGGGATAATCATAGTGAACTGACGAGGAAAGTACTGCCTCTGTTGGCTAAAATTGCAATTAATAAATTAGGAGATACCCTCTTTTGTTCACAACGCACCTTAGAGCGTAGTTTTTTAAGAGTTACGGGGTTAACACTTAAGCAATGCCAATCAATGAATAGGCTAGAAGCTATTTTAGAATTTCTCTATCAACGTGAACAAAGTGATATTGACTGGGTAGATATTGCTTATCAGTTTGGTTTTAGCGATCAACCTCACCTCATTCGATATTTAAAAAAACAACTCGGATTAACACCCCAAGATTATGCCCTACAACGGGGTTTTACCATTGATGTTTATGGTGGCGTTGATTCACTGTAGCACTGTCATTTTATACCATCATTTCTCCTGTTCAAGCTTCTACTTCGGCTCACCATGTGATCGAAAAATTATGCTGTTCAATGCTATTGCCTAGTGCCTCGAGTGTTTTCACTTCACTTAAAAGCACTTGCTGGGTTTTAATATCATCGCTAATTTGTAGATATTCTTGCTTTTCAACAAGTTTAATATCTGTTGCTATGCCATGGTATTTTTTATTGTCTTTGGTGGTCACCTTGATTAGGCTACGACGCATGCAGACAATTTCAAAATAGTCATGGGCATCACAACTGATGTTATTTGCCATTGAGTACTCCCTCCTTTTTACTTAAGACTTAAGACTTAAGACTTAAAATAGCTATTCCATTAGGAATAGCTAAATTATAAGCGAATAATACTATGCCCCTGACTAGCGATATTATCTTGCACCTCAAGGTTAGCAAGCTCACTATGGCAAAAATTGCAGCGGCTTTGCTTAATATTATCTATTGCCACACCTAAACTCGCGAGATACTGCTTGGCATATTGTTCTACCTTTTTAATATTTTCATTATTTACCAAAACATCAAAATGGATATATTCACCTGACACCGTCATTACATGGGTATCAAAAACATGTATTTGCATACTCATGGCTCCTACTAAATTATTTGCTTTTGCCGGGTAAACTCAAATCACCAGATGCGACATCAAATACATCGGTAACACACAGTAAAGGTGCATGTACTTGCTGGTTTATTTTCAAACCTGCGGTAACACCATCAAAAGAAAAGCTTTCTGGAAAACCAAGTGAAGATAGAGGCACTCGCACTAAAACTTCAGATTGCGCTAAGGTAAAATCAAATCCAGGGCTGTCAATAAAGATGGGTAAATTTGGCCAAGTCACTGGTAATTTAGGTGAACTACCTTGAGCAATATCTTTAACTTTTAAAGCGCCTTCGCCACAGGCATTATCAGGCACAAGAACTACCCAGTGGCTATGCCATTTATCTCCGTCGTTAGTTTTGTTGCCATCACCATCTTCATCATATAAAGGGGTGTCATCGAAGTCAGGATGCACGGTTAAAGCTAAAGACAGAATGCCTTGATCCGCTTCAAAACCTACTGCAGAACTATTAAGTGACGTTGGCCATACATAACTATAGACCTCGGCACCTGCTAAATGCCCCTTTTTTTCGGGCTGTTTATTACCAACTTTACCGGTTACCGCTTGTTGGAATATTAAGTGACTACCTTGCGTAATTACCTTGGCATGAACAATATCAAACTCAGTAGCAATGGCCGACGATATAGGTGCTTGAATATGACCGCTGTGTTTATTGTGGGCATATGTAGTTGTTGTCAGCAGCACTGTGCTCAAGGCTGCTGCGATAAAGAGGTGTGAAGTTTTCATGATCAATCCTTTTAGTTAATTAAACTATTTAAATAAGTGCTTAATGCTTAACTTGTCTTATCCCCATCAAACTAGTTTCGACTCGATACTAAATACATTTAAGCATAATAAAACTCTACTTGTCAATTATGTTTTGACTCGATACTATTAAAGGATGAATGATGAACTATTTAATTTAATTGAGCGTTTAGCCAATTTATTACGGCAAGAAACTCGACTTGAAGGGCAAAGCTTAGGGTTACAACCTATACAGCAAGAGGCTTTGTATTATCTATCGACTTGTAATCGTTATTCAGATACCACCTTGGCGGTAACTGAATTTTTAGGATTAACTAAAGGTACAGTATCACAATCGTTAAAAATTCTGGAAAGCAAAACCTTAATTGCGAAAGTAAAAGACAAAAAAGATAAGCGTATTACCCATTTAAAAGTGACTGAGGCAGGTCTCGAATTTTTGATGAAAACCTGCCCACCGCAAAAGTTTACCGATGCTATAACCAGTTTGTCTGTTGATGAAGAGTTTGAGACCAAAAGATTACTTAAAAAAGTGTTGAGTAGCTATCAACATGCTACTGGTCGAACTGCCTTTGGGGTCTGCCAACATTGTAAATTTAACCGTAAGACTAGTGATGGAATTTTATGTGATTTAACTAAAGAAGCCTTAAGCAGCGATGACATAATGCTTATCTGCCGAGAGTATGTCGTTTAAGCATGGTCTAACAATCTAAAATTCCAGTTTTCTACTTCGTTGCTTGCTAAACGTCGTACAATTTTTTCCATCCAACTATCAGATAATCTGCTTTGTTTTTTTAATACCAACAGCTTTTCATTATTGAGTGGGTCACCAAAAAATGTCTCACACACCGCAGTAATTGTCATTGCATTGGCAACTCTGTCAATTAACTCAAGTGGTTCATTCACACTGACCATTCCCGGTTGAATAACGCGATATAACCAACCACTGCGACTAACATCCTGCATATCGACCGATAAGTTTTCAATGCCCCAACGTTTATTTAGTTTAAAACAAGGAGAACGAGGCTGACTCACTTCGATAATCGCTTCTCCCCATTGGTAGCGGTCGCCCAAATATACAGTCTGTTCTGTCATACCTATTGAGCTAATATTTTCGCCCATACCGGCAGCTTGCCAAGCATTATCTGTATTATATTTCTCTTGCCAATAGGCATAATGCTCAGCTGGATATTGATGTAACGCACGCTCAAGTCCACCATGGTGAAGTTTGTCAGCGCACTCATCACCTGCTAATCCACCGAATGATAAATACAAGCTAGTGTTTATCGGTTGCTTGTCTATCGCGGTTTCAATACCGTAACGCTCCGCCACTTTTCCGCAGTAAATATTCGTTAGATAGTGTTTAATTTTCATGCGCTAACCCTTGGTTAAATTATGCTTTTGGTGGTAACTTTACTGCTGAATAATAGAAAAACAAGCATACCAAAAACCATAAATCTTTAATAAGAAAATGCCCCGTTATTGATAGTAATGTCTCACTTGATAATGAACCAGAGAAACTTATCAGGAAGGTCTGCGTTACGACAAAAACCATACCCGACATCAATATTGCTGGAACAGTTAGTTTGGGATAAAACATTGCTAAAATTAACACAACCACCGCAATTAAGTCATACACACCAATAATATTTGACGTGGTTTGTATACTGAAAAAATTATACAACCAGCCCATAAAAGGAGAGCTTTTTACTAACCCTTCTATACCTTGTGCTTCGAGTAAAGTGAATTTCATACCGCCAATCCACAGCAAAACTAGTAACACTGGCAGGATGCTAATCCAGGCTGTGACCTGCGGAGAAAACGTGCGTTTTATTAGCAATATTCCTATCGATGATAAGGCGAAATATTTAATAACCCCTTGGCCAGAGCCAATAACAGGAAATCCCCCCATAGAGGCTATCCACATAGAGTCACTTAACAAAGAACCTAACGGCACTATGCTTATCGCGATCAGCAAATATCCTAAGACTGACCGAAAGTTATGTTGCTTTATAGATAAAAAAGCCAATACCGCACTAGAAATAAAAGCAAAAGCGGCAATTAAATTAAATACGTTGGCGGGTAATACATCCGAGATAAAATAAAAGTCAGTCGCCACCGTTATTTGCTTATGAGGACCCAAAAGCAATAAACTAAAACCCAAAAGTGCTGTAGAAATTCCAATTAAAAGTAAAGAAAGGTTAAGGTGTAAAGGTTTCATAAGAATATTGAACGCATTAGAAATATAAGTGCCAATAAGACCTGATTAACTGATTTTTATTTCGTTTCATATGAAAGGATTAATTTATCCATAAATCCAAACAATAAAGCATTGATGGCAGAGCCACAGCAATATCGCAACAGTGGCTTTAAGCTAAGCGTTAGATTAAACGATAAAAAGCACGGAAGTATTTATTAAACAGCAGGTATTACCCCTTTATTCTTTATAAGAAAAATGATTCCCAACTATTTTTCATGGCATTGAAAATAATCACTAAATTTTCTATCTAGAATATATTATTCACTTGTCTATCATGGTAAATCTAAGCTTAAAACATAGCAATAGCTACATTTAGTTACACTTCCGCAGCTTACAATTTAACGTAATCATTGTATTTTACTGACTCATTTAATTTAAGGTTTTACTATGAATGGATTTCAGACGAATAGATGGAAAGTAAAAATTATTTTACTTATAGCTCTAGTTACCCTTGCAGGTTGTGGCGGTAGTAGTAGTACCGAAGTACCAAAAAGTGAGACGCCCGCACCGATTGATACATCACCTGAAACCTTCAGTTTTGAACGTAAAACAGAGCAAGCATTAACAACTTTAATCACATCTAATTCGGTTAATATTACGGGTATCAACTCATCAAGTCCCATTAGCGTAAGTGGTGGGGAATATTCTATCGATGGTGGTGCTTTTTCAGATGCCACAAGCACAGTTAACAATCAACAATCAGTTACAGTGAGACTCCTTTCCTCAGCAAGCTATTCAACATCTAGTGACGTAATGCTCACAATCGGAGATGTTAGTGAGACTTTCTCAGTGACTACTCATAGTAACCTGACTAAATTTGCTCACGAGTTAAGCACAGATCTTGATGCTCGGTATTCAGTAGTTAAGCAACCGACTAAAGGCCGTGTAATAGTAAGCTCTGACCTAAAAAAGTTAACTTATCAAGCAATGAATGCCTTTGATTACTTGCAGGAAGGAGAGACAACTCAAGAAACAATCCAAGTAACGCTTTTAGGCGAAAAAGAAAATACTACTTATGATTTGAGCTTCACCATCTCTGGTCGTTCAAATTCATCCGTTTGTGATGATCGAACGGTTATCAATCTATTATCCAACGAAGTGGGTCAACCTTTACCCCATATTGCTGAAGGAAATTGTGTTCGTGTCGATGCTTCGAATCTTAGTGGTGGAAACTCTTGGAGTATATGGACAGGTGAAAGTGGTGGCGCTCGCCCCATGATGCTGTCCGTTCTTGGCGTTGATGAAACAGACACTATTTTAACATTCTTACCTCCTGTTGAAGGACAATATAATCTCAGTTGGTGTCCAACTTCTGGCGAATGTATCGCAGGATTTCATTTCTACAGTGACATGCCAGAGACAAAAAAAGAGTTAGATGTTTCTCTTAATGTCCATAGTTTCCATCCAGAAGACGAGATATATTTATCTGTTACTGAAGACAACCACGCAGACACTGCAGGTTATACCTATCACTGGATTATTCATAATTGGACTGGTGAATATAATAAATTTGTTGATATTTTAACGACAGAAAACAAACTAAAATTGCCCGTTTCATCTGCCAATAATAATTACAATATCAAGGTCGTTGTCGATGATAACATTGTTCAGCTTGAAGGTGGTTTTAGTTCAGTATCAAGTGGGCTCTACGGTAAAATAAAACTTAATGTCAACACTATTGGCAATTATAAAACCTTATCTGATTTTGTCGCTATTCGAGATCTAAACTCGAACCAAAAAGCACCAAGTTTAGTGGTAATGATAGATGGTGATGCAACTCTATACCAAGACAACAAAGATATACCTATTGTTATCAATATCATGGAGGACTCTCAACTAACCTTTGATCTATCAGAAACATCAGATGAAAATGGTGATGCCTTACGTTATTACATTAACGGCGCCTTATACGAGAATTCGTCCAGTCGCATTACCTTCTCTGTTACCTCCAGTACTTACTATACTATTTGTGCCAGTGATGGCTTCCCATGGACTAGTGAAGAAAACCCTTGTCTACTTTTTGATGTAATTGCACAATAATGACTAATTAATACTGCCATACCGTATTGGGATTGGTAGCATTAACTTACTTTGGTGAATTATTTCTTTGGTCTGAATTTTCAGGGCTTCAAGGTATTTTATGGTAATGCATGGCCTCGCGCGCAAAGCCATAATGCATACCAATGTTCTCGTGTTAGCTTGATGTTATCAACTTCGGCACACGCTCTAATACGATCAACATTGGTGGTACCAATAACGGGTTGAATATTCGCAGGGTGACGCTTTAACCACGATAATACTACGGCCTCTTTACTCACCTGATACTCAGCGGCCAACTTAGTAATTAGCTCTGCCGTTTGCTGAATATGAAGCGGTTGTTGAGAAATATCATGTCCGGTAAACAAACCTTGGCTTAAGCAGCCCCATGATTGCAGCTGTATATTGTTTTGTCGGCAATATTCAAGGGTTCCCGCAGCATAATTAGTCACAGGCTCACCTGAGTTCCCTGAGGTTACTCCTTCTTCTAACCAAGCTAAATGGCTTAAACTAAGCTCAACTTGGTTGACAACTAAAGGCTGTGATAATGCAGAGGATAAAAATGACATTTGATGATGTTGCATATTCGAGACACCAAAATTTTTAACTTTTCCGCTAGCAGTTAAAACATCAAAAGCTTGGGCAACCAATTCAGGCTCCATCAGCGGATCAGGTCGATGCAGCATTAATAGATCTAATTGTTCTATGTTTAACCTAGCTAGGCTGTTTTCAACCGAATTGATAATCCACTCAGGCGAACAATCATAACGTTGTGGCCCTAAATCATCTTCAAATCTAATGGCACATTTTGATTGAATAGTAATTAACTCGCGCAATTCGGGACGTGTTTTTAATACTTCACCAAAAACTTGTTCAGCTTTACCAAAAGTATAAATGTCTGCATGGTCAAAGACCTTAATACCTGAATCAATAGCAGCGTCAACAACCTCATGAGCATTGTTTATATCCGCTGCGCTAACTGGGCTTTTATCCCAAGTACCCCCTAATCCCATACAACCGAAGACAAGTGAACTATTGTTTTTTATCGAGTGGGAAAACGGGTATTTATTACAATTCATCTAAATTCCTATGGAAGTCTGTTGACGATATTTTGCTAGCGCGTTTGCGTATTGTTCACTAAATTATTAGCAAATAAAATATGACAAAAAAATAATCATTGTTTAGTATAAAAAACAATGATTGATAATTGATTTAAACTAATGATGAAAGAACACAAGAAACTTGAGCGTTTAATGCTCTTTAGCGAAGTCGCAGAACAATTAAGCTTTACCGCGGCAGCTGAAAAATTAAATATTTCTCGAGGGCACCTTTCGAGCCAAATTAAGCGATTAGAACAAGATATGGCGATGGTGCTGTTGATTCGTTCAACCAGAAGTGTCCGATTAACACCTGAAGGGGAACGCGTTCTTACTGGGATGAGTAAGATCCGTCATGACCTATTAGAATTAGAAAGAAATGCTGAACATGAAGGTAATACAATAGAAGGACGAATAAAAATTACCGCACCTGGCGGCTTTGCTGAACGATTTTTATTTGATGTTTTTTCAAAATTTAAGCAATTACATCCTGCCATAGAATTTTCAATTAATTGTAGCTACACCCGATTCGATTTAAACATAAGTGATTTTGATTTAGCGTTTAGAGCAACCAGTGAGCCACCACAAAATATGGTCGCTAAGCATTTAATGTCTTATCAACATTGTTGTTGTGCATCTCCTGATTATTTTACGAAAAAAGGTACGCCAAAAAAAACCTCTGATTTAATCAATCATGAATGCCTTAGGGGGCAAGAGCAAGTTAGCTGGCAATTTCAACAAGAAGCGGTACCAACACAGGGTTGGTTAGAAGTTAATGATAATAATATGCTAAAAAGACTCGCTTTAGCGGGTAAAGGCATTATTAGAGTGCCAAAGTATTTAGTCGATAAAGAGGTCAAGTCAGGCAAGCTCCAGACAATATTTGAAGAGCAAATGCCAAGTGGTTCGATGATTTATATCATACACCCTCAACGAATTCATCAGTCAAAAAGAATATCAACCTTCCTGGAGTTTACTCAGCAGTACTTTGGTAAATAATACGTTGATAAATAGTGTTTTATAACAAAAGGACTACTTTATTAGTCCATTTGCTTTTAGCATTAACTCCGCCTAAAATAATTATCGCTATCTTATTAAGTTAAATATCTACCGTTCTGATTAAAAAATAAGTTGGCCAAATCTCTCGTACCTGAGACTCCCACTTGGGATCAACTCTTCCACTCGCTGACTGTAACAGCCAGTATTTTGCCCATGTTCGAACAACTTTTCCTGATTTACTTAATTTTAGCGGAGAGAATCGGCGTTGATAAGCATTGCCATCATACTCAACAACAGCATTATTTTTGGCTCTTTTATGCAAGAAATCTAATGCTGAGCTAATTACCTCTACCTCAGACAGCGCCATTAACCCTTGTTTTTTTAAACAAGCAAGTATCCCAGCTTTCTTTATACTGGCCTGCATATAGTCATCTATATGTGGGGTATAAACCATGCCTGTTAAACCGTAAATAGACGCACGCTCTCTATCTGCTAGTGCTTTTAAAGGGATGATTTGCTCATTAATATCATGTAATTCGCTGATAACATGTAACTTGGGGCTCAATTTAGACAATCGCTACGTTCTCATATATGTTCATTCGCTCATCATTAACTTGGCGGACAATATCATTGTTTAAGCGAAACCAGACCGCTATAAAGTATCGATCTCGCTTCACGGCGATACTTTATGAGGAAACTCTTCACTTAAAAGTACCACTATTGTACCAAAGTTTGTAATGACTTATCTTTGGTTGACACGACTAAAAGAGGCAGCACTAGATTACTGAGCGAAGTCTCGCTGGCGTGAAGCTATTTGGCTGTTAGCAGTATTTATAAATATTTTGATTAGACTTCATCTTAACGGCTTCAATAATGAAGTTTTTGATATCAGCTAATCTGTAGGTTTTTTCAATTTTATGATCAAAGCAGTTTTCACTCCCTAGCTCAACTATCTTGTTTGCATTATCACCCGTTAAAGAACCAGTCATTGCAATAACTATAATATCTGCTGTTGCTGGCGTACTTTTAATGCGATGACAAATAGAAAATCCATTCATCCCTACCATCATTAAATCTAGCATTACCACATCAGGCTTAAAAGTATGCAGTAAATCACCCGCATCAAAAGGATTGTAAGCTATTTTCATTTTAGCGTGTGGAAAAAGGTTATCTAAAAACTGAATAAGCATGTCTGCAAACTCTTTATCATCTTCAATGATCAAAATAGAGAAGCTGTTTTTTACATTTGTTTTAGGTTGAGACATTAGAGATAAGATGTCATTTTTATCGAAACGCCTATGCCCTCCCGGCGTTGTAATAAAAGGTAATCGGCCAATTTGAGCCCAATGACGAATAGTCGTTGGTGCTACATGTAATAACTTAGCAGCTTCTGCGGGTGTGAGCAGAGACTTTTTACTTATATCCAATCGATCCTTCCTTAATAAAAATAAGTCAATCCCACTATAACAACCTACTACCCCTTAATATTAACCTAGATCAATGTAGTCTTTTTTTCATTGAGCTCAAATGAAATTTCAGTTATATTCCACCGAATATTGTCGTTTTTATCGTTTTTGTCGATTTAAATCAATAGTATGATATATTTTTGTAACTCGGATGTAAATTTCATTATTTTATAAAAAGGAAATAATTATGACAAGGATAAAGCAATCGATTATTGATGAGGAAGTTAATTTTCAAAGCGGTGTTGAATTAATTTCTACCACAGATAAAAACGGCGTTATTACCTATGCAAATCCTGAATTCTGTCGAATCGCCGGCTTTACTATTGATGAACTTGTCGGAAAACATCATAACATTGTCAGGCATCCTGATATGCCAGCCGCTGCATTTAAAGATTTATGGGATAAGTTGAAATTAGACCTACCTTGGCGTGGAGTCGTTAAAAACCGCTGTAAAGATGGTCGTTATTATTGGGTCGATGCTTTTGTGACACCAATTTTTGAACTTGGTAAACTCGTGGGTTATCAATCAGTAAGAACACGTTTAGACGATAAAACCAAGAAAAATGCCATATTGTCCTATCAAGCCTTACTAGATGGCAAGTCGTTAAATAAATGGTACCAACACTCGACCGTTAAAAATATAGCCTACTGGGCTGGGAGTATTACCACATTAGTAGGCGCCATGTATTACCCATACATGATGTTCTTATTGCCTTTCTTACCCTTTATAACCTATAAAAATGAAATTATAGATACTCCAAAATACCTTAAAAAGCTAGCGAATGAATATGACAGTGTTTCACGTTTAATTTATTGCGGCAGTAAACCCCAAGGCATAGCAGATTTTCATTTAAAAGTTGCTGAAGGTAAAATAAAAACAATTTTAGGCCGCATTATTGATAGTAGTAACTTACTCAGTTCTGGTGCCAGCAATCTAGAACAAGCAGCTCGAATAGCCAAAGAGGGTGCTGAACAAGAAACATCTGAATTACACCAAGTATCAACTGCCGTTGAAGAAATGGTTGCCACTATCGACGAGGTTGCGCAAAACACAACTTTCACCTCACAAAAAGTTAGTCAAGCACATTCAGATTGTGAAATCGCAACAAAAGCTATGCACCTAACCATGGAAAAAGTGAATCTATTAGCGCAAGAAGTGGCTAACTCAGCATCTTCAGCAACAGAGCTCGCTAGTGAGGTAGAAAAAGTTGGTAGCATCATGCATGAAATTCAAGGTATTGCAGACCAAACAAATTTATTAGCACTGAATGCCGCAATTGAAGCTGCGAGAGCTGGAGAGCATGGCCGCGGCTTTTCAGTTGTAGCCGATGAAGTTAGGGCATTATCAAGTAGAACCCATGCAGCAACAGAGCAAATACAGACCTCAATATCAGAAATGCAAAATACCTTATTGTCTTGGGTGCAAACCATGACTAAAGGTAAAGAGTCTGCTGATAGTTGTGTTGAAAAAGCAATAGAAGCTCATAATGTTGTTGATAAGGTTTATTCGTCAATTACTGACATTTCTGACTTAACTATTCAAATATCAACCGCATCAGAAGAGCAAAGTATGGTATCTCAAGAAATCAGCCGCAATATTATTAACATCAGTGATGCTTCTCAAAACAATCTTCATCAAGCCAATACCGTAGAAAGCGAGACCATAAACATTAAAACAAGAGCAAACGCCCTTGGGGCTTTAGGCCAAGCTTTTAATGGATAAAGATGATGACTGATCATGCAAGCCTGTTAGTGTCTTTAACAAGTAATTCCGCACTAGATTCTGGATGTATGGAGCAGTTAATACAAGAAGGGCTTTATATTGCACCCGCTTTATTTCCTGTCGACCGTGCAGGCTGTGGGTATTAGATAAAGACGGTATCTGCAGGGGTGTTCCTTTCAACAGATAAAACAGCAGGTTAATTTTATGACAGAATATCGTTGTTTTGTTTGGGGAAAAGGTACTAGGAATGAAACGATTATTAATACTGGTCATAAAATTATTTTGCATAGTTATTTCTTTTTTCATCGACTCTTCCATGAACAGAAAATGATTGAATGGACTGCTAATTTTGATTCAGCAAATTGCTTCATCAAACTTAGTAGATAAAAACTACCGCTTGTAAATGACGCTTTTAGAATTGTAAAATATTTCTATAACATTATGTATCACTGCTTATGTCGAGTAGCTACTTCCTTAACTATTTGTTTATTCTATTACTAAAAGGCTCTATCGTGTAGAGCCTTTGATTACGACTATGTGTAATAAATTGGTCTAAGTTGATACTTTTGGCTTTTCAGATATCCACAGTTTAATGTTCCCTTTAACCACGACAACATCATTTTCATCATAAGCAGTGATATCAACAAGCATATCACCAGGCTGCCAATCTTCTTGGTTTACCTTGGCTACGCATCGAATATCACTACCCGCTTTTGCGGTGTAATCAACGGTCATTCCTTTTGGGATCCAACGAAGATGTTTAGGAACAGACGCTTCTGCCATTACTCCCATGGCCATCTCTAAACCGTTACAAATAGCGATCACATGAACCGTTTTTATATGATTAAAAACTTTTTTTCTTTTTTTGATAATGCAGGTGCACTGGTTAGGCACTAATTCTGCAATTTTAGGGCTAATAGTCGCAAAATAAGGTGCGATACGGCTGACCATAATCGAAAAGAGTTTCTTTCCAAAAGGGTACTTTTCAAGTTTATGATATAGCGATAGTGTTTTATTGGTCTGGTTCATAATCTGCTTATAATTGTTATTTTAAAGATATTTTAATGCCTGAACGTAGGCTGCTCAAAACTTAATTTAGTGAGTAAAGCTAACGCACCAAGCAACATTAAGAATGATGAGTTAAAGACAATTTATCATTAGGTGAACGTCTCTACAAACGAATGCCACTGTATTTAATATTCTTGCTGTGAATATGCTCGCTTTGAATACAATGTCTTTGAATATAGCGACCTTGAATATGAATAGTTAAAATTTAATTACTTAACTATCGTCCGTCTAATTTACCTCAATAATTATTACGCTAAATACTTAGAAAAGTTTTCGACTACATAATCTTTGAACATTTTTAAACGCAATGGCTGATGTTTATCTTGTAGGTAAACCAAATAAAAAGGAGTGGGTTCAACCTGCCATTTATTAAATAGCGGCACCAATAATCCTTGTTCAAGTTCTGTTTTACAATATAGCTCTGGCACCCTAATGATGCCGTTACCCGCTATTGCTGAAGAGATCATAATCCTGCCATTTTTACAGGTAAGATTACCGTCAACGGTCACTTCAATTTTTTTGTTTGTTTCACTATTGATGAACGTCCAGTTTTTTAAACTGCCAGCAATACATCGATGACGTACCAAACCTTTTGGGTCATTCGGTTTACCATTTTTTGCTAAGTACTTAGGACTGACATAGGTATTTATCTTTATATCGGTAAGTTTTCTAGCGATAAGTGATGAATCGGCTAATTCCCCCATACGAAAAACGAAATCAAACTCCCCTGAAACCAAATCTACCCGCCGACTAGAAAAGTCTAGTTCGATATTAATATCTGGATGCTGCACCATAAAATCACTTATCAATGAGGCAACTATTTCTTCTGCAATATAACCACCCACGCAATTAATACGAATATTACCCGATAAAGAGTCTGCACTTTCGAGTACTCGATTAATAGCATGTGTTATACCATTGAGTGACTGTTTACAGCGTTCATAAAACGCTTCGCCCTGTGGCGTTAAATGTTGTGTGCGGGTAGTTCTTATCAACAGACTAACACCGAGTCTAGATTCTAATTGAGCTAATTGCTTAGAAATATGTGATCTTGAACACGCTAGTTCTTCAGCCGCTTTAGTAAAGCTACCTTGCTCAGCCAACACTACAAACGT
Source organism: Colwellia psychrerythraea (assembly GCA_002163005.1). Taxonomy (GTDB): domain Bacteria; phylum Pseudomonadota; class Gammaproteobacteria; order Enterobacterales; family Alteromonadaceae; genus Colwellia; species Colwellia psychrerythraea_C. The sequence goes on along the minus strand of MAAF01000106.1, from coordinate 6,673 downwards.
TTTGATATCGGAAAGGCTCACGTGTTTTTTCATACACTCTCTTTGTCAACTAATAGTAAACAGATACGACTGTTGATGCATATATATCACCAAAAAATAGTAAAGTAAATGATGATAGTAGTTGGTTATTTCATTGATAAAATAGCCTCTAAGTCACCGCTATTGAGACTTCTGGCTATTGAAGGTGATACATACACACTAAGATTGGTAACTCTTAGTCATCAATGATGTAAGTAAAGTGGCATATATCAATACCTGAAGTTTCTCTATTATTAGCTCAACAGACAAAATTCTATGACGAGGTATAATATGAAAAATTTAGTGGTTATTACTGGCGCAAGCTCAGGCATTGGTGAAGAGTTAGCGAAACAAATGAATGCACAAGGTCACCCTTTATTGTTACTAGCAAGAAGAGTCGAAAAACTTGAAGCCCTCGGACTTTCAAATACCTTATGCATGAAAGTAGATGTGACTGATAAAGAAGCGTTTCAAAATGCAATTAACATCGCTACTGATAAGTATGGCCCTGTTGATCTACTGGTAAATAATGCCGGTCTTATGTTACTTGGCCAAGTAGATATTCAAAATGCAGCTGAATGGCAAGCAATGTATGACGTGAATGTATTAGGCTTGTTAAATGGCATGCAAAGTGTACTACCATCTATGAAGCAACGTAATACGGGCACAATCATCAATATTAGCTCGGTTGCTGGCAGAAAAACATTTGCTGATCATGCCGCTTATTGTGGAACTAAATTTGCTGTTCATGCTATTTCTGAGAACGTAAGAGAAGAAGTTGCCAATAACAACGTCAGAGTCATCACTATTGCCCCAGGTGCTGTTGAAACAGAGTTATTATCACACACGACTTCGCATGAGATCATTTCAGGATATCAGTCTTGGAAAAAAGAGATGGGTGGGGTTTTAGCGCCTATTGATGTATCAAACGCGATTTCATATGCATACAATCAACCACAAAATGTTTGTCTTCGTGAAATTGTTTTAGCACCAACTAAACAACAACCATAATTAAATAAATGTAAATCAAAGCACTTGATATTTATTAAGTGCTTTTCCTCAAATCGTTGCCGATATTATGACGAACAATACCGATAAATACGTCTCTATACCCTCTAATAAAAACGCCTTAAGACCTTATTTATTTACTCTCATTTAAATAACATGGCTATATTAGCGATTTTAATTCAAGGTGCGATCTAGAAAAATAGCTATAGCAACCTCATGTCATGTACGCGCTTATTGATTAACTTACCACATTGTTCTTTTAATAAATTGCGTAGCCATATCTGTGCAGCTGAGTGTTCACAGCGAGGGTGCCAGATAAGTGAATATTCAAAAGGTTTAAACTCAAAGGGTAAAGGTTTCACAATAAGGTTATGTTTTTCTGCCACTAAATAGGCCAAATCAGCAGGCACTGTAATAATCAGTGGCATTTTATCAACAATCGCTAATGCAGCCTCTAAATGATAAGCCCGCAACACGGTTTTGGGTTGTTGATGGTCACTAAGCGCACCATCAATTAGCGCTTTCACGCCATCACTAATAGCAATCAAGGCATGGGGATAAGCAAGATAATCAGCTAAGGTTATTTCTTTGTCTGCAAGCGGGTGGGATTTCGACAACATGCAAAACACACTAACTAAACCCAGTTTTTCGTGCGCTAATGGCTCAATACTATGAGCAGGATGACAGATCGCCATATCGCAGCCTTCCGTGGTTAATTGCTCAAGCATCTGTCCGTGCTGAAGTGGCGGAAATTCCAGTGAAATATTTGGCGCTTTTTCATAAATGTGCGGTAATGCATAAGGCAGAATAGTCTGCATTGCATAATCGGTCGTGGCGATAGCAAAGTGCTGCTTACACAGTTTTGGATCGAAATTTGTTGGAGACAGTAAAATCCGCAACGATTCTAACGGTTCATTGACTGCGTGGCTTATTTCGATAGCACGTTCTGTAGGCTGAAGGTGTTGCCCCTGACGAATAAAAAGAGGGTCATTGAGCAGCTCCCTTAATCTTCCTAAAACCCGGCTCATCGCTGATTGGCTTAAGTTTAGCCTGACTGCCGAGCGCCTAACACTGCCCTCTTCTATCAGTACCTTTAACGCCACTAATAGATTTAAGTCTCGGCGGTAGACTTCTTCTAACTCCATATTTTCATCCACAATTTAATCATAATAGGTTCATTATGAACAACAGCAAACGAGACAGCTAACTATTAATAACAAAAACAGTTTTTTGTAAAAGAATTGTGCTCTAAACGAATTAGAATACCTAAGTTACTTTCGCCCTCAACGGGGTATATACCCACATGGTGACTATCGTATCTAAATAATTTTAGCTACGTTGTAAAATATAACAGCCTTATACAACTCGTTGGCGCACCACCTAACAGTTAATTTTTTAATTAATCAATGCAAACCTATAGTTGCGCTTTATGCATGTATATTGTGATTTTTATTCATTTGCATCATGTATATGCTTTCTTTACTATCCAGATTTTTAATGCGATAAGAAATATCAATGTTTTCACAGTCACTTTTTGCACAGCTAATACGCATGGTACTGCTACTTATAGTTACGCTTTATTGTGTGCATCATTACCAACCATTAATAGATACTTTAGCTAAACATGCGACAAGCGGTGGGTGCCACCAGCAAAATTCCCTACAACACAAACATATGGAACAGCATTAATGAGCATTTTTCGTTTTCCGCTGTTAGTTTGGATGGGTATCGCAATATTAATCGTCAGTTTAGGGATTAGACAGTCGTTTGGTATCTTCATGCTGCCTATTTCAGATACCTTTAATACCGGCCGTGAATTTTTCAGTTTTACCATCGCACTCCAAAACCTGCTATTTGGTGTATTCCAGCCTTTTGTTGGCATGGCATCTGACCGCTGGGGACCTAGGCGCATTATTATATTGGGTGCAGTGGCTTATTCTGCTGGCCTGTATCTGACCTCAATCACAACAGATCCAAGCTGGTTATATCTCACCCTTGGTACTTTGGTTGGATTCGGGTTAAGTGCGACAAGTTACGTTATTATTCTTGGCGCCGTTGCTCGCGTGGTTCCCGCAGAACACACAGCAAAAGCGTTTGGCTTAACGACCGCTGCAGGCTCGTTTGGCATGTTTGCAGTGATCCCTGGCGCACAAGCGCTGTTAAGTAATGTTGGCTGGCAGAGCGCACTACAAATTTTTGCGTTACTGTGTTGCTTAATGATCGCTTTTGCCTCTTTTATAAAAAATACAAACATTTCATCGAAAACAAATACACCCATTGATGATTCACAAAGCCTAACCCAAGCACTAAAAGAAGCCTTTAATCATCGCGGTTATTGGCTTATCCACGCTGGTTTCTTTATTTGTGGTTTCCATGTGATGTTTATTGCTATTCATCTCCCTAGTTACCTCGCAGATAAAGGTCTTCCTGTAGCCACCGCTGCAATGGCCTTAGCCTATGTTGGCATTTTCAATATCTTCGGCTCTTACTTCTGGGGCGTGATGGGTGATAAGTTCGACAAACGTTATGTCATGACATCCCTGTACCTAATACGATCGGTGGTCATTGCCGGTTTTGTTGTACTACCTGTTACTGTCGATACGGCCACTATTTTTGGCGCCGCTATTGGTTTTTGTTGGTTAGGCACAGTGCCACTCACCTCTGGTTTGGTACGGCAGATTTTTGGAGCACGATACATGTCAACACTGTACGGGTTAGTGTTTTTCACCCATCAAGTAGGTAGTTTTTTAGGTGCTTGGGTTGGCGGACTAGTGTATGACTACTACGGCTCTTACGAGCCAATTTGGTGGTCAACCGTGGTACTGGCACTCTGCGCGGCCCTGATCCACCTTCCTATTAATGATCGCCCAGTTCCCCGCTTAGCACTTGCGACCGCAGCCTGACATGAGTTAATACCAATAACAAAGCGACTACGCTATGAGTAAGTCGCTTGTTAGTTTTGTGTTCGAGTTAACTCGTTTCATTAATTATTTAAGACCCCATTACCTCTCACTTATTGATGCCAATAATAAGCGGTATAAACATTTAGCCGCAGAGCCTGTTTTATCTGCTTTAGGCAAAGCAAGATGTAATGGAACGTGATAACAATTTGAATGTTCTACTTTGAGAATAACCAAATCTTGATCATGCTTATTTTCAATAATATGTTTCGGTATACGACAGTAACCCAAACCTTGTTTAACCGCTTGCAAAGCATGATCGAAGTTATCTACCGTGATACGTTGATTCGATTTCAACCAACCTACATCTCTTTTTTCTGATTCACCTAAATCTCGAATGACAATTTGTCTACTTACAGCCAGATCTGCTAAACAAAGTTCAGTTTTACCCGCTAATGCATGATCTTTCATCACTATAGGTAACATACTGACAGTGCCAAATGACTCACAAGGATAATTAGTTATAGGAAGCGTAATAATTGAAATATCAGCACTTTCTTGTTCGACCATACTAGAAGTTTTCGATAATGAGGTCTCAACGATTTTAATCGACGTTGTGCTGTTTTCCTCAAGAAAAATAGACAGAGGTTCGTATAGCCATTTACGGTCACACAGATGATCAATGGCAATAATAATTTCTGATTCAACTCCTTGTGCTAACTGAATACTGATCTCTTCTAATGCTTGAGCTTGCTCAATCATTGATTGTGCTCTTCGTAATAAAGACTTGCCATCATCGGTCAGTACAGCCCGACGTCCTTCAATTTTCACCACAGAAATACCAAGCTGGTTTTCTAGCTTTTTGATGGCATAAATCAATGTGGTATGGCTTTTATTTAGCTCAGTTGCCGCCGCTTGAATACTGCCAGCCTTATCTATCTCAAATAAGGTCAACCATTGGTCTAACGTTGTTTTAAGTCTCATTGGTCTATTTATTCCACAGTTATTCGCAGTTTTATGAACTTTAATGTGTATTTTTTATAGGTAACATAGCATGTATCGCAAATTCAGAGCATAAAGTATTTGTAATGCACTCAACTTGCAAACAACAAAACTATTGGAGAAATACCATGAAAAAACTATTACAGGTAGATTTCGATTTTACTGGTCCATTTGGTGAAGAAATGTCGACCCTATTAATTGATTTGGCGGAATCAATAAACAATGAACCAGGCATGATTTGGAAAATTTGGACTGAAAGCCAAAAAGAGCAATTAGGGGGTGGCATTTACTTATTTGAAAATGAAGCTTACGCACAAGCCTATTTAACAATGCACTCAGCACGCTTAAAAGAGATGGGGGTAGAGAAAGTTAGAGGTTATATCTTCGATATTAACCTGCCTTTATCGACAGTTAACAATGCTCCACTAATTGAGGTGAATAAAGATGAACAATAGAACCTTTTTAACAATACATGGCGGGATCTATGTTGTATTTGCTCTAGCATTGTTTTTTATTCCCTCTCTAGTATGGCCAATGTACGGTGTAGAATTAAATGACAAGTACGCATATTTCTTGTCACAACATACAAGTATCTTCTTAGGAGGGCTAGGCGCTATCAGCCTATTGTTAAGGGATATCGAACAAGGTAAAACCGCCAAAAGATTATTCTTGGGCTTACTCATCACAAATAGTCTAGGCGTTATAATTACCTTATATGCGGGTCTAATAGGAATATTCATCGGTTTTGGTTGGAGTGATCCTGCATTTTTTACTGCTCTGTCAGTGCTCAGTTATTTTCAATTTAAAAAGCAATAATGCAAAACGCTACGTTTTATAATTTCAAAACGTTTACTATTTGCTCATATATAAGCAAAACTACATAAAATAGATACTGTATTCACATTACATCGTTATATTATTAAGTAAAATCAACTGGTTGACGAGTTATATTGTGTCAGAATAATTTACATCGGTCCTTTAGCAGTATAAAATTTAATTTTCAGATCATTGAAATAGCTATGTTTTTTAAATTTGGTATGATTAATGCTTAAGGCCATAGGTAAATATTAAAATTAATATTTACCTAATTACTTACCATATTTATTTGAAATTAATTACAGAGATTCAATATGAACATAAAACTTCTCCCACTTATACTATTAACAACTGCCCTTACTTTTCTAACATCAACGGCTAGCGCAAGTTTAATTCTTGGAAAGGGTACTTCGGCATTAATCGGTGGCGATTTAACAGACCCTGAAAATGATGGTTTAGTTAATTCTAACGTCAACTACGACGCAACATTTCGCTCAAGTGTAGAAGCAGGCTTTGGCGGTGGAGAATTTGCATTTAATGTATTTGATAACACATTGTCAGGTGGCAATGGTAAATGGTGTTGTAATGGCGGAAACGTGTGGGTAGAAGCTGATTTTGGCACAGAGCGTTATATATTAGACATGTTTACATTATCTTCAGCGAATGACGTACCTAATAGAGATTCTGATCAATGGAGAATCTTAGGCTCAAATGATGGTATTAATTACACTGCGCTTTATTCTTATGATGTAGCTGGCCAGTCAATTTGGGGCTCAGATCGTTTTGAAGTAGTTCAATTTTCAAATAACGATGATTATAACGTTAATACTGCTTATAGCATTTTCCGCTATCAATCAACTTCTGTTGTAAGTGGAACAGATCATCAGTTAGGTGAAATTGAGTTTTTTGGTACTAAGGTTCCAGAGCCT
>MAAF01000013.1:20471-41211 GCA_002163005.1 Colwellia psychrerythraea | reverse complement strand
GTTCCCTCAGCAAATTAGGCATTGAACTAGATAAGCGTGAGTATAGACCCCACATTACAATTGCTCGGCTAAGGTCATCTAATGAAAAATATGTACAATCATATATTTCAAATCATGAAAATTTTAAAACGTCATTTAGTGTAAAAAGGTTCTGTCTCTATTCCTACGTATTTGAACAAGGCAAACCTGTTTATACAAAAGTACAAGAGTATAACTTAATCAATTATTGAGCGTGTGAACTTAAACATATCAAGCTGTTAAACAAGGACAAAAAATAGTTGGCTTTTGCTCCTTTGTCGCTAATTTTAGCCAACAATCTTTTGCCTCTTAATAGGCGTCAGGTGCACAAGTAGGTTTAGGTTCAATTTATGAGTTTTAGAAGTTGTGAGTATGGTGTAGGAGACAACTCTTACACGATGGCGGGAAAGTTATCTGGTATTACTAAACTCGTTGATGAGTTTTATAATAATATGAATGTTTTTTCTGAATCAAAAAAAATTAGAGATATGCATTCTAGTGATTTATCAGAGTCTCGAAAAACGCTATCTTATTTTTTGTCTGGTTGGCTTGGCGGACCGAAATTATATGCTGAGAATTACGGAAGTATCAATATCCCTCAAGCACATAAGCATTTGTCAGTAGGTGTTGAGGAAAGTGAAGCATGGCTCTTATGTATGCAAAAAGCCATAGATAAGCAACCATATGAAGAAGCATTTAAAGTTTATTTAATTGAGCAACTAAGAGTTCCAGCAGAAAGAATTAGAATGGTGTCAGGCACCTAACAAGCAAATAAACTAGGATATATTTCTAAGGTTCGTCATTCCGTAAATGTCTTGTACGGAATCCATGTCACTAAGAACTAGATCCCCGACTAAGTAACCACGAGGATGACGCCTGCTAGGTTATATGGCTTTACCAAGCACTCCAAATCCCACCTCAGCAATTCAATCACCGACTAGTAAGGGTAGGCCTCGACCCGAGACAGACGTTACAAGGATGTAACTTATTAGACAATGCAGGAGCATATTGTCCTGACGTCGAGGGCTGCCGTTGTTCAGAGATGACTTTTGTTACGAGCTTAGCGGCAGGTAACTTGGACTACGCTAGTTGGTGATTGAATGTTTTGTTGAGTAGGGCGCTCCGGGGATTGAAAAGGGGAGCGGAGCGGTCGTTCCCCTTTTCGTGCCGTCGCCACCGCGACGTCAAGCAGAGAAACAAACTCCAAGCAGTTCAATAATAAATAAGGGAAAATGGCTGCAGTTGTTCAGGGATGACTTATACCACGAGCTTAGCGGCAAGGGTTGTGGTTTACGCTAGATGAAATGGAAAGCTGAATATTTTTCTGAGCAGGGCGCTCTGGGGGGGTAAAAGGGAACAGTCGTTCCCCTTTATTCTAACAAAGTAGGTTTACCCGTGCTTTAAGCTATGATTGCTCTAATATTTCACGTTGTTCAGCAACTTCAATACGGATATCAAAGTCACGAGGCAAGTTCTCATTGCTATAATCAAACGTTGTCATTTCAGTTACATTATCAACTCTTAAATGTGTTTGTTGATTTTCCATATTTAAATAACCTCTATTATTAATATTTAATTAATATGTAGTATTTTTACGTGATAATCAAGTCAATCTTAGATTTTTAGCAATGAAGTCTAGTTAAATGTAGTAAGTTTACTAGTTTTTTGCTGGTGGGATCAGATACACTTTAAGTAATTGGTAAATGGGCTCAGGTACACTTTATGTGATTTGTCGCTCACGCAAACTTGGTGGTTGAATGCTTTGCTGAGTAGGGAGCCATAGAAAATCCAAAGGGAATAATTGAATAAGAAGTGCGTGTAATGCCCCTTTGAAATAAATGGGGTCAGGTACACTTTAAATTGTTTGTCGCGGGCACCCAAGGGGCGTTACACGCCAAAAGCCCCTTGGAACCCCATGGCGCTGCTAACAAACGTATTCTTCAATTCCTTCAAGTGTATTCGACGTAACAGCGCTGAACGTGCATCCATGCACTACATCGCTTTGTTCATCATCCATGATGAACATACGTGAACACTTTCATTCATTTCAGCGTTTGTCCAAGCAGATTGGGTGCTTGTTGATCTTGCGTCATTTCTAACGAGTTAAAAGCTCTATGCACATTATTATTGTAGGCGAACACCAAATACTCCAAATCCCATCTCAGTGAATAAATCTCAATTTTGTAAAGTGTCAGTCAAGCTGAGCCATGGATGGCGAAAACTGCCGCTTTTCATGGACGAATATCGGCAGGTATTGACTGTAAACACAAAATAGATGATTTATGTTTTCACTGAGTGGGCGCTCTGGGGATTGAAAAGGGGAGCGGAGCGGTCGTTCCCCTTTTCGTGTGGTCGCCACCGCGACGCCAAGCAGAAAATCAAATTGCAAGCCTATCAATTAAACATATGAAGACAATTAATCAAGCCACCCATAATAACTTGTTATGCATCTCATCAACGTAAGTGGTATAAGTTTGTGTCGTGTAAGTACTGGTTGTTATTTATTAGACTTTTGGTACTTTTTTAAAAATGAGAGTCTTTTAAAATTAATAAAAAAATTGAGGAATTGTTATGGTTTTTAAGCGCAGTAGTTCCGCTGTATATGGTTACTTAGGTAAGCGTTTTGAAATGGCATTTGGGCTAGGTTTAATCTTATTTGTTACGGTCATTGAAAACATACTACCGAGCGCAGTGGCAACGATTCTTTTTGTAGCTGTATTGCTCATTAGGTTGCCGAGTACTTTAAAGGGCCTTGATGAGTTTTCAGATAGTCAGGTGACCATTGATGAAAATACTATCACCATGACTACAAAAGAGGGGGATACACAGTACCAGCTCGATGATTTTAAAATACTACTATTTAAAAAACGGGCAAAAAACATTACTGTTTTTGTGTTAATGAGTGAAAATCAAGGCGTTAAATTTGAATACTATCAACAAATGAATGAGCTATTTGAGATATTGGTTCATAGGATTATGTTGCAAAAAGAGGTCCCGTGGTGGCAACGCCTGTAGTACCTCTATAGGTTTTTATAGGAAGATTGGGACACTCATCGGTTAGTATTAATCTTTTACTGATTTGTCGCGGTGGCGACGACACCCAGAAGAGTAGGGTCTAACGCACTGTACCTAAGAAAAGTCCTTTGGAATCTCCCTGCGCTGCTGGATCAAACGTAATCCTTCACTCAGCACAATATCTTCGACGTAACAGCAATGAAGGCACATCAAGAGTATTGTCCTGAAGTCGAGGGCTGCCGTTGTTCAGGGATGACTTATATTACGAGCTTAGCGGCAGGAACCGTGGTCTAGGCTAGTTGATGATTGAATGTTTTGCTGAGTAGTGCGCCACGGGGATTCCAAAGGGGATAGTTTAATAAGAGCTGCGTGTAATGCCGGTTCTCTTTTGGGTGTAGTCGCCACCGCAACGCCAAGCAGGGGATTAAACTCCAAGCCTATCAGTTAACCACCAAAGCTATGATGACTAACTCCTTATTAACCGAAGTATCTGACTTTAGGTGTGTTCATATCAATAATTGTTTGTTATTTTAACGTAATATATCATCAGATTAGCTTACTAGGTTATGGTTGATAACCCCCTATAAGACACCAAAAAACAAATTAAACTGGGAGAAATACACAATGGTAAACATGTTAATTACATATCAACTTAATGACGGTGATGTTATTGAAATTAATCATCCAGAAGAGTTCGAATTTGAAGATTTAGATGGCAACAGTTTAGGTAATGCTCAGATTATCAAGCGTCATAATAATGATCTAATATTAGCTGAAGCTGCATTTGTAATCTCAGCCGAACATGAGCACATTAATATACCAAGCGATGCTGCATTTATGGAATCAAACGCAGGGGTAAAACAACCCTTTGACTTTAATGGTCTGGTAAAAGCCTGTGGCTTTTCATCTATTAAATATAAATTTGATAGACAAGGTGATGAGAGCTCTGATTGGGTTGTCGCTTATCCTCTGCAATAATTGGTTGCAGTATAAAGTTAAATGATTAGTTGCGGTGGCGACGACACCAGAAAAAAAGAGGGAGACTGTCTCCAGCCTCCCTTTGGAATCCCTCGGCGCTGCTAACAAACGTATTTCGCGACGCCAAGCAGAGAATCAAACTCCAAGCCTATCAATTAATCACATCAAAGATAAATAGTGTAATAAGGACGCGTGTAGCGCCCTTGATCTTAGTCGTTATGATCCCAAATTTGGAATCAGAGCAGGAATACCTGGTAACATTCCTACTGATGCCATTACGGCTGTTAACACAACAAACATAATACTTGGGATAATCCAACGACTCATCTTACTTAACCCTGAGCTACGTTCTTTACACCCAACCAAACCAAGGTTGTCGAGCAACATAGTTAACGCCCAACCAAACGCTGGGTTAACCAATGCTGAAGAAAATACCACAATAGCCGCTGACTGAGTTGTTTTACCCTCACGGGTCATTTCCATCCCAGCTTCAAGCAACGGGATAAATACACCCACCACCAATGCCACACAAAGCACGGGTTGCCATATTGCCAAATCCATAGGATAACCCCATAACGCAGCTATGATACAGAACAATGCAGTGAGTAAAGCGCCTGCAGGAATAGGTCGCTTAGCGATAGCTGCTGGCACTATATAGGTGCCCCAAGACGAGGTAAAGTTTGCCCCACCTAGCAGGGATCCAAAGGTTTGGCGGATAGACGCACTTGTCATGGTATCGTCAATGTTCATGTGTACTTTTTCAGTGCGCTCAGGATAATTAATTTTTTGAAATACTTGATGCCCTAAGAAATCAGGCGACCACATTGCTACCGCTAAAATAGCGAAAGGCAGTACCACGACAAAGCTTTCTACTGTTGGTAAACCAAGCATCCAACCCGTATTTTCGCCCCACCAATACATTGGATTCATGTTAGGTAAACCCGGGCCCGTTTGAAATTCAAAAGGCGCACCCATAGCAAAGGCAAGTGTTCCGCCAAGCAAACAACTCAAGGGCACGGCTAACCAACGTTTACCCCAGTGTTCAAGTAATGCATACAATATTATCGTACAAAAAATAACGACAAAGGCAATGTGCGCCATACCTATTTCATCTGCCCAAGCGAATAGTTTATTCACTTGTGAAATGGTACCGACAAAGCCAAGATATAGTAATAAGCCACCACAAACGCCTTTGCTGGTTAGGTTTGCCAGCATGCTTCCGCCTTTACTAATGGCTAAAAGTAAACCCAAGGCACCAATGAGTAGTCCAAGCGCCATAGGATGTCCGCCTGCGGCCACCACAATAGGAATAAGTGGAATTAACGGACCATGAGTACCTGCTAGGTTAGCTGTGGGTAATAAAAAGCCTGAAAAAAGAATGATAAAGAGAGAAACAATCAGTAATTCATAGCGGACATTTTCTAATATAAAGCCTTTATCAAGCCCAAGAGAGCCTGCAAAGGTTGCTGCTATTGCGCCCACCATTACCACTTTACCAATAGTTGCCGCCATTGCTGGGATAGTATCTTCTATCTCAAAGCGATAATCTCGAAAAGGTAAATTAGGTCGCCAGCGTTTGGGCGCCATTATTTGTAATTCGTGCTCTAAATACTCTTCTCGGTTATTAAATTCTGAACTCGGTTTATGCTTTTGCTGGTAACTAAATTCATCCCCATTTAGCCCATCCTCATTTTGTTGAGAATCACCTTTTTGCTCATGTGAGGCTTTTGACGTATTGCCCATTAATATTCCTTTTGCTCACTTACTAAAAAAGCGCTATATCATTTAAGTTGTCCATATTTTATCTCAACGCAGCATACGTAGCTAACAGCAAAGGCCACGTATGACTTAGCAATTAGTCTCGAATATTGCACATTAATGTTTAAAAAGTGAGCTTTTACTCTATTCCTTCATTTGATATAGCTTCAACGCTAAAAAGAGTAACTGGAAAATGATTAGGAAGTGGGGCGGTGATAATGTCGTTTTATTCATCATCTCTGGTGAACAAAGGAGAACACTTTTACTCCTTTTCTGCGTTTGTTCAAGCAGAAAAGCTAACGCCATTCTATTGAGTTTATCACCAACTATTACGGACAAATGTTGGCGCGATGACAACACCAAGAAAAATCACCTTATAATCCCTCTTGTTATTGGTATGTAATCAACTTGTTACAAGGTTGTGTCGGTTATCGTCGAAAAACTAATGAAAAATTTGTCATATTTGCATAAGATATAGCGATAAATAATATAGGGTTCTACTATGAAAAAGAAATATTTGGCAGTCGTAATAGCCGCAAGTTTAGCGTTATCCGCCTGTATGGCAACCAGTTCAGACTCTGTTTCTGACACTGGTAAGAGCGCGTCAACGCAATCATCCGAAAATAGTGCCAATAAAGTCTTTAGCCAAAAGTACTTATTTAAAGAGTTATCTAATGGTTTACGTGTGCTGGTGGTAAAAACAGATTATCCCGATCTTGTTTCAGTACAAATCCCCGTGTCTGTCGGTTCTCGTGATGAAGACGAAGCAGGTAAAACCGGCTTTGCGCATTTCTTTGAACACATGATGTTTAAAGGCTCAGATAAATTCCCACAAGATGTTTATTCTGATTTATTTAAAAATGCCGGTGTTGATAATGGTGCTTACACGACCAACGATTACACCAACTATCACTTAGATTTTTCTAAAGATCACTTAGATAAAGTATTAGAGATCCAAGCGGATCACTTTAAAAACCTGACCTACACCGATGCACAATTTAAAACGGAAGCATTAACGGTAAAAGGTGAATACTTAAAAAACAATGCTAGCCCAACGCGTAAGCTATTAGCGGCTGTGCGAAAAGAAGCATTCGATACCCATACCTATAAACACACCACAATGGGCTTTTTTGAAGATGTAGAAGCAATGCCTAATCAAATTGCTTATGGTGAAAAGTTCTTTAATCAGTTTTATAAACCAGAATATGTCTCTTTAGTGATTGTTGGTGATGTTGATCCAGAAGCAACCATGGCTATGGTAGAAAAGCATTGGGGTAATTGGCAAAAAGGTGATTTTGTTAATGATATCGCTCAAGAGCCAAAGCAAGAAGCAGCCAAGTATGTTCATGAGAAATTTGATGGCTTACCGGGTCATTGGTTATTAGTTTCTTATAAAGGGGCCGATTGGCAACCGAAGAAAAAAGATCGCGCTGCTTTAGATTTAATTTCTGAATTATACTTTTCAAATAACTCAGCATTGTATCAAGAGTTAGTGGTAGATAAGCAGTTGGCAAGCCAAATGTTTAACTACAATCCAGAAACAAAAGATGCGGGTTTACGTCACGTATTCATTAAAGTGAATGATGAAAAAGATTTAGCAACTGTGCGTGATGCAATAAATCGCACCTATGCGCAGGTACGTACTGAGTTAGTATCAGCAGAAAAGCTTGATAACTTAAAATCTAATTTAAAATATAGCTTTGTCAATAGCTTAGATTCTTCAGAGTCTATCGCTGCAACACTTGCCAGTTATATGCACTTTGATCGTGATCCAGAAACGATCAACCACCTCTATAATAGTTTTGACAATATTTCGGCTGACGATATCAAACGTATCGCCAATCAATACTTTATTGATGAAAATCGCACCACGGTGACGTTATCAGCATTAGATAACGTTGCTGGCTTTGACACAGAAGTTGACTTAAACGGCGCTGTAGCAGCCATTGAAATGAAAAAGGCTCAACCTAGCGCACCGCAGTTTTCGGTATTAGACAATACCAATGACTCGCCGTTGATTGATGTTAATTTCCTCTTTTATACGGGGGCAGCAGCAGATCCTGTAGGTAAGAAAGGGGTGGCAGCATTGACCGCGCGCATGTTAACCCAAGGTGGTTCACAAAAGCGTAGCTATAAAGACATTAAAAAAGGTTTATACCCTTTAGCTGGACAGTTTTCATCTCAGCTTGATAAAGAAATGATGTCATTTACCGGCCGTGTTCACAAAGACAATGCTGTGCAGTGGTATCAACTAATCAGTGACCAATTATTGAATCCTGGTTGGCGTGAAGATGACTTTAAACGTCTGAAAAAAGAGTTAATTGATGGTATTAAATCAGGTCTTAAATCTTCTAATGATGAAGAGTTAGGTAAAGAAGTGCTTTATAGCGAACTTTATCAGGGCCATGTTTATGAAAACTTTAATAGTGGTGATTTATCTGACTTAGCAGCAATTACCATTGAAGATATTAAAGCTTTCTACAGTGCTCAACTTACACAAGCTAAATTACACTTGGGTATTACTGGCGCTATGCCGAGTGCTTTAAAAGTACAGTTAATGACTGATTTAACGGCATTGCCTGTTGGTGATGAAAAGCGTTTAATTATTGCTAAAGCGCCTGTGCTAAAAGGTCATCATGCAACAATTGTTGAAAAGAATGCGCAATCAACTGCAGTCTCTTTTGGTTTCCCAATCGATACTATTCGCAGTGACAAAGATTGGGCGGCACTTTGGTTAGTACGCTCGTACTTTGGCGAACACCGTAGTTCTAACAGTTACTTGTATCAACAAATACGTCAAGCGCGTGGTATGAACTATGGTGATTATTCTTACATTGAATATTTCCCACGTGGTATGTATCAAACCAAGCCTGATGCAAACTTAGGCCGTTCAAGTCAAATTTTCCAAGTTTGGTTACGTCCTTTACGTTCAAATAATGATGCGCATTTTGCAACACGTGCAGCTTTATTCGAATTGGACAACTTGATTGAAAATGGCATGAGCGAAAAAGACTTTCAGGCAACACGTAATTATTTAACTAACTATGCACCGCAATTAGTTGCTAGCCAAGACCAGCAGTTAGGTTATGCACTTGATAGTGAGTTTTATCAAACAGAAGAGTTTGTTAAGTACGTACGTGGCGAGTTTGCAAAACTTACCTTAGCCGATGTGAATCGTGTCATTAAAGAGAACTTACAAACAGATGATATTCACTATGTTTTCATTTCAAACGATGGTAAAGATATGCAGCAACGTTTGTTGTCTGAACAAGTATCACCGTTGAAATATAACAGTGAAAAGCCTGCGGAGCTTTTAGCTACCGATAAAGTTATCGAAAGCTACAAGTTAACGCTGCCGGCGAAAAATGTTGAAGTTATTGCGGTGGATAAGGTGTTTAAATAAGGTTTTTAAATAAGCGCAAACCATACCTCAGTACCATCCATATTCAGTATTGAATTAACCTTGATAAAACACCACGCTTGCCGTGGTGTTTTTGTTTTTAATCTTAAATGATAATAAGTAGTAGCAATGACTGGTACCAATAAATGGTAAGTGTGGATAGTCAAAAATAATGAGAAAGTGTCACTTGATGAGAAAATTTAACATATTAGTTACGTTTTATGACTGTCCCTAATCTTTGATATTAACCTCCAGCATGATCACTAATGCCACAAATACGACCTAATTCATCAATTAAAATCATCTAATCTAATGATCACTTCAGATACGAAAGGCAACGTTTCACTAATTAGTTTTTAAGACTTTTCCACGCGCTAATTTGAAGTAAAAACTTTTTATTTTCAATTTGCTCTGTTGTTAACAAAACTGGCGTTTGGCTACTGAGTATTTACATTAATTTTCAAGTCGGTTACTCTTATCGTGCATCAGTTGAAAAAGGCAAACTAAGTAAAAGCTTAGGACGCAAAGCCAACGGTCTAAGGAGACGTTAAAGTCTCTATGATAGCGTAGCTACCGGCACTGGAGTATTGAATATTTGAAAACATTTCAATATCCCCCTAAATAATTCTAAACATTATTGTCTCTGCCTCAGCGTGCATCCTTAATTAACCACTTATCGTTAGCGAGTCAATTATGAATGATGAACCCAAAAAAAACTATTCTGCCAATTGGATAATAAAGTTGGCAAAAAAAACTTATATACCTAGTGTGAATGAAAAGCCGCTTTATTTAACAATAGATGAAGTCATGCCACTGTTATCGATAAGCGTTATTACAGAAATTGATGAAACACAATGCAGCAACATCATTTATTATAAGGAGTATTAGGTGAATTCAATAACAAGATATTGCATCGTGATTTTTGTTGCTTTGGCAATGTTTGGCTGTGGTTCTGAACCTAAAGAGAATGCTGAGGATGTTGCGATAGCATTTTTTAATGCTATCTATAATCAAAATGATATCAACAAAGCGAAGAAATTGTGTACTACCCATTTTGCTAAAGAAATAAGTAAATATGTTACAACCAAAAATGTTGCCCGACGGTTATTCAATATGTCATTTGACTCAGTTGAAATTGATGCTGCTTTAGGTGATCGGAAGGTTAGGGGGGAGTTTAAAAACTCAGGAAAATTAACGCTTTTATTTACGGGTTACCGCCAAGAAAAAATATATAAAGAATTGAAAAAAATAAGGTTAATAAAGCAAGGGGACGTTTGGTTAATAGATGAGTTATTACGCGATCCTACTCCTTATTAATCCAACCTGAGTATGGCTGAGCGTTATGACTAATTAGGAATGCTCTAATCGCTTTGAGACCTTTAACAAGATTTTTCTTTAAAAAGTAATGATGAATTTCTTTCCTTCAAGGCTTTCAAATATTTTGCTTCACTGTATTGCTTAGCCGGCTCAAATAAATTAACCGACTGTAAATACAATGGGGGCATTCGTCGGTTTGTAGCGTTCGTTAGTGACGCTGGCATTGATAAATTTAATCCCTTGGCAGATGGCTTCTCCATACCCTTCATGAATATGTCCGCAGATATGAACTTTGGGGTTTATTTCTTTAATCTTACTTAATAGATTCTCACAACCGGCATTTTCACCGCTATAAATTCTATCTAATAGACCAAAAGCGGGACCATGGGTGATGAGTACATCAACATCATTACTGATCAGATCCCATTTCTTTTGTATCTCTTTGCCGCGTTGTAAGTTAAAAGCCCAGTTTTGAAACGTTGGTTGCCATGGGGATCCGTAAAATGTATATCCTGCTATTGTTAACGATTGGTCTTCTAAATACACCGCGTTGGTGAGTATTTTTAAGCTGTCTTTTTTTTGACGCTCAAAACACCAGTCGTGATTGCCAGCGATAATGATTTTATGTTGATGAGGTTGCTCACCTAGCCACTCATTGAAATCCTTGAGTTCTGATAACTTTCCGTGCCTCGTAATATCTCCAGCATGGATGAGAACATCACCATCCGGCAGTTCTAGATCCCTGTACATACCATGTGTGTCAGAAATAGCGATGCACTTTAGTTTTTTATTCATTGTGGTGAATCTCATACCTTATCGGGTTAGCATTTTTTGAAACAGGGCAGGGCTAAGGTTAAGCGCGCTGAAAGGTTTCGTATCTGTCTCGCAGTCTACAGACCTATATAATTATTTAGAAGAGTTGATATATCGTTTGTCAGAGAAATTTCCAGCTAGAAAAATTTGTAAATCAGCGAGTTGTTTGTCAGAGAACCATTTTTTGTGTGCTTGATAATAGTCTTTAGTTTGATAAACGTTGGCCAATATTTTATTAATCTCGTTAATAACACGTTGGCCCAATTGACTCTTTGAACAGTTGAAATGGGCAATAAGGTAAGGAGGCGCTCCGGCAATGGTATATTGCTCTATCAGCTGCTTTTGTGCTTCATTTGGGGTTAAATCCACGGGTAAGGCAAGTACAAAGTCGACGCGTGATTTATATAACATTGATGATAAAGCCACTACTCGCTGATTGCCGCCACGGTAATAGATGTTTGCTGGTTTTATTTTTTTTATTTGCTGGTCAAGAAAATTACCAAAAGACACATCCTGTGCAAGACCTATAGTCTTTGCAGGTAATACCTTAAATACATCGGCAAGATCTTTGATTTCTCCCTTTGAATTCAGTAATTGACTCGGTAAAGCTGACGTTTGATTAAAGCGGTAAAGCTTATGCGTCAGGTAAAAACTTTGGGGATCTGAAAAGAGAGAATATTGCTTGCGCTCTGGCGTCTCTGCTCGATTGGCTACACAGACATTATCTTTGGTGTGAAGTATTCGAGTTATTCGAGGCGCGGTCACTCGCTCAATTTTAACATTATATAGGGTTAATTTTTGAATGATTAAGTTTTCAATATAGGAAGCCGTTGATGTTTCAGCAGAGTTTTTAGTTAATAGATCGATATTTTCAAGTTTGTCTTCTACTAACCAGATGATTTTTTCCTTGTGCATCTTTTCATGAACATGATTACTTTGCGCGCTAGCGCTAAAAAGTGCGCCAATAAAAAGTGCAAGACTAATGAAGGAGCTTATCATTGGTGGCGGGGAAAGTAGATTCAAGGGAAAACGTCTGCTGAGTGTAACTTCTGTTTATTTTAACTGTATTTTATTTAATAAAATAGCTTCGATAGCTTCAAAGTGACTCTTTAACGGGATTCTATGCGTAATTGTTATGAGTAATATTAGCGGTTGTGTAAGCCTTAATTTACTTAGTTTTCTCAAGGGTAAGTTAACTGGTTGTTACTTTGGCTAAAGTTCCTTAAATTGCCCTGAACGAACATCTATAAACTGGGGTACTATGTTATTGGTTGCTCATCATCTCTGATGAACAACATTGAACATAGGTGAAAACTGTCATTGGTTTGTGCATTCATTTGACATTCACAGCAGAATTCATTGCAGCAATTAATGCAGCGTTATTCAAACTGACTAAGTGCTTGTTTTATCAGGGGTGTTTATCTATTTATCTGTTCAGCCAAGAGCTATTTAATGTCTATTCTATGGTATCGATAATAATAATTTCACAATCTGTAGCTGCTCTTAAGAGTATTGAACTTGATTGATTGATTTCGGCACCATCACCTTTGTTCATCGTTATATTTACTGAGCTGTCTTCCACTTTGAACATGCCATCAGAGGCTAATATGTAAGCTTGATGTTTAATGTCATGCTCAATCAGGGTGCCTTTAGCCAATTTTCCCCCATAGATGCGTGCTTCTTGGTTGATAAAAAGGGCTTTATTTTTATCTTCTGGGTAACCTGATGCCAATAAAGTAAGTACAGATGCCTGCTTAGTAGGGAACTTTTTACTTTCCCAGCGAGGCGTCACGTTATTTTTATTGGTTTCAATCCAAATTTGATAAAAGGTTAACGGATCTTTGGTGCGGTTATATTCTGAATGCACAATGCCTGTTCCGGCACTCATCACTTGCACTTCACCTGTTTTAGTTATGCCTTTATTACCCGTGCTATCTTGATGGGTAATTTCACCTGAGCGAATAAAACTAATAATTTCCATATTTCGATGTGGGTGCGAAGGAAAGCCCATACCGGGCTCAACCCAGTCGTCATTGACTACACGTAACTTACCAAAACCCATGCGGGTAGGATTGTAGTAATTAGCAAAGCTAAAATGATGCTTAGATTTGAGCCAACCGTGATTGGCGCCACCAAGACTCTTATAGGGATAATGTTTGATCATAATAGAAAGCTCTCCAATGGTTTTTTGTTGGTCGTTTGAGCCATGTTTATGCTCTACGTTTATCTTAAAAATAGTCTGCTCAACCATCAGATTGAGATTGAAACTTGATGAACAAATATTAATTGTTTACATTGTGAGAATAAACATCAGTTAACTGAAAACATAGTTAACCAAATGGAAATAATCTTTCTGATCATCTTGGAGGTGATATGGGACAACTTGAAGATATGTATATTTTTCTGCGTGTTGTTGAAACAGGCAGTATCACTAAAGCTGCAGAACAGATGAATATCGCAAAGTCAGCGGTAAGTAAGCGCTTATCTTTGTTAGAGCAAAAGCTGGGTATTAAGTTAATAAATCGTACCACTCGAAAGTCTAGTATTACCGAAGCTGGTCAACGTTATTACCAACGCAGTAAATTAATTATTGATGAAGTGGATGAATTAAACAGCCAAACGTCTAGCAGTAAAAGAGCATTAGAGGGCACACTAAATATTGCGGTGCCGCTATCGTTTGGGCTTACTCATTTGGCTCCGGCGCTCAATTTGTTTTTGCAGCAGCATAGCGATTTAAAGTTGAACATTAATTTCTCCGACCAAAAAATAGATATTGTTGAGCAGGGCGTCGATTTGGCTTTTCGCATTGGCCAGTTAGATAATTCTAGCTTGCAAGCCCGAAAAATAGCGCCGATAAAACATGTATTATGTGCAAGTCCTGACTATTTAAAATTACATGGTGCGCCACAGACGCCAAGTGATTTAAAGCACCATAAAATGATTAAATATGGCAGTTCGGATCAAGGTGGTCTGAAATTATTAAGTAAAAATGGTGAAGAACATATTGTGCATTTTGAGCCACATATTATTGCTAATAATGGTGACTTTCTTAAATCATTGGCTGAATCAAATCACGGCATCACCTATCTACCTAGTTTCATTGTATGGCAGTCATTAGCCACTAAAAAGCTAGTACCTGTATTAGCAGATTATAAACTACATAGTATGTATGCCTATGCCGTTTATCCGGCCAACAGACACCTACCGCTGAAAGTGCGTAGTTTGATCGATTTTTTGGTTGAACGCTTTGGTAATGATCCTTATTGGGACCAGTATTGAGTTAATTAAGGTGTTTTTTTAATTCTGAATCACACCTTTAGCTAGGATAGTTAGACCGCGCTATTCTCCTTTCTAAATAGCCAAGCAAGTATCAGTCTTACACATCTCATTGTTCTCAAAATGGGGATAATGTTTTTCTATTTGTACTGTTTATCCTTTTTTATATTACGAATAAGATAACAGCATCAATAAAGCAACGGGCTTTACACAAGACTTTAATCAGTTAGAAAGTGATTAAATGTAGTCGTGATAGCACAAATCACTAGAGCCCACTTTGCTTGCTTTATTTGCAGGGACTTTATATTTAGAAACATATTCAGAGAATTTTAGGAGTACACAATGGGACTTTTAGTTGAAGGAAAGTGGAAAAACGAATGGTACGAAACAGAATCTACCGGCGGTCGTTTCGAGCGTAAAGCACCTAGTTTTCGCAATTGGGTGACTAAAGACGGTAGCGCTGGAATATCAGGTGTTGGTGGTTTTAAAGCCGAGCCTAATCGCTACCATTTATATGTATCTTTAGCGTGTCCTTGGGCACACCGCACCATTATTTATCGCAAACTTAAAGGTTTAGAAGGCATGATTTCTATGTCGGTAGTGAATGCTTTTATGGGAGATGAAGGCTGGACCTTTGCACCTGGTGAAGGCGTGGTGGCCGACCCTATTTTAAACGCGATTAACTTGCATGAAGTTTATACTGCCGCTCAGGCCGATTACACTGGGCGAGTAACGGTACCAATTTTATGGGATAAAAAAACAAATACCATTGTAAGTAATGAATCACCTGAGATTATTCGCATGTTTAATTCGTCATTTGATGACGTTGGCGCATTACCCGGTGACTTTTCACCACCGGCATTATTAGCAGAAATCGATGAGCTCAATGAATTCATTTATCCAATGATTAATAACGGTGTCTATCGCGCTGGTTTTGCCACAACACAAGAAGCTTATGAAGAAGCGGTCACTGAAGTATTTAGTGCGCTAGATACCTTGGAAATACGATTAGAAAACAGTCGTTATTTAACCGGTAATACTATAACTGAGGCTGATTGGCGATTATTTACCACGTTAGTGCGCTTTGATGCTGTTTATGTAGGGCATTTTAAATGTAACTTACGTCGCATTGTCGACTATCCAAGTATTTGGGGCTATTTACGAGATCTGTACCAAGTAGAGGGCATTGAAGAAACAGTGGCAATGCATTATATCAAAACGCATTACTACGGTAGTCATGCAACGATTAATCCAACACGGGTAATACCTGTTGGACCTGATATTGACTTTCACATGCCTCATGGACGTGAACAACTATTAGCCTAACGTGAAGTCTTAATTGTAGTGGAAACCCTCAACGTTGGGCGCATAACTGCACCAGTGTTGTGGGATTAAAAGCCGTTTAATGTATGCTTAAAACAGGTATTTTCATCAGTTCTCTTTTTAATACACTTTTTGCTATTTCTGGAGAAACTTCATAAAACTCATTAACGTATTGTTCAGCATCGAAATGCTTTCTTAACTGTTTTTTAATCTGACATGGATTGTTACACGGCAAAGAAAAATACAATTTATAATCACCGGGACCTTTCGCAGAAAGTGTTTTGGCATACTCCTCAGTATCATCAGGGGTGCAGCCAATTTTAATCACATTTGAGAAAATTGAATGGGTCATTATATAGACATTACCAAAAGCAACGGTGTCACGGGGTATGCTCTGTTGTGAATTATCCATACTCATAAGTAAGCTCTCATTGACGAATGAACGGTGGAGTTTTCTTCGTCTTTTTTTATTAGTTAAGTATCTTATTAATAGGGTTATTTTAGCGCGTGTACGTCTTGTGAATATTGATCTTCTCTTGTTTTGTCTCTCTTGATTAACTATTCGAAGCTGGAGTTGATACGGATCAATGATCCGTTGTAAAGGTGATGGTTAGGGGGATTGGTATTTGATTTATTTATGAACATGCAAAGTTCTATAGTGACGATGAACCCGCGTAAATAAAGCGCTACATCGTCATTTCAATTGTGAATAATTATAGAGAACCTTTATTTAACATTAATAGTTGTTCACTCGTTAGGTTATTTAAAGCACTTTTATCGGTATCGATTAACTCAATACGGCTGTCTTTTGAATCAGTAATTTTGTTGCAGTTAAATTCACTGTCTGCCTTATTGAAGGCATAGCTTCCTTGCTCAGTAATTACCACACCTTTAACACGTGCAAGGCTCAATGACGTTATTAATGTTATCAATTGCTGGTAGTCAAAAGTGTAATTGTCTGAAAAAATCCAACCTTTACTGAAATAACCCTCGCCATGATTATTTAGTTCAATAAAACCCTCTTGCTCCAGCCTAGTTTGTAATGCTTGGTTTAGTTTAAGTTCATTGTTATAACTGATTTCAAGCTCATGTGAACTATCTTGTAAAGAAGGGATTGCAATGCCAACAATGGGTTTGCTCGTTATTGTTGTATTACGCTCTTGGGCTAACCAACGAGCATCAATTTTACCATGCCGCATTAGGTGCAATGTCTTTTCTGTTAGCTCATTTTTGGCAATAAAAGATGATAAGTTTTCTTCATCTTGTGCTGAATAGGTGTCTGCTTTTGCCGCTAGAATGGTGTCTGCCACTTTGAGTTGCTGTACAAATGAGGGATGCTCTGTATAACGTGTATCGGTAAGGTTTCTGGCATCCACTAAACAGAGTATTGATTGCAGTGATATTATTTCTTGATATTTGCCATTGGTTAATACTTCAACCACTTCTTTTGGATGTCCTAACCCCGTTGGCTCTATCAGTAACCTGTCAGGTTTTGATTTAGTAATAAGCTGATTTAATGCTACTTGCATAGGCACGCCAGAGGCACAGCACATACAACCACCTGGTACTTCACGAATAAAGACCCCTTTTTCATTACTATTACCAGCGAGTAGTGCCGAATCTATTCCTATTTCGCCAAACTCATTGACGAGTACAGCCCAGTTTTCATCTTTGGGTTTATTGGCAAGTAATTGCAATATTGCGGTAGTTTTTCCTACACCTAAAAATCCGGTAATAAGGGTAGTGGGGATGGCTGAAATTTTTGGCGATATCTGGGTGAACATGAAATATTACTCGACTTAAGGCAAAGGTTAATGAAGAAAAAAATAACCTTGATGTTCAAATACTATCACAAGCTTACCATTTCTTAATATATCCCCGTAACCCTTCAAAGTGCACTCTGAAACTTGCATCTTCAAGTGGCTTGGGTATAAGCTCGAATAATTATTAAGCTAACCATAATAACGTTATGAATTGAGCGGGCGTCATGGATATTCTATGCTTAAGTTATACTTCACCGTGCCGATACTTCTATATATGTTTTGATAAATAGAGATAGATATTATGAACTCATCAATTAAACCGAATACTACATTTAGCCAAGATGTTCGATCTTTAGCAAAAGCGCAGGATAAAAAAGAAAATGGGCCCATGGGCCAACAAGTATCGGATCTTGCACATGAGAAAAAAATTGGAGAAGTACAAGAGCCTATTTCTGTCAGTAATAAAAAAATGCTTAATGCAGCTATTATTGAATCTACACTGAAATTCAATAATACAGTTGGCGATAAGCCATTATCACTGCTGTTAAAAACTGCCTTACAGGGAATAAACGAAGCACTCAAAGGGAGCGGGGTTGATAGTAGTGTTGAAGACGCTTATGAGTCAGGCATTGATTTCAGTTCTGAAGCGACGGCTGAACGTATTGTTTCTTTTAGTACTCAGTTATTGGGGGCTTATCGAGAGCAACACCCTGAAATGGATGAAGAGGAATCGTTAACGAGTTTTGTTGATATTATTAGTGGTGGTATTGAGCAAGGTTTTAGTGAAGCCAAAGATATACTTGGCAGTTTAAAAGTATTAGAGGGAGATATTTCCAATAATATTGATAAAACTTATGAGTTAGTTCAAGAAGGATTGCAGTCTTTTGTCGACTCTTTTAGTGAGAAAGAAGAAGAGTAACCCACACGGTAAAGATGATATCCACAAGAAAATAGTCAGTCTACCTTAACTCTTTTCTTCTCATCTTCCTTCAAAGTAATAGTGCTGATGGCTGGAGCTGATGTTACGCAGGTGTGAATATTGCTCAGATATCCCCAAAGGGCTGTTTTAGCGACGTTTTATGCTAGGTTATTGATTTTGAGAAGGACGCTACATCGATGCAGCTTATTAGATAATGCAGGAGCATATTCTCCTGAACAGCCCTTCTCTTCAATCAATGCTTTGCCTAAAGACGTTTCTAATTTCAGCTGAATCCTGCATCTTGACGTAGTTTAGGTATATAATGATGCCCCCTCTCGATAAGACTTGTGTTATATCATGCATAAATCTGATTGAAGAAGGTTTTCGTTGTGAGTAATCTTAGATGTAGAACTCACGGGTCTATTGATAACAATAAAAGACCGCTAACAATACCAATATAAGAAACAAGCCCGAGTAGTATGGCATGCAGATATTAGAAAAAGATTATCAGATTAACAGCGTCACTAAGGCTATTGGCGCAGGGGTAAACTCTATTATCGCACTGCCTACGGGGGGCGGTAAGAGTATCTGTATACTTAAATTATGCCAAGCAATGTCCGATAAGAGGGTCGTGGTAAGTTTACGTAATGCTGCGTTGGTTCCTCAATTATTAAACACGCTCACAACTAATGGCCTGTCTGTTAGTGTCGTTAAGTCAGGCTACAAGTATGTAGCTGGCGGTGATGTGACGTTAGTTATGGAGCAGTCATATGCCAGGCGAAAACACCTAAATATAAAGTGTGATGTACTGTTACGTGATGAATATCATGTTGGGTGCATGGGTGGCGTTTATATCACTATGCGTGAAGAGTTATCTCCTGACTTGATCATAGGGCTTACTGCCACACCTATTGATAGATTAGGTGTCTATATTGATAAGTCGATGGCATTAATTGAAGAAACAACAACTCGACAGTTGATTGAATTGGGTGAATTAGCTAAACCTGTTTATAAAGTCCCTAGTCTATCTCAAGAGATAGATTACAGTGCCGTTAAAATGTACCGAGGTGATTTTAGTGTCTCAGGTTTAGACTGTATATTACTGGAGCATTGTTCCTTAGTTGCACAGCAAACTGTTGATGATGCACTATCTCATGGTCGTAAGGTTATGCTGTTTGCTAACTCCATCAAACATGTAGAGGCGCTATCTGAAGCTTTTAATTTGCTTGGCGTCCCACATGAGCTTGTTCACTCTCAGCGCCCAACGAGTGATAACGATGAAAGTATACGTAGATACAAGTCAAACGAGGTTAGGTTAATCATCAATATGTCTATGCTTACCATTGGATTTGATGATCCTACTACTGATTGCGTTGTTTTAGCGCGTCCTACCAAGATATTAAGATTGTATTTACAGATAATCGGCAGGTGTTTACGTGCATCAAAGGGCAAAGTTAATGCGTTAATATTGGATTTAGCGCAATGTATTTCTACCCATGGCTTTGCTGAAGATTATCGAGACTTTACCCGTAAAACGGCTAAATCTGCGGCAATAATGTCTGAAAGATTGAGCGTGACCAACATAGGTCAATTTGTCGATGGGGAGTTCAGCTACCGAGAATCAATAGAGCGCAAGGTTGTCAAAAGAAAGTCACCTGTTACACGTAAAAAAATTCGGCCTAAGTTAGTTGTTAGCAAAGAGCTTGTTGATCGAGCAGCAAGCAACAGGGCGACAGCGTTATTGAGGCTTAACCCTAGAATGGAAAAACTGGTAAGCACTATCGAGTTGGTTAATATCGTCTATGAGCAGCAAGATGAAAGTAGCAAGATGCTTGATGAGGTCGCTATGGTTAAGATAGTGGCACTGATAGGCTTTGCTTACAGTGATGCATTAGTTGATAGCTGTACTACGTTAGTTGAAACGTTACATGCTCAAAACCAATCAATTAGAGGTTTGCTGCTGAGAGTGAGTAATTTGATAACGGCAATCGCTATGCAAGACTTAGGGGTCAAAGAAGTCACTATCAAGGCATAAACAACATATGCATAAATTAAAAGGGGCTAACGCCTCTTTTTTTTGCCCAAACCATAAGCTGAACTAAGGCTTATACCATTCCGTATAAAGAAGTGACCACTTAGAACGGCATGGGCGACTCGATA
>MAAF01000013.1:0-20462 GCA_002163005.1 Colwellia psychrerythraea | reverse complement strand
TCGATAACTGCACATAATTTCTTTCATATAGAATAACTATATGCAAAAAAATTCTATTTGTTCTCAAATCCCTGGCAAGCTCTGAGTGGGAACTAACTTAATGGATTTGGTATTAAACTCATTTTTTCTTTCAATTGTCGCTGAATTGCTTATGATGATAAAAGTACCATTTGATAAGTAAATGTTCCCATGTTATTGCTACGAAAAATAATATTAGCCACGCTAGCCTGCTGTACACTTACGCCTATTTTTGCAAATAGTAATGAGGTATTGGCGGCCAGAACGAGTAAAATCAATGAAAATATCACTGCTCAATTGCATCTTGGTGATACCGGTATACCTTGGGGAATGGCGTGGTTACCTAACGGTGATTTGTTAATTACTCTGCGTGGCGGCGAATTAAAAAGGCTAAAAAAAGGAAAGGCTGTAGCAGAAACAATTTCTGGCTTGCCAGATATCGTGGTTGGCGGTCAAGGAGGGTTACTTGATATCGCTTTACACCCGAACTATGCCAACAATGGTTGGCTATATTTTTCTTATGCAAAGGCAGACGACAAAGGTAATAAAAGCACAGCCATCATGCGCGCTAAACTCAATGGAATGACGTTAACTGAGCAAGAAGATATTTATGTCGCTCAAGCTTATGGTCGCAAAGGTGTTCACTTTGGTAGTCGGTTAGCGTTTGATAACCAAGGGTATTTGTATTTTTCTATTGGTGATCGAGGCCAAAGAGATGTGAACCCTCAAGATATTACTCGCGATGCGGGTAAGGTTTATCGATTGCATGATGATGGCCGTATACCTGATGACAACCCCTTTGTTAATAATGATAAAGCTAAAAAATCTATCTATTCATATGGACATCGTAATCCACAAGGTATGGTCAAACACCCAGTAACTGGTGAGATCTGGACCCATGAACATGGTCCACGTGGGGGCGATGAAGTCAACCTTCTCGGCAAGGGAAAAAACTATGGTTGGCCAACAATTAGTTATGGCATTAACTACTCAGGTACTGAGATTACCGACTTAACCAAAAAGCAAGGTATGGAGCAACCGTTATGGTATTGGGACCCATCTATAGCACCTTCAGGCATGGCCTTTGTAACCAGTGAAAAATACCCAGGTTGGCAAGGAAATATACTACTTGGCTCATTAAAGTTTGGTCAGATCGTTATGTTAACTTTAGAAGGAAATAAGGTTGTTAAGGCCGAAGTCATTAAAGATGAATTGACTCGAGTACGCAACATTAAACAGGGGCCAGATGGTTATGTTTATGTTGCGGTGGATGGTCAGGGCATTTATAAATTAATCGCTGAAAAGTAACCTTAAGAGCTTAATCTTAAGACCTTAACGTTAAGGTCACTAACGCAATGCCATGATCTGTACTTTCGCCATCACGCTCGAAAATAGGATTAATTAAGTGTCGATCGTAAGTATCGTAAGCGCTGACTTGATAAAGACTGTCGTGGTAACTAGCATCAAATTCACAGGATAATAAAATGTAATCGAGTACCGAGCTACCCGCACCAAAATAATGGGTTGGGGTACGCATTACTTTTTCTTCTCGTTTACTTATAGTAGATATATTAGATGTATCAGTTTTATCTGCTATATCAGTTGCCTCTTCACTATCTACTTTACTCTCTTTATCCGCTTCATTTTTATCATTAGTGACTGCTGTTTGAAATAAATCCCAAGCATCATTTAAACAATACTTAGCCAGATAAGCATCACAGTCAATGCGCGATACAAAACGCAAAGTGTTTGTCAGTAAATGACTTAACACACCATCCGCTAAGGTATTATTAAAATCACCCATTAATACCATAGGGTTGCCTGTAACCTCGCGTCGTTCAATCATATCAATCATTAATAATGTTGCTTCACTGCCACGTTGTATGGTTGAACCCCAACCACCTGCCACATTGGCTTTTAGGCTTTCAATAATCGTTTTTTCTGGCGACCAACTGTTATTTTTCTCATCGATTTCAATCATCGGACGTTTAGATTTAAAATGCACAACATAACAATCACAGTTGCCCATATGCGGTAGTTCAACCGTCGCTCTGATGACTTTTCGGCTAAAAGAAAAGTCATTGGCTAGCCCTAATGTTTGCGCAAGTTCAGTGTTTGCTTCTACCGCAGCCACCTCAGCAATAGGATAACGAGATGCAATGGCTACCACAGGACTTCGATAAATAAAGTCATCAATGACATCAGGTTGATCAACCACTTCAAAATAGGCATATCCCTGCGCTGCAACTAACTCTTTTAATGAATCGGCACTAAAAACTTCTTGAAAACCAATAATATCAGGCTGAAATTCACGCAAATACTCAGCAACCCATTTCTGTTTTTTTGCCCACTGTTCAGCACTATAAATACGCTCAAACTCATAAAAAGCATTAGGCGGCTCAAGGTAATTAAACAAATTGAAAGTAGCAATTTTAAGTTGCGTATTTGCTACCGATTCTGATACCGCTATATTTGATATAACTGAAGAAGGGAGGGGCTGATTTCTTTCTTTTTTGTCTTTGTGAGCAGTGTGATTGATGATGTTAACTCGATTAACTGATGTGCGGTAATTGTACCCCATCATGTATAAAAGTTATAAAATTAACAGTATATACCCAAACCACTCGAAGATGCGTGTTTCAGGACGCTTGAGCGATTCATGATCAAGGCGCCTCCTTTTATTAAGGGTTATTCCCTTAAAAAAGGAGGCAACGAAGAACATGGTTTGCTCAGACGTCCCCGAAGGGCTGGTTTAGAAACGCTTTATGCTGCGTTATTGATTTCGGCAATAGAATAACTATTCTCTTCAATCAATGCCTTGCCTAAAAGCTTTTCTAATTCCAGCTGAAACCTGCATCTTCAGGTAGCTTGGGTATATAGCAATGATTGTGTTTTTTGTATTGGTAATAACCGCTTTGCATTCACCCTTTAAGCTCAAGTGGCAAAGCGGTTGAGTCGAATTTTATAGTTACTTTTCGGCGTTTAATATTTGTTCTAATTTTAAATCCGTTAACTTCATCACACTCTTTACCACATAAAACATGATTGCAATTAACATGATTGTTGAAGGTATGGCGATGACTGGATAACTTAAGATGGTCATTTCACCAAGCTGCTCATTAAACTCTGTGGTACCTGCAGGACTCACTACAATCCATTTAGCTAATAGGTAATTCATCGTCGCAGAAAAGACAAATGTTACTGCTAACAGGTGATTTGCCCACTGAATTTTAGCTTTAAACTCATTAGTTTTATCTTTATTTGATAGCGACTCATAGATTAGATCTAAATTAAATATAATAGGGTTTAACAATACTTTGGCAATTAAAGGTTTGCCCCAGAAGCCAGATATGAGTACAACTAAGCCTATGGCTGATGGAATTGCTGCTTCCTT
This sequence comes from Colwellia psychrerythraea, assembly GCA_002163005.1. Taxonomy (GTDB): domain Bacteria; phylum Pseudomonadota; class Gammaproteobacteria; order Enterobacterales; family Alteromonadaceae; genus Colwellia; species Colwellia psychrerythraea_C. The sequence continues at coordinate 17,050 of MAAF01000013.1, read as the reverse complement.
AATTGCCAACCACTCCACATCTAACTCGAATAAACCAATGCCACCGGTTAATAGGGTACTTAAAAACCCAAGTAACGAAATAAAGTTCATCGACTTGTTTTTGATAAAGTCATACAAGCCATAACCAATAGGGAAAAATAATGCCACAACTAGGGCATACATGGAGCCTAAATAGTCATCCCCCGATAATTTCATTAAAATGATCGACGGAACAGCAATGTTAAAAATGAGTTCTAGAAAGGTATTGTTAGGGCGTTTAGCTTTTGTTTGAATTGACACGATAACTTCATATTAAGGAAAAATTGACAGTAGCCAGTATATTTCATCTGTCATTAGATCACAAAGATGAAAATTGGAGTGGCTTTTTAAAGTGAATGAAAAACCTTAGTGGGAACTAACTTAATGGAATTGGTATAACGAGTTCATTAAAGCCAAAGGTGGGGTTAACCACCTTTATCATTGCGAGATATTTATTTTTTTAAGGTAAAATAGATATCTTATTTAAGCCCTTTCTTTAAATTATGCATTTAAGTTCTGTATTCTGCATTGATTTTGACGTAATCATAGCTGAAATCACAAGTCCAAATAGTTGACTGTTCTATGCCACGATGAAGTTGCACGGTAATATCAATTTCAGCTTCATTCATTATTGCTTGCCCCTCATCTTCATTATAACTTGCGGCACGGCCGCCTTTTTCAGCCACTAATAAATCACCAAAATAGAGCTCTAATTGGTTTGTATCTAAATCATCCAATGACTGACACTCTCGTGAAGCGTAACCAATAGCCGCAAGTACACGACCTAAATTAGGATCAGAAGCAAACATTGCTGTTTTAACTAATGGACTTTTACCGATAGAAAAACCAATAGTTTTTGCTTCATCAAGTGTTAATGCACCTTTAACGGTTACTGTTATAAACTTGGTTGCGCCTTCGCCATCCCGAACGATGGCTTTAGCCAAATACTGAGAGGTTTCAAGCAAGGCATTAAACACTGCTTTAAAACCTTCATCATTACGGTCTGTAATCGCAGGAGCATTACTTTTCCCGGTGGCGATAACAATAAAGGAATCATTGGTTGAGGTGTCACCATCAACAGAAATACAGTTAAATGATAAGTCTGCAATTTCTTTGGTCATACTATCTAATAACGATTGCGTTATATTAGCATCGGTTGCCACATAACCTAACATGGTCGCCATATTAGGATGGATCATGCCAGCACCTTTCGATATTCCGGTAATATTTATGCTTTCATCACCAACCTTTACCTGAGTAGCATAAGCTTTAGGGGCAATATCTGTGGTCATAATAGCTGAAGCAGCATCAGTCCAGTTGTCGGCGGTCAAATTAGCTACCGCAAGAGGTAAACCAGCTAAAATCTTATCCATAGGTAAATGTTCTAAAATTACGCCTGTTGAAAAAGGTAATATAGACTCGACCGGGATAGCCATAATTTCAGCTAAATTTTGACAAGTAGTGAGTGCATCTAACATGCCTTGCTCACCGGTTCCTGCGTTGGCATTACCCGTATTGATCACTAATGCTTTTATACCTGAAACATTAGTGCCCGTAACATCATTATTTTTCACTGCGTCTAAATGTTTTTTACACAGGGTTACCGGCGCAGCGCAAAAGCGGTTCTGGGTAAAAACGCCAGATACGGCACTACCATCACAGATTTCAATAACGAGTAAATCTTTACGGTTTGTTTTTTTAATATTTGACTCGGCCCAACCTAGGCGAATGCCTTGAATTGGCGTAAGTGAAGCAGGAATTATTTCAGGTAAATTAACAGGCATAAATAATTATTAATAATATAAAAGTAGATAAATATTACGCTTTTATGGGTTTTTATGCAAAACAATCATTAGGTAAAAGCATAGCAAGTTATAAAGCCTGAATATTTCATGAATGAAAATACGACCTCTGAATAGATTGTTTAGATACGAATGTAGTCCTTTCAGTCTGAATAACGCAATAATTAGGGATTGAATTTTGAACAGGTGCCTTTAAGGTAAGCGTGAACGATGGATGATTGGCGTCATTAGGTAATACCAATTGAAATAATGAATTCAATTGGTATAAGTCGGCAGCGAGACTTTTAACTCCGATAGCTTTCTAGTATTTTAGACGAGCATAGTAGGTCTTTTGGGCGGCGACACGTGCCTGTCCCATGGTATAGATGCCTTGCTCTGCCAACAGGTGAATTAGTTGCAGGAACACTTCCGCTGTTGCCATGGCGTCACCCAAGGCCGTGTGGCGCCCATGAATATTAATGTTAAAGCGTTCGGCAATCTCTTCCAGTCGGTGCGATTCCTGATTGGGATGGACGACAGCAGACAGTAGTAGGGTATCTAGTACGGGCTGATCGAACACCACCCCGGTAGCCGTTTCCTTCACTTGCAGGCAGCGCATGTCGAATGCGGCATTGTGTGCCACCAGCACGGTATCCCCCACAAACGCATGAAAGGCTGGTAATACTTCTTCAATGACTGGCTGTCCTTTCACCATATCGGGCTGGATGCCGTGAATCGGTATAGTTATTGCCGGTATAGAGCGCCTGGGATCTACCAGTTGCTCAAAGGTTTCCTGATGCAACAGCTTGCCGTTGACGATGCGTATGGCTCCGATCTGGATAATTTCATCACCGCCAGATGGATCCAGACCGGTCGTTTCTGTATCAAAGACGGTGTAGGAGAGTTCGGTAAGCTTGCAATCTTCCAGTGAACGCGTTTGTTCCGAGGCTTGAAATAGGTCAAAGTCGTAAAATTCCGGGCGGCTTTCTTTGCGCATCAAAGCCGATGTATCCAGCTGCTCTTGTGGTTTAGCCAGTGGTACAAGGAAACGGAAAAATGCCTGATTACCCTCTGTTTCGTGTTCATACCAGAACGCACCATCATGGCGTTCAACGACATCCTGTATTGTCAATGAGCTTTTTTCACCGCCAATCCGAATGGGATCTTTTTCGCAATATAACGGGGTATCCTTTTCATGGTTTAGTGGAGTCCAGCAAAGATCAAGCTGACCATGAGTTTCGGTCATGCTAAGACGAAATTGCACCGTGTCCACGCCACATTGCTGGTGTACATGCTCGGCCAGATAGGTGATTGCTTCCAGTAATGTAAAGCTTTCCACTTTCAGCCAAACGGAAGTATCGACACTGAATTCGGTAGCGGTAAGTCCCTCCAGTGCATTAATACGGTTTATGGCGGCCTCAACCAAGTCAGCTCCCAGCATATCTTCGAGTGACCAGTGTGACATGAAGCCATTTACTGTGGTTGATTTTAGTTCATGGATACGTTCCCCCAGTCCCTGCGTTTCTTCACGCAAAACACCCAGCAGACTTTCTTGCATGGCTGGTTCAAGATCGGGGTATTCCAGTACATCAAGAGCCACCTGCATGTTTGCTATTGCAGCACGACTGCGTTCGGTAAGCGTATTTAGAACGTGGTCCTGTTGTGATAGTGCTTCAAATTCATGGGTGATGTTTTCGGTTAAGAGTACAAACCCCATCATTTGAGTGGGTTCCCGGTTTTCAAGTTGGACAGCGCGCACCGGTGCCATTTGTACTCGTAGCAATTGCCCTGACTGTGTGGTAGTTACAAATTGTGCTGATGGGGATGCTACGTTATGTTGTAAACGGTGTTGAATGTTTTCCAGTGCATGCGTGAGTAATTTGCGATTGAAGACTCCATAAATTGAACGGCCAAGGCCGATCAATTCAACCCCAGCCGCAACCTTGGTGGCTTGTGATAATCGATGGAACTGCATTCGGGCTCGGTTGTTGTATAGCAGGATACGCCCATCCAGATTGCAAACCACGACACTTTTACTGAGTTCGGACATCAGTGCGGCCAAGCGATTTTTTTCCAGTTCTGTGTTGTGGGCTGCTTCCTGTACAAGTGCATCCATTTCCTCACGTAATGTTTCTCGCTGCTGCACTAACTGATTGATCAGATCGGTCAAGCTACGGTTTTCAAGGCTACCACTTGGCTTAAGTTGGCGTTTTACATCGGTGCCAAGTAAAACTTGGGCATCTTCTGCGAGACGGGCAGGGGCAGTCATGAAGTAGGCCACTAGCCAACGCAGTGCGATACCAACCGCACCCAGAGATATTGCCCACATTAAAATCAACAATTCAAGGCTTGGCCTCAGCGTGGCTGCAACTGCATCACGACCTGTTTCATCAAGGGTTGACCAGATTAATATGCCTGTTGCCAACAGCCATAGCAGGCAGATAATGCCAATGATGGCAACACCAATGGCTACCCTCCAGTCAAAACGTCTCATGCCTGATCCAGCATATCGCGCACTTTTTGTGCCAGTTCCCTAGTGGAAAATGGCTTTATGACGTAACCATTAGCACCCATTGCCAGTCCTTTGGCGATATCCGTATCACGCCCTTTAGCCGTCAACATCAGGATAAGGGTATCTTTAAGATCGGGGTTCGCGCGTACTTCTTGGCAAACATCAAAGCCAGTCTTTTTGGGCATCATGACATCCAGTAACACTAGGTCGGGATGCTCCTTGGAAATGGCATCAATCGCTTCCTGACCGTCATGTGCTACCACCACAACGTAGCCTTCCCGTTTCATCAGGAATTCCAGAGAAATCAGGATATTCTTTTCATCATCCGCAATCAGGATAGTTTCACTCATTTTTTGGAACTCCTATCATTATTATGTATCGGCCAGACTGTCCTTTTGCCTAGGTAAGAAAAAGCCAAAGCAGGCGCCTTCGCCTCTTTTTGACTGTAACCACATGCGCCCTCCGAAATGCTCCACAATTTGACGGCTAATCGGCAAGCCCAACCCAGTACCCGGCTGGCGGTCTGTTTCACCTTCTATCTGGCGGAATTTTTCAAACACCAGCTTCTGTTTTTCCGGTGCGATCCCTGGCCCGTTGTCAATCACTTCAACCGTGATGCCTTCCGTTGCATCTCGTATATGCACTTCAACCTTGCCTTTCTCCTCGGGCACAAACTTGACAGCGTTTGATAGCAGGTTTAACAGCACCTGTATCAAGCGATCAGCATCGGCACGGATCAATGCCACAGGCTTCTGGGCATGAACTTCCAATAAAGCACCACGTTCCTTATAGATGCCAGAGATGGAGTTGACTGACTGCGTTACCAGTTCCAGTATGTCCACATCACTGCTGTGCCACTCGGCATGTCCTGCTTCTATCTTTGCCATATCCAGTATCTGGTTCACCAGTCTGCTAAGACGCTCTGCTTCTGACACCACAATACTAAGAAATTCCAGGCGCTGTTCCTCCCCCATGTTGGGGTCATCTAGCATTAACTCTGTCATTGCGCGGATGGAGGTCAGCGGAGTACGTAATTCGTGGGTCACGGATGACATAAAGTTGTCCTTCAATCGATCTAGGCTTTTAAGCTGTTCATTAGCCGCTTGCAGTTCCCTGGTGGCCTGTTCCAACGAACGCGACTTTTCTTCCAGTGCTTTCGAATAGGCGCGTAACTGAGAGGCTTCCTCCAGAATGCGCATTACGTCATCCAGTTCCAGCGCTTCTTCTTCCACTACTGAAGCCACCATGATCCGTGCAGAGGCACTGCCAATGGCTCCGGTCAGATGGGTTTCTACAAAGTGTACTAGTGTTGCGTCTTCGGGGATTTTCCCTATCTCATCGACACCCACTTCCTGAGCATAGTCGGTGAACAGTTGCTGCGCCTTTGTTTCCCCCATAAAACGTCCGGTCAGGTGTAACAGGTCAGTTACTTTTGCCTGGCCCTGCCAGAATACCGGCTGGGATAAGTGAGTACGTTGGAAAACATCGACAAACAATAAGGCCTGACTGGTTTCATGGGCTGTTGGGTGTTTCCAGAGTGATACCGCCACGTATGCCGCTATATTAATAAAAAGGCTCCAAAACAGGGAATGGGTCAGATTATCAAGGCCCGCCAGCCCCAGAAATTGTTCTGGCTTAAGCCATTCAATGCCAAATAGACCCTGATTAAGAAAATCTTCAGATATCCATCCAGACTTGGCGAGTGAAGGTAACATTAACGTGTAAGACCACATCACAAAACCCAGTAAAAGTCCCGCAAGTGCACCGTTGCGTGTCCCGTTTTTCCAGTACATTCCGCCCAACATAGCGGGTGCGAATTGTGCAACAGCGGCAAAGCTGATCAGGCCGATGCTAACCAGGGCATAGGCTTCCCCAGCTAAATGAAAATACAGGTAGCCCAACAGCAGGATGCCGAAGATGGCAATACGGCGAATGAAAAGCAGTAATTTGGTCAGGTCGCCGCTGGAGCGTTCACCAAATCGTGTGGTGCGCAATAACACCGGCATGACCAGGTCATTACACACCATGGTTGATATAGCGATGACTTCGACAATCACCATACCGGTCACAGCCGATAGCCCCCCAACAAAAGCGAATAAGGCCAGCATGTTCTGGCCGTGTGCCAATGGCAGGGAAAGTACAAAGGTCTCAGCATTAACGGGGGCAGTACCAAAATAAAGCAGTCCCCCCAATGCTATGGGTAAGACAAAAATATTGATCAGCAATAAATAAAGCGGGAACACCCAAACTGCTCGTTTCAAGTGTTGCTCATCGACATTTTCTACAACCATGATCTGAAATTGGCGTGGTAGAAAAATAACCGACAGCATGGCCAGTAGTGTCAAAGCAAACCATTGGGTGTAGGCAAACGAGCGTCCCTGGTCAAATGTCAGTAACGCCTTGATTTCTGCTATTGCTGATGCCTGGGCAAATATGTCTGACATGCCGTCAAAAATGCCATAAGTTACAAATATACCTACCGCCAGAAAAGCCACCAGCTTGACGACTGATTCAAGGGCAATGGCTGCCACTAGGCCTTCATGGCGCTCACTGCTGTCCAAATGCCTGGTACCGAATATGATGGTGAACCCCGCCAGTATCAGTGCCATATACAGGGTTCCATCAGACCACCAAGCGGACGGTGGTATGGCAATGCCACCCAGAGGGGTGGTCATCACATCGTAACCACTGGAAATGGCTTTTAGCTGCAAGGCGATATAAGGAACGATGCCGACTACTGTGATTATTGTTACCAGCCCAGCCAACAAGGGACTTTTGCCATAGCGACTGGCAATGAAATCGGCGATAGACGTAATGCGGTAGGTTTTCGCAATGCGGATCATTTTTCGCACCACGAGCCAGGCCAAGATCATGGATAGCATAGGCCCGAGGTAAATGGGTAGAAACCACACTCCGGCGCTGGCGGCAAGTCCCACGCTACCGAAGTAGGTCCATGCGGTGCAATAAACGGCCATGGACAGTGCATATACCCACGGACTGGCAATGATGGATTGCCCAGTTTCTGCACGTTTGTCACCGAAATAGGCGACAGCAAACAGAATAAACAGATAGCTAAAAGAGACGGTTATGACCAGAGGTGGGGAGAGCATTAGGTAGTATTCCGCTTTTCCATCACCCAGGCCAGAGCTGCAATTAATATTCCCCAGATCAGAAATAGTCCAAATGGCAGGAGTGGCCATCCCAGTATATGTACATCCTTATCCCATAGCGCAATAAGTGGGAAGTTCAAAAATGCTATGCCTGTCAGCGATAGAGCAATCAGGCGTTGTGACGTCATGCCTTTTAACATAATCCCTCCATATAGGAACGAACCACCATAGACATCCAATAATGAACAGTATCAGAATCAAAGTGATCGTTTGATAGAAAGGTTTAGAGTACTATTTAACGACCGCTATAGGTTCTTTGATCTTGCCCGATAAAAATGGACACTAATTAAAAATATTACTGAATTACCCGTTTAGAGCTTCATTCCCGTTGTTTGAAGACATTACCGTCTTCATCCTGCCTACTAATTAATGACAGTTTCTGTACCGAAACCAAAAAAAACAGGCTATTCGCCTGCTTTAAAATGTCTTACTGAGCATTATATCGAAGATTATTATTCCAGTTCCTTAACTCCGTTTCTGCTGTCAGTAGCTACACTGCGTAACGGCTTTGGACAGTTACTTGTTTAGTGAATCTCAGTCGGTCCGTGACGATTGAGGATATCCATTATTTCCGGTTCGGCACTTTCTGGCATCATTACCTTGACCTGTGAAACTTTTTCATCGATGAAAAAATTTTCCCTTGGGATATCTTTATTCACCAGTTCATCAGCCACATTTTTAAGGGCCATTTTATCTGTATATGTTGCTGTAATAGTCTTGTACATGACAGTTTCTCCTGTTTGACCAATATCTTCTATAAGCTAGAATCGATCTCGTGAGACGTGGAAACTGTTTCTATATGCGTCTTATACAAGACCCTGAAAGGAGCATCTTCAAGTGGAGCGGGTATAGACACCCACTCGCACATCCTGAGTGGAAATATCATTGTCCTTTCTTATTTATATTTTAGAGCAGAGCATTGAATACCGCCAGTTTGTCTAATGTTTCCTGCCAAAATATACTAATAAATGAATGCAGCTGTAAAGTTGATCCATTGGCAATTTTATTGACCAATACGCAAAACCAAAACTTTTAAATGCTCTAAGGAGGGGGGATTCCATACCCTTTCGATTCAAAATAACATAGCTTAGAACTTCTCGAAGAAGTGCTAAGTGTTAAATTCAGTTTAATATGGTGTATTTACCTCTTCAAAATCAGCATCAATCAACTTGCTTGATTGATGCAGGGCGCAATAGCCTATGCTTTACTACCCACTGATTTGATTGTTACAAAAACTTCTTTATTTGGGTATCCATCGGCAATCAGTTGATGTTGTAGCTGAAATGATCGAATGGCCTGTCTACTTTTAGGTCCCCAGATCCCATCAGGTTCACCTGTTTCAAAGCCTAATGAATTGAGTTGGCTTTGTAGGTTTTTCATTTGTACAACACTATAAGGTTTCACTTGAGTTTGCGCTTTTTGTGAAAACTCAAGGCCTTTAGCGCCAACTAATTTATTAGCCAAGAGCCCGACTGAAAGTGCATAACTTTTTGAAAGGTTCCACGTCATAATCACATTAAAGTTAGGGTAAAGTAAAAATGCAGGACCTTTATGGCCTGAAGGTAGATATAGCTCAGCCTGAATATCATAAGTAGATAATGATTGGTTATTCGTTTTTTTAACGGCTAGTTTTTTAAAATAGTTAAGCGGGTAATACTGATCAAAAGCCACTTTATCAAAGGCAAAGTTCTCTGGTAATTTAACTTCTCTGCCCCAGCGTTCTTTCGGCTGCCAACCGATTTGATTTAAGTAATTGGCTGCGGTTGTTAAAGCATCAACCTCACTTTTCCAAATATCGACTTTGCCATCATTATCACCATCAACGGCATATTTTAAGAACGCGGTAGGCATAAATTGCATATGCCCCATTGCTCCGGCCCAAGAGCCTTGTAGTTGTTCAATAGAGACCTGCTTAGTTTCAATTAAGGTGAACAAATTTAATAGTTCTAGGGTAAAAAACTCACTACGGCGTTTATCACAGGCTAAGGTAGCTAAGGAGTTAAGTACCGACATTTTACCTTTATGCTTGCCAAAAACTGTTTCTAAGCCCCAAAAAGAGACTAGATATTGGCGTGGGATCCCGTATTTTTTTTCTAACGTATCAAACAATTTTTTATTTGTTTCTAGTTTTTCCTTTCCCACTCGCACATGATAATCGGTAACTCTTGCTTTAATATATTGCTCAAAGGTCTGGGTAAATTCGGGTTGTTTTTTATCTAAAGCAATCACTCGCTTAATAGGGGAAATCTTATCGATAACGGTGTGGGTTATATAAGATGAAAACCCCGCGGTTTCAGCGCGTTTAACTAAATTTACTTTGCACTGGAGAAAATCCTCATCGGCAATTGTGGCATTCGCTAGCAAAGGAAAAAATGCGCATAGCATGATTAATTTTCTAACATGAAAAAAATTAAGTGTTTTTTTAATAAGTCGGTTTGACGAGAGCATGAATGAGCATTCCTTGGCTAAAGCTTAAAATTAAGAATAAGTAGCAATTCCATCGCTAAATTTTACCTTGATAACAATCATTAATCACCGTTTTATTTCATGTGCTACAGGTTGTAAGGTTTCGGCCCAAGTGTGATAAGTATTCTCACCATTTTGTTCAATTTTCATTATTAAATAGTCAATGAGTACTTTTACTTTGGTGGGCAAAAACTCGCGCTTTGGATAAACACAATAAACCCCTTCTGATGAACGAAGAAAAGGTGAAATAGGGACAATCCTATTCGTTTTCAGCCAGTCGCGGGCAATAAAATGGGGTAGTTGGGTTAAGCCAAGCCCTTGGCCGCATAGCTCAGCCAGCGCTTCACCATCATTGACAATATACTGACTGCCAGGATCATAACTCTCAAGCCCTTGACCTTCATCGACAGTGATAGGCATTAAACGTCCAGACTGAGGATATTTAAAACGAATCCAGCTATGTTGAGAGTATTCTGCGGCGCAGGTAGGAAAATCATTAGCAGCAATATAGGCAGGTGAGGCACAAAGAATAAAATCAATTGGGCTCAGCATTCGTGCAACCAGTCGTTGGTCATCGAGTTTACCGGTACGAATGGTTAAATCAATGCCCTGTTCTAAAATATCAACATAACTATCATTAAACGAAACGTCCAAGGTGATGTCTGGGTATAACTGCGTAAACTCCTGTAATAATGGCATGACATAAAGCCGACCATAAGACACAGGCAGGTTTATTTTAACCTGGCCACATGGCAGATCATTCGTTTGTTTTAAGTCTTGTTCACATTGTTCTAGCTCTAATACTATTCGCCTTGCCGTGATCAGATAACGAGAACCCGAATCAGTTAAGTGAACCTGACGGGTAGAGCGGTTGAATAGTTTAATACTAAGATTATCTTCAAGGCGTGCCATTCCTTTACTTACGGTCGATGCAGACAAACCTAAGTGATTTGCAGCCGCTGCAAAGCCACCATGATCAACCGCGTTAACAAATAGCTTTAGCAAGCTTAATTTATCCATAGGTGAAATTTCGTCACAAGTAATATGAAGTTGGTGATATTTAATCACAACATCAGGACGGTTACTATGTTGTCAGAGAATTTAATGCTTTAAGGAAAAATAAAATGAAAAAATTAATTATTGGCTGCACCATATTACTTAACGTCGGCTGTGCATCGGTTTCACAACCTAACCGTTTGGAATTTATCGATCTTAGCCATCCAATCCCGACATTTTCACCAAGCAAAAGCGACGCCACCAAACCAGATCTAAATCAGCCTGTAAATAACAGCACACCCATTGCAGGGTTTTATCAACAAGCAATACTCTATCCGATCGATAAATGGGCAACTAGCCAAGGCCATTTCAATAGTCGGGCCATTTTAATTCAAGAGCACAATGGCACCAGTTTTAATGCCCCTAATCACTATCAAAATGATGAAAATAGCACGGAAAAAGGAGCGATTCTTGCCAGTAACCGCAAAGCAGCGCATCAATTGAACAGTGAGCAACTAACGGGGAATATTGTGCTTATTGATGTATCGAATAGAGTAAAAGTCGAACTGGCAAAAAATGATGGTAAACCAAGCACAGATCTATATATCACCGATTTTTCTGATAATTCACAAGCGACGATAAGAGCTGCTGATATTCGAGCCGTTGCAGATCAAATTACTGAGGGCGTGTGGTTAGTCGGTCGTGTTGGTTGGGAACAATTTTATTTTTCAGGTACTGAAGACTGGGATAAGTCGCAGTATGTTAATGGCCTAAACCACCCTGGGTTCACTGGTGAAGCTATTGAAGAAATCATTAAAATTATGAATGAAAAAAAGATTAAGATATCGGGTATTGCTGCTGACAGTTTTAGTACTGACTCTGGACAGGGCGCTAAAGGCAGTGACGACAAATGGAGCAATGCGTGGCCGGCACATGTTCGTTTATATCAACGTGGCATCTTAATTGTTGAAAACCTAACAAATCTAGCACTATTAGCTCAACAGCAAGGTGATTGTTCATTGATGGTTGGAGCATTAAACCACGTGGGTGGCACTGGAGGTCCAGCCAGAGTGATGGCTGTATGTGAAGAACAAACGACAAACAATGAACCGGTGAAATTTGTCCACCGTCATCGTTAAGATCTGCTAATTGCCAAGTATACTTAATGCTATCTCAGTGAAAATATGTCAATTATGTAAAGTATCATGGACTGAAAAAACAGAGTTGATGAACTCTGTTTTCACTGAGCGAGCGCCACAGAGATCCCCAAGGCCGAGGTAAATATAAGTGGCGTGGAACGCTCGTCAAGAATCACTCGCCGTCATGCATAATCTAATCGGTCAAATGAATGCTTCTATTGAATTGCTCATTTACACAACGCCGAACTAATCAGTCGCTAAAATTTTATTGATTTCTTCAATATGCGTTTTTAGCTTACTCAAGCAAATATCGGTATCTTCATCTGACATATTATTACCTTCTAATAACACATAGCGGTCTTGATCAAGGTCTATCATGTTGGAAAAGTAGAAGGCATCTTTCCAAAATTTACACTGTGTCGGTTCGGTAGTTAAGTGATCTTTGCAAAGCTGTTGATCTTTTACATAAGGCAGCACTGCCAATGCTTTATGTTTGTACACTTTAATCGAAACCCCTTCAGGCCAGTTTTTTAAACGAATATCGAGGTCACACTTAATATCGTCATTTTCTTTTTTTAGATACACTTTTTTTACTTCAAAGGATCCTCGCCATTGAGAAAACAGACTTCCGTAAAATATTTCGTTTTCTATTTCATTAAATTTGCTTTCAATTTTTTGAGTAATTAAATTGATGTTATCTGACATGGTGTTGGTGCCTTTTAATTTGTCGAAGTTGACTAGTAGCGTTGACAGTCAAGCGCAGTTCATCCCGCTATGCTACTGGGACTCCGCAGAGGTGTAAAGCTGGGGAGGACGACTTTGCTATGAGTAATCTTTATGGTTTGATAAGTTTATTTTTTAATATCACAACGACTCAATATAGCTGCTGTGTTCAGCGCAAGTCCGGCTTTTAGGTCTGCTTTAAATTGATATTTCCCTGTGAGCTTTTACTGTATGATGCCCGATTTTATCGGGATATTAACAGACAGTGCAGCGCTCTATATTTACTGAACGTAATTACCTGACCTACTTGTGTGGCAGTATATTCTCTACTCAGGGTCTTTGGATTCAGCGCATGACACTGGGCTGGATGATGTGGGATCAAACCCATTCAGAAAGCTGGTTGGGCATGTTGGCTTTTTTAATGTTCTTCCCATCTGTCATTGTCGGTCCCTTATTTGGGGTGATGGTAGATCGCATCAACCGTCGCCAGGCAGCGGTTGTTACCAGTATTATACTGGGGCTGTTATCACTATTATTGTCCTTATTGGTATGGCAACAGTTAGCTGATGAGATGATGCTGTTGTTTTTTGCCCTAGGGATAGGCATAGCCAATAGTGCTTATCAGTCGATACGACTGTCTTTAGTACCTGAATTGGTCAGTGATGTTAATATGCCTAAGGCAGTGGCCATCAATGCTATTTTATACAATACCTCGCGTTTTATTGGACCAGTTATTGCCGGACTCCTGATTAAATATCAGGGCAATGCCGTCGCATTGGCCGTGGTTGCAGCCTGTTATATACCCTTAATCATGGTCTTACTATTGTTAAAGCTTGATGACTGCCAGAGGACTGCTGGGGCAAAGAAATTTACCTTTTTTATGGATATAAAAGCGGGACTGAATTACGCCCTGAATTCGGACTTAATTCTGCGTTTATTAATGTTAATTGCTGTCTCTGCTATGTTCGGCAGGGGGTTGCTAGAAATTTTACCAGCAGCGGTTGATGTACTTTACGGGCGGGGCGTGGAAGCCTTAGCTTGGATGAATTCAGCGGCGGGAATCGGCGCTATTATTGCGGGTTTACTGCTGTCATTCTTTAGTGCAGGACGCTTATTACCGGCAATGCGTATAGCAGTGATTTCCTCCGGTTTACTGTTGGTTGTCTTTAGTTATACTCGAAGTTTTGAGCTAGGTTTGCTGATTATAGGGGCATTAAGTTTTTGTGCCACTGTCTGCGGCGTCGGTACTCAATCACTTATTCAAGTGTCAGTGACAAGTGCTTTTAGAGGTAGGGTTATGAGTTTATGGGGCGCCATTAATATTGGCGGTGGTGCATTGGGTGGCTTGTTATTCGGTGTGTTTACTGAGTCTGTGGGATATCCCTTTACACTCGTCACTATGGGCTTTATTTGTGTTGTTATCGCCTGTATCGCCACGCGCCGTATTACTTTGCCTGTTATCTTCAACCAGTCAAAGCGTGATTAATATCTCATCATTGCTAAGTTATGAGATATTAAGTTCTGAGGTATTACAACTGATTGAATGTCGATGAATTCTTTGGTGAGCGACGACAGGCAAAAGCAAGACTAGATTACAGTGGATATTTTATTTCTTCCGGTGTTCTTTGCTTTATAAAGTAATTGATCTACTTTATTGACCATGTTGCTTATTTCAATATCGTCGCCAGAAAAGTACTCTAAACCAATAGATACGGTAAGCTTTATCAGATCGCCCTCATAGATTGTTTCAAGGTTTTCAACGTTTTTTCTGATTTTTTCAGCAACGAGCATCGCGGTTTCTTTTGGTATTTCTGGCAAGAGTACCAAAAACTCTTCTCCACCCCATCGGCAACGGGTATCTACTTCCCTAGTGCTATTAGTCACCGTTTTTGAAAAGGCAATTAAAGCAGCGTCTCCACATGCATGTCCGAACCTATCGTTGATTGACTTAAAATGATCAATATCTAACATTAACAGCGAGAAACCTCGCTTGAATCTTCTAGAGCGGGTGATTTCTGACTGGAGTAATTCGGTAAAATATCGGCGGTTGTAAAGTTCCGTTAAAGGATCTCTTCTTGAAGATAAGATTAACTCTTCCAGCAGTTGATTCTTTTCGGAAATATCCCTGATAACCGCAGTAAATTCAACATTATCGGCAATACGAATTTTTGATATGGTCACTTCAATGGCAAATTCACTGCCGTCTTTTCTAAGGCCTTGCACGGCTGCTCTGGTTTGCATGGGTCTAGAATCTACCTGTGATCTTTTGAACCCTTCGACATAACCATGATGTTTAGCTTGGTATTTTTCAGGTAATAACTTGGTCAGTGGTTCTCCAATTATTTCCTGTTCACTGTAGCCAAACATTGATTGAGCAGCTTCATTGAAAAGCTTTACATTTTGCTGTTCATCAATGGTAATTATGCCGTCATAGGCGTTATTAACCACGGCTTCAAATCGTTTCATCGAGATGTTTAACTGTTTTTCTAAGATCTTTTTCTCAGTGATCTCAACGCAGGTTTGAATTATTCGAAATTTTTCGATTGTTGAGTTTACTATGGGAGATACTATGGAACGCCAGCATCTTTCTTGCCCTTTGTAGTCAAGCACAATCTCTGTTTCCAAAGCAATACGCTCAGTTTTACAACGAATAAATGCCTCTTTTAAAGGGTTGTGAATGTATCTCGGGAATATTGTCGTCAGTGACTGACCAAGCGCTTTTTCACTTGAATATCCCATAAGATCTTCATAGCGGCTATTGCAACTGACCAGTTCAAAAGCTACCGACTGCGGGTCGAACTCAAATACAGCAAAACTAGCGCCAATGGCCTCAATTGAACTAATAAGAGTGTCGTGATCACTAAGAAAAAACATTTGGCTCTCCACTGCAGGGAATTTATACCCGTTACCATTCAAGATGCAGGTTTCAGAGTGCTTGAGTTATTTCAATTCAAGGCGCTGTGATGAAATAATGGTTGTTCCATTATAAGTCACAGCAACGATGAAGTGATGTTGCTCAAGCGCTTCTTTGATGGGTTTAAAATCACTTTAGTCGGCGTTAAATAATCAAACCATAGAATGACTATGCTTAAATTATTTACCTTGCCTAAAGTGGTTTTAATTCCCACTGAAATCCTGCACTTTGATTGGTAACGGGTATATATATTGATCTGGAACTTTTAATCGCATTACTGATGGCTAAATTGAGTTTCTATAAAAAGAAAACTATTTAGGCAGAGATAGTGAATAAGACACAGAAAGGTGATTCTAAATTTCGGTGAACTATATATATTTTTATTCATTATTTCAATCCCTTATATTTTTTATAAAAGGGATAGTACTGCCGAGTAATTCATTGTCAGGGGGAGTCACACTAATCGGTTAACCAAAGATGTTCCTTAGCTCAGTTAAATTTTTTGGACTAATAAGCAACACTTTGAAATAAACATGATCAAATATCACGGCTGCTTATGTTAGCAATAGGTTTTTATTTCTGTTTTTTGTTTCCCATTCTTTTTATTATCAAAGCATCTTGACGTTATTGGAAATAAAAATGAGCATAGAAAAACAAAATGAGCACTATAAAAATGGAGAGCAAGTTCGTCGTGAAGTTATGGGAGATGAATTTGTTGACCGCGCTTTAAATAATGCCAATGAATTTGATCAGCCATTGCAAGACTTAGTCATGGAAAATGCGTGGGGAAGTACTTGGAATAGAAATGACTTACCAAAAGATACGCGAAGTTTGGTGACTATTTCTATGTTAATCGCCCTAAAAGCACCGAATGAATTAAAAGGTCATGTTCGTGGTGCTTTACGTAATGGGGTAACTAAAGAAGAGATAAGAGCAGTGATTATGCACGCTAGCGTTTATTGCGGATTTCCTGCCGCTATTGAAGCAATGAGAGCGGCTAAAGAAATTATTGATACTTGGGAAGGGTGATCAAATTAAGACAATTCGACACAACAGCACTAATAGTAAAACTGCCGCTTTTGATGGGTGATTATCGGCAGGTTTTGACTGTAAACTAAAATTGATGATGTCTGTTGATACTGAGCTGACGCCTAGGTGAATAGTATACCCGTTCCACTTGAAGATGCAGGATTCAGCTGGAATTAGAAATGTCTTTAGGCAAGGCATTGATTGAAGAGAATAGTTATTCTATTGTCGAAATCAATAACGCAGCATAAAGCGTTTCTAAACCAGCCCCTTGGGGAAGGCTGAGCAAATCATACTCTGCGTTA